>JAGPKZ010000068.1 GCA_018053665.1 Prevotella sp.
TGATGGTATATCATTAAAAAGCATTTTAATTATAAAGATAAGCTAAACTCAGGAAAACAAAATTAAAACAAGTTTTATTTTGCTTTTCCACTCGTTTGCATTACTCTACCTTCGGTGAAGATAAGCTACACTCGGGAAAACAAAATTAAAACAAGTTTTATTTTGCTTTTCCACTCGTTTGCATTACTCTACCTTCGGTGAAGATAAGCTGCACTCGGGAAAACAAAATTAAAACAAGTTTTATTTTGCTTTTCCACTCGTTTGCATTATCTTTGCAAGATAAAAGATACAGACCAACTTTGGTGTGATACATCTTAAAATACAAAAAGTGAAAAAATTAATAGGCAAAATATTCAAGATTATCCTACCTCTCATCTTGGGCGGAGCAATATTGTATTGGATGTATCGAGACTTTGATTTCCATAGTGTCAGCAAAATTCTATTTAAAGAAATGAACTGGACGTGGATGTTATTGTCGTTTCCTTTTGGAATACTGGCACAGGCTTTTCGTGGGTGGCGTTGGAAACAGACACTACAACCTGTAGGCGAGAATCCACGCGCTTCAACATCTGTTCATTCCATATTTCTGTCATATGCAGTAAGCCTTGTAATACCACGTATAGGCGAATTCGCCCGTTGCGGAGTATTAAAACACTACGACAACGTTTCTTTTCCAAAAGCAATAGGAACGGTAGTTTCAGAACGTGCCATAGACTCTGTTCTAGTATTGCTCATTGCTCTGTTTACATTTCTTTATCAATTCAGGGTATTCAATCGCTTTTTTGATGAGACCGGAACTAGCATTCATTCTATACTCCGCAGTTTCTCATTCACAGGATGGCTTGTCACCGCTATCTGCGGTATAGCAGTAATAATACTACTATACTATCTATTCAAAAGGCTTTGTATTATAGATAAAGTGAGAGGAACCCTGCATGGTATATGGCAAGGTATCATATCATTAAAGGATATACGAAATGTACCTCTTTTTATATTCTACACATTAGCTATATGGGGAAGCTACTTTTTGCATTACTATCTCACATTTTTTTGTTTCACGTCGACATCAAATCTTGGTATGTCGTGTGCACTTGTGACATTCATTGTGGGAAGCATCGCCGTTATCGTGCCGACTCCAAACGGAGCTGGTCCATGGCACTTTGCAGTTAAAACCATGCTCATATTATATGGTGTGGCAGAAACTGACGCATTATATTTCGTACTTATTGTACACAGCGTGCAGACACTATTGGTAGTATTGCTTGGACTATATGCATGGCTGGCTCTCTCGTTTACCAAAAGAAGAAAGATAATAGCAAATGATTAATAAACATTTAAGATATTAATATTATGAGTGAAATCGCAAAATTAAAGCCTGAGTGCATTTGGAGCAACTTCCATGCACTTACTCAAATTCCACGTCCATCAGGACACTTGGAGAAAGTTCAGAAATTCTTACTCGACTTTGCACAGAGTGCAGGCGTTGAGGCATTTATTGATAAGGGAAACAATATTATAATGCGCAAGCCTGCCACAGCAGGTATGGAAAACCGCAAAACTATTTTGCTTCAGGCCCACATGGATATGGTTCCACAGAAAGCCCCAGAAAGCAAACATAACTTTGAAACGGATCCTATCGAGGCTTATGTTGACGAAGAGGGATGGGTACGTGCAAAAGGTACAACTCTTGGTGCTGACGATGGTATGGGCGTTGCTGCTATTATGGCTGTAATGGAGGCTAAAGATCTTCAGCACGGACCTGTAGAGGCTCTTATCACTGCTGACGAGGAAACAGGTATGTATGGTGCAAACGATCTTCCTGAAGGTGAACTCAAAGCAGATATCCTTATGAATCTTGACTCTGAAACTTGGGGCAAATTTGTTATAGGTAGTGCCGGTGGTATTGACATCACAGCAACATTAAACTATAAGGAAGCTGAAACCGACAAGGAAGACTCTGCATTGAAGGTAACCCTAAAAGGACTTAAAGGTGGACACTCTGGTCTTGAAATTCATGAAGGACGCGCAAACGCAAACAAACTAATGGTTCGCTTTGTACGTGAAGCCATTGAGGAATGTGATGCACGACTTGCTTCATGGAATGGTGGTAACATGCGCAATGCAATTCCTTTCCAGGCAGAGGTTGTCCTCACTATGCCAAAGGAGAATATCGACGCAGTAAAAGACCTTGTTGCTGACTGGAAAGAAGACTTCAATGATGAATTTAAGACTATTGAAAATAATATAGAATTCTTTGCCGAAGAAGTAAAGGCTCCGACTACAGAAGTACCTGTTGAAATTCAAGACAATCTTATTGATGCCATTTATGCATGCCATAATGGCGTAATGCGCATGATACCTGTTTATCCTGACGTTGTTGAAACATCAAGTAACCTTGCAATCATCAATATCGGTAATGGTGAAGCTGACATAAAGATTCTTGCACGTTCTTCTCGTGAAGACATGAAAGACTATATCATAAAGACTCTTGAAAGCTGTTTCAACATGGCTGGAATGAAGGTCGAAACTAGCGGAAGCTATGGCGGTTGGGATCCAAATCCAGACAGTGAGATTCTTAAGCTTCTTAAGAAGATATATAAGCAGCAAATAGGTGAAGATTCCATTGTACAGGTAGATCATGCTGGTCTTGAATGTTCAGTAATCCTTGGCAAGTATCCTAATATGGATGTAGTTAGCATGGGTCCAACTCTTCGCAGTCCACACACAACAAGTGAGCGTTGCCAAGTTTCCACAATCACTCCATTCTGGAATCTACTAAAACAGACTTTGCTTGAAGTTCCTGTAAAATAAGTATATTGATTATCTATATATAAAAATTAAGGGATGGCCTCACGGTCATCCCTTTTTTAAGCCAAAATAATAACTAATTGCTATCTTGACAAGTATAATAACGTTCTTGTCAGATGCTAAAAGTATAGACGCATGGTAGAATAAAAGGTTTAATTTAAAAATAATTACTTTTAGTCAAAATATCTTTCTGTTTTTACATGAATGTGAAGGTAAGACAATATTCTGCAAATATTAGGCATACATTTTGTATATCAATAGCGAATCGCTATATTTGCATTCAAAGTCTAACAAAATATAGAAACCAATGAAGAAAAGAATTGAGGATATTAAATCCTACATCAACGAGGTCACCGACCTGATAAAAAGATATATCAAGAACTATGACGAATATCCTAAGGGCGCACGCCTATTAGTAGAACCAGTTCTGTGCGAAACTGTCATTGACGACCCTAGAGGATGCCGAGGCGTAGAGCAATATAACATCAACAGATTTTTGAAAATTGACAATCATGGCATACCCATACCAAATCTGCATGCCATAATAGAATTGGCAAAGAAATACTACATTATGTAACTCTTGTTCTCGATCGTACCTTACAGCCGCTATATAATCAAAAGCATTATTGCCAAAAATAGGTATGATTGGAAACTTAATATACATAGCAAAAAGTTATTAAGGGCATAAAAAAAATGGTTTTCAAAATACTTTGAAAACCATTTTTTTGTGGAGCTGGTGGGATTCGAACCCACGTCCGCACAAGGAAACCATACGCCTTCTACACGTTTATTCCAGCCTTTAATTTTCGAGCAACAGCAAGACCTGGACCACCAACTGAAGCCTTATCCTCTAAATTTTCATCAAAGTAACGAGGCTTACTATGACTATTCCCGATTTTCCTGCACCGCTTTACCCTCAGATTCGGAACAACATCCTTAGAGCAGTGTCTCGTTCCATCATCTAATGACGGAATTATGCTAAATCTACTATAATTCGATTAAGCTGCGAGAGCGTAATTGTTTTCGCCAATTAAATTTGTGATAACTCGGATTTAGGAGCGAACTATCAAGGCTCCGCGTGCTTACGTACCATCTCATCTCGCCGTCAAATCCAGTCAACCCCGAGAATCATACTATGTATGTATGGTGCAAAGATAATGCCAATTAATCTAACTTCCAAATGTTTTCCCCTATTTATTTTAAAATAGCATAACTACATAAGGTAATACTGAGCTATCAGAGTTATAGGACTAATCAAATCTTCATCGTATAAATCAAATTGATTAGCCACAAATTTTAAATAGTGTTGAAAATACACCTCAATATTGTTGCAAGCAAAAGAATTTATTTATATCTTCGCCAAATAATTTATCAGTAAATCACAATACCGAAATGAAAAAGAGACTTATTCTATCAATTATTACATGCGCAATGTATGCAAGTTCGCATGCACAACCTGCTGTAACGGGATACCCTTATCAGCAAGTACCATTCACAGGAGTTAAACTTTCAACCGGCTCATTCTGGGGCAACAGACTGAAAGCTGCCAAAGACGTAACGATTCCTTTGGCTTTCAGCAAATGCCAGACAGAACATCGATATGACAATTTCGTAAAAGCCGCACACCCTAGTGATGACTACGTGGTAAACAAATACATGATTTTTCCTTTTGACGACACAGATGTGTACAAAACTATCGAAGGAGCGAGCTATATTCTTCAATCTTATCCAGACAAGAAATTAAAGAACTATATAGACAGTGTGCTGAATATCGTTGGAGCAGCACAAGAGCCTGATGGATATCTGTACACCGCACGCACGATGAATCCGAAACATCCTCACCCTTGGTCGGGAAACAAAAGGTGGGTTCAGGAAGAAGTACTAAGTCACGAACTATATAATCTTGGTCACATGCTTGACGCTGCCGTAGCACATTATCAAGCAACAGGATCTAAGAAATTCTTAGACATCGCTAGAAGATATGCAGACTGTGTTGTTAGAGAAGTCGGTCCTAAACCCGGTCAGGCTTGTGTAGTACCAGGACATCAGATAGCAGAAATGGGCCTTGCAAAACTATATCTCGCAACAGGTGACCATAAGTATCTTGATGAAGCTAAATTCTTTCTTGACTATCGTGGAAAAACAAGTATAAAGAATATCTATTCGCAAAGTGACAAACCTGTAACTCAACAGACTGAAGCATGGGGACATGCCGTAAGAGCAGGATATATGTATGCAGGAATGGCTGACATTGCCGCACTGACTGGTGACACGGCATACGTAAAAGCCATTGACAAAATTTGGGAAAACATAGTTTCAAAGAAATACTATCTCACTGGTGGTGTTGGAGCAAGACATGAAGGAGAGGCTTTTGGTGCTGATTATGAACTACCAAATATGACTGCCTACAACGAGACTTGCGCTGCAATAGCACAATGCTATCTGAATCTGCGCCTGTTTATGTTGCATGGAGAGTCTAAATATATAGACTGTCTTGAGCGTACATTATATAATGGAGTGATAAGTGGTATGAGTGTTGACGGAGGTAAGTTCTTCTACCCCAACCCATTGTCTTCAGACGGTGTATATAAGTTCAACTCTGACGGCACAACAACTCGTCAACCTTGGTTTGGATGTGCATGCTGTCCAAGCAACCTAAGCAGATTTATACCTTCTATTCCTGGATATGTATATGCAGTTAAGAATAATGACGTTTACGTTAACTTGTTCATGGCGAGCGACGCCAATCTGAAAGTAAACGGAAAGGATATGGAACTCCATACAACAACCGCATATCCTTGGGACGGCAAGATAAACATTAAGGTCATAAGCAACAAGAACAGCAAAGCCAACATGATGATTCGTATTCCTGGATGGATACGCAATGAGGTTGTGCCAAGCGATTTGTATAAGTTCACCGACAACAGCAACCCATCTTGGATGATTACACGCAATGGCAAGAAAGTTGACGCTACTATAAATCCACAAGGATATGTATGTCTTAAAAATATAAAGAAAGGCGACAACATCGCAATATCATTCGACATGCAACCAAGGACTGTTGTAGCCAACAGCCATGTAAAGGATGACAAAGGATTGGTTGCCGTTGAGCGTGGACCACTAGTCTATTGCGCAGAATGGGCAGACAACGACGGTGTAAGCATTCAAAACACATTTCTGCACAGCAATGCTACATTCAAACTGATAAATGATTATTCTATCATAAACACAGAAGCTGACGGAAAACCATTCAAAGTTGACGCAATAACGACTGAAGCTCAAGAGTTGGAACGCAACACCAATGGAGATTTGCAACTGAAAAACGTAAATCTCATACTTATACCATACTATGCATGGAATCATCGAGGAGCAGGGAACATGGATGTTTGGCTACAAAATAAATTAAAATAAACATATAACAATTTAAGGTGTACTCAACATAATGAGTACACCTTTTGTTTTTACAACAAATGATAAGTCAAACCTCCTTTTTTCAACCAATATGATTATATTTTAGTGGCTAAAACTTATTTTTGAACTAATTTATTTGTATTATAATGACATTTTGCATAACTTTGCAGCTCATTATATTTACAATCTAAATGGAAGTAATAAACAGTTTTTTCGAGACACTTAGTTCATTGCTATGGGGTTGGCCAATGATTATTCTGTTGTTGGGCACGCATATATTCCTAACTATAAGATTACGTTTTCCACAACGCAAGATATTTCTTGCCATCAAACTATCGGTAACTAAAGATAAAAATGCGACTGGAGACGTATCTCAATTCGGCGCATTGTCTACCGCATTAGCAGCCACAATCGGCACGGGTAATATTGTAGGTGTAGCAACAGCTATAGCACTTGGAGGACCTGGAGCGGTATTATGGTGCTGGTTAACAGGTGTATTCGGCATTTCAACCAAATATGCAGAAGGATTGCTTTCAATAAAATACAGACAGAAGACTGCTGAAGGCAAGATGTTGGGAGGTCCCATGTATGCTCTCGAAAAGGGATTGGGATGGAAATGGCTCGGAGTGCTTTTTGCTGTATTCACGGCAATAGCAGCTTTCGGAATCGGAAATACAGTTCAGGCAAATGCCATTGCCACACTTGCCCAGAATACATATCACATATCACCTGTAGTCAGTGGCTGCGTTATATGTGGGCTCACAGCTGCTGTATTGCTTGGAGGTGTGAAGAGTATCGCTAAAGTATGTGGTATACTTGTTCCATTCATGGCTATACTATATGTTCTTGGATGTATATACATATTATTTGTAAACGGACATTACGTATGGCCAGCAGTAAAGATGATATGCAATTCTGCATTCACTACAAAATCTATTGTAGGAGGAACAGCAGGTACAACAGTGATGATGGCGGCAAGATACGGAATCGCAAGAGGACTGTTCTCTAATGAGTCAGGACTTGGTTCGGCACCTATCGTCGCAGCAGCAGCACAGACACGTAATCCTGTACGCCAGGCATTGGTATCATCAACAGGAACATTCTGGGACACTGTCGTTATATGTGCATTAACAGGACTTGTAGTAGTGAGCAGCATCCTTGCCTATCCTGACATAGACTATACCAACGGAGCAACCCTGACTAACCAGGCGTTCTGCAAGATTCCATATATTGGTGCACCATTACTTACATTTGGCTTGCTTACATTCGCTTTCAGCACAATACTTGGTTGGAGTTACTATGGAGAGCGTGCTATTGAATATCTTAGCGGAAAGAAACTAATGTATGCATACAGAATTGTATACATCGTAGCCGTGTTCATAGGAAGCATCGCCAACCTTGGTGTTGTATGGAACATCGCCGACAGTATGAATGCTCTTATGGCAATACCAAACTTAATATCACTATTAATGCTTAATGGAATAATTGTACATGAAACTAGGAAATATCTATGGCGCAACAACCTAGAAAAAGATATGGAAGAATAAAAATGAGAGAATCAACTGATTGCTAAATCCAAATTTCAGCTGATTATCTTTGGACATAGAATAAATTCTTGTCATATACTATGCGATTTTCTTTTTTAGCTACGCAGCTACGTCATCACTTATATAGTTAACAACCAGCACTTTACAACCGAAAAATAAAAATATCAGCTGCGGTTAGCTACGTTTTAGCCACGTATTTTTTTACGTTTTACGAAGCAATGCAATGCAATATGATAAAAAACGAAATGCAAAACATCGCAAAACGCATCCTAATGCATCGTATGTTGCAATGCATTGCTTCGTAAAACGCAAATTGAGAATTGTTTTTTTTCAGTGATTTTTATGTTTGTATGCTCGGATATTTTGAAATCCCTACATAGGCTTTTCAAAAAAGAAAGCGTCTAAGTGACTACGAACTGGCTATCAGGAAGTTAACTTGCTTTTTTATATTTTCGTAGTGTCGAAAAAACGTCGTATTTAATAGAATCAGCTATATCGTAACACCATTTTTGCATTTCATCGTAGAAACGCCAGTTTTAACGACACTTGAACGTCACTACATATCACTAAAAACAACGCCTAATTGTCTGAATATCAGCAAGTCAACACTTAGACGCTAGAAAAAATGAAAATGTATATGCGTGCGTGCGCGTGTACATTATTTATTTAGATATATTTTTACGCATAAGTATGGTTGAAAAGTATAGAATCAGCTATTTTTGCATTTTATCAATTCTTCACCTGTTTTACAAACAACTTACAGTTCAAAATATTATCAATGCATGACTACATCAACCAATTTGTCGGATTAACCATTTATGCTCAGGGATAAAATCACAAAATGACAAGTATTTCATAGCAAAATTAGGTGATAATATACCAATATTAAATTAAAACCATGTTTTTGTTATTTATAAATAATAAACATGTAAAAAAAGAGTTATTATTTATATAATAAATAAGTATTCATAACACAAAGGTTGATGACAAAAACTATAAAATCTATATTTTTCATTGCTATAATAATGTTGCTTGCAGCATGTGGGACCCCAAACAACATTAATTACATGCAGGATATAAAAGCAAACGATATAATCAATATAACTCCAAAGGATATAAGACTTCTTCCTGGGGATAAAATATCTATATTCGTAAAGAGTAAAGATGATGTTCTTACAGAACACTTTAATATATCTTTACCGAATATGCAGAAAATACTATCATATACTATTGATCCAAATGGCGAGGTTGACTTTCCTATGATTGGGAAGATAAAGTTGAGCGACAAAACTCGTTCTGAAGCAGCTGAAACGATTAAGAGTAAACTGGTTGAAGAGTATGGAGTGAAGGACGCTATCGTGACATTGGATTTTTCGAATCTTAAAGTTTCTGTATTGGGGGAAGTAAATAAGCCTGGAAGCATAAGCATTGACAAAGATAACATCAATATCCTCGAAGCACTCAGCATGGCTGGTGATATGACGATATACGGCAAAAGACAAGACATTATGGTGGTGAGGGATAACGGCAAACAAAAAGAAACATATATAGTAGACATTACATCAGCAAAAGAAGCGATGTCATCTCCGGCATTCTATCTTAAACAGAATGATATTGTTTATGTTCCTGCCAACAAGACAAGGCAAAGACAGTCTACTACAAACGGAAATAATTTGCAGTCAACTTCTTTCTGGATTTCAATAGCTTCATTGATTACAACTATTGCAGTAGTGGTTTTTAAATAAAAAGGATAATGCAAGATACAAAATATGAACATACACAAGGTATAACTTTTAAGGAATATCTAAATTATTGCAAAGCCAAACGTTTGTGGTTTATCATTTCAACGGCAGTGTGTATATTGTTGGCAATAGGATATCTGATATTGAAAAATCCAGTTTATGAACGTTCTGCACAGATAATGATTAAGAATGACGCAAATCCAAGTTCCAAACTTACTGCCGGACTGAGTATGATGCAAGGTTTTGGAGGATTACTTGGTGCTTCTTCAAATGTAAGCAACGAACTGATATCAATGAAGACACCTGCAAATATTCTTGAAGTAGTGAAAAGACTTAATCTAGACTATTCATATT
>JAGPKZ010000136.1:0-1611 GCA_018053665.1 Prevotella sp.
AAGATTCTTGCTTTGGAACAGACAACACTCAGATTATTTCGTCGTTGCTGGTTAAATCTATCTTCTAATTATAGTGCATTAGATGTTATTGATGCCAGCAAAGATGAAAAGTTAAGAGACAAGATAAATGCACCAATAGACAGCAAATTGTAATATTAAAAGATACTTACAAAATAGATTTTATGTTTGACTCATATCTTGGTCTTTCACCTCTCATTTGAAAGGTATATTCTCCTTTCTAAACGTCTTTATCGTAGGATTGTTGCTGGCTCTATTCGCCACAAAATACCAAAAGAGGAAAGAGGAGGCAATCCGCAAATTCTATAATCATCCTACCCTGAGTCATCGTTCGGATCCTGACTACAGTTATGAATTCTTTTCTGCAGAGGATGGATACTTGATGCAACGATTAGTCAACACCATTGCTGGTAAAGAAGAGAAATTTGCGAATTTACTTTTACCAACGTGTAAAACAGAATCTTTCCCGTAGATTATATAGCTATGTAAAAATAAAGTGTACTTTTGTTAAATAGAATACAGATGCTAATAATCCGGATTAAATAAAAATTTCAATCTTATTATGATAAATTCATTGGAACTAAAAAAATTTACCTGCTTTTCTGATTCTGAGTTGCAGTTCTGCAAAGGGATTAATGTATTAATTGGTAAAAATGGAACCGGAAAGACTCATATAATGAAGTGTATGGCGGCTACACTGAAAGCCAATAAGCAATTCAAATCCTCCACATCTCAGAGTAAAGATAAATATGGAGAATTATTAACAGACGCGTTTATTAGTTATTTTAAGCCTGACTCTTTAGGGCGTCTTGTTAACAATAATGCCAGTGAATCCCATATTTCATTAAAGATAAACAGCAATATACTCAGGTATAATTTCAGTTCATCAATGAAATTGATAAAAACAGAAACTAACAGATATATTAAAGCTCCAACAGCTTTATATATCCCGCCGAGAGAAATGTTTTCTTTGTTTGATGGATTTATAAGTTTATATGAAAAAAGAGAGGTATCTTTCGATGAAACGTACCTTGATTTAGCAAAAGCATTAAATGCCGCTCCGCTCAAAGGACAGGCGTATGAAAGGTCAATAGAATTAATACAACCATTACTGGATAAATGGAATATTCAGGTTGTGAAGAAAAACAATCGGTTTTATATTATTGAAGAAGGAAAAGAGTATGAAGCTCATTTGGTAGCCGAAGGGTTAAGAAAAATGGCTACTATGCTTTATCTGGTAATTAATGGAGAACTAAAAGAGAATAGTATTTTGTTTTGGGATGAACCTGAAGCTAATTTAAATCCGTCTCTAATATCTGTGGTTGCAGAATTATTGGTAAATCTGGCTAAAAATGGAATACAGATTTTTATCTGTACCCATGACTATCTTTTAACCCACAGGCTGTCTCTGTACGCTGAATATCCAGAAGATAATTCGCCTGAATTTTCCTTTTTTAGCTTACATAAAAATGCCGATGGCATAACTGTGGAAACAGCAAACACCTTGGCTGAAATCCAAAACAATGCCATCCTTGATGAATATGCCGGTTTCTATGATCTGGAAAGTGAGTTAATACACAGAAACAATAGGTA
>JAGPKZ010000136.1:1711-3022 GCA_018053665.1 Prevotella sp.
GTAAGTTTATTACCTGAATAAATAGTCTTTCGGGTTTGTTGCAGAAGTTGTATGAAGGGCTGTTGAAATTTCTCTTTATTCCACAATGGGGCAAGAGGATAACTATTTACAACAAATGATTTATCATGGAAATAAAAAATACGTTCGACATTATCTTCGATTCCCCAAATATAGACTGGGAGTGCAGTAAGATAGCCCATCTTATGGATGAGTATGTTCTGAACAATGTTGAAGAACTGCTTGATGCGGAGTGTTACAAGACCGCCATCGAGCAGTTCTTCTGCGTTACAGAGGCTTGCTGTGAACATTTCATCTCCGATGAGCATTGGGGCGAATTTGATGATATGTATGATCCTGACTACTCCATGTTAGCAACCTATCGCAGATTTGCTGATACAATAAAGAATGGCAGAATGCCAGCTGATTGTGTTGAGCTGATCAAGGCAGGTATCAAGAAGATCTCTAAAATGGAGTCATATATAGACTACGGTATGCCAATGTTCGTTAGTGATTATGAAAAAGACTTGGATAATGGCAACAATATACGATGAGTAAACACAAACAATATGATTTTGATAAAACCAACAACACACGGGTACGGAGTGCAGATTATAGGTACTCGTGAAGACCTTGAAACTCTTTATGTAGCTATAGGCAAATGCTGGAATCCTGAAGAACCAACTACTCAGTCAAACATGCTGGCAAGCTTCAGTTATGACATTCGCCATACCTTCATGGGTATGAGAGATACACGGGTCATTAATCCTGTTACCAAGGAGAATGGAACATTCTTCGCCATGAACTATACATGGTCAACGATGGTGACTTATCTTGCCACACTACGCTATCATATGGCAAGATGTGTGGTTAGTCAAGACGATTTTGAAGTGATCGAGGAGTTCTTCGACATGTTTATTGACTGCTTGGAGGAGTTTGCTGGAAAGCGTGCTCAGGATATGCTTCCATATATAGAGGGTGATGCTTTCTATGTTGCCAATCCGTATCTCATGCAATATTGGGAGCACCTCGAACTTGATTTCCTTGATACCATGCGTTTCGGAACTAAGAAATCTGGTATCAACGGATTGGGCAAAATGCTTACAGTCTGCTCCTATGCTACAGACGAGTATAACTACTTCCTGAGAATTCTCAAGAAAGAAGCAAAGCGATTGAATTGCGAAATCACAGAGTTGAGGACAGCAGGAGACGATCAATTTGAAGTCAACAAATGGTAGTTTAATAGATACATTCACATACCATGATATCATTCAGTAAGCGTCCAATTTCCACGTCTTGTCGTTAATTAGTCGT
>JAGPKZ010000069.1 GCA_018053665.1 Prevotella sp.
TCGCCAACTTTAAGCCAAGGCTTAACTTTCCAATCAGAGTTTACGCGAAAATTATAACGCTCATAGTTACTGACATCTTTTCCACCAACAATACCTTCTTGGTCCATATACCCTAAAGAAAGTGCATAATTTCCAGTACTACTACCACCAGTTACACCTATATTATAAGAGTCTGTTTGCGCATTTTTCTTAAACATCTGGTCTGTCCAGTCAGTATTGATTAAACTACCATCTGAATTATATATACTTTTGTATGAGGTCCAGTCATAAGGCAGCTTGCCAGAATTAACAGCTTGCTCGTCCATAATTTCCTTATATTCATTTGCATTTAGCATATCAATTGATCGCGGTTTGTTCTGCCACCCCATATAACCGTCAAAACTAACAACTGCTCTACCCTCCTTACCACTTTTGGTAGTAATTAAGACAACACCATTTGCAGACTGTGATCCATATATCGCAGCAGATGCAGCATCCTTCAATACATCAATACTTTCTATATCACTAGGATTTAAGGAACCAATATCGCCTCGTATACCATCAATGATATAAAGAGGATCGCTACCATTTATAGTACCCATACCACGAATGTTTACCTTAAGCCCGGAACCAGGCTGACCAGACTGTGATATAATTGTCATACCAGGAGTCTGTCCCTGAAGAGCTTGCAAAGGATTCGAAGTATTTAACTTTGCAATGTCTTCACCCTTGACATTGATGTTAGCACCTGTTACGAGTTTTTTCTTCTGAACTCCATAACCAATGACGACAACATCATTAAGTGAATTTGCTTTTTCTTTTAGATAAATAGTTATGTTGCTACTACTCAATTTCACGTTTTGAGTGATGTAGCCAATGTAGCTTACAACCAGAATTTCTCCGTCATTAGCTTCAATAGAAAAATTACCATCAAGGTCGGTAACAGTTCCGCCTTGTTTACCCTGTACTACAACTGTTGCACCAATAAGAGGTTCACTGTCCAAAGAGGACAATACCTTACCTGTAAAAGTTTTAGCACAGAGATTAATTGCGGAAGACAGAAAAAATACTATCAACGCAATTTTGCAAAAAATGAGATTCTTGCAACACATAAGAAATGCTTTTCTCATAGTTACTTTGTGTTTTGATTAAATTTGTTAAGTTAAAAGTTGTTATTCATGATAACTGATTATGACCAGCTTTTCATTGTTGCAAATTTAAACAAAACGACAAAGATGTTAACGTTTTTATGTTTTCAACGTTGTATCAAATGGTACCATAAGTGTATAAAATGTTTCAATAACCTGCATCTTATGAAACACAAAACAGTCTAAACACTAATTTTTTTCAGAGCTTTCACGTATTTTCAGTATCATTGGCACTACTTCCTTATATATGCATTGATCGCCATTGATATTTCTCATAAGCAGTTCGCAACTTTTATTACCTTGCACATGAGCCTGATCCATGATAGCACTAAGTTTTGGTGTAACAAAAGCTGCAGAATCACCATCAGTAAAACCAATGATGGCGACATCGTCTGGAATTGAAAGTCCACATTCCTTTATTGCATCAAAAGCAGCATAAGTTATAATATCATTAAAAGCTAGTACTGCATCAGGACGGTTTTCACTCTGCAAAAGTTTTATGGTAGCTTGTCTGGCTATATCAAAATCTATCTTGTCACATATCACAAGATCTTTTTCTATTGGCAATCCATTTTCACGAAGTGCCTCAAGATAGCCATGTTTGCGTCTACGCACCATATCAAGATGATTAGGTCCACCTATAAAAGCTATTCTCTTTGAACCAGTTTCTATAAGATGACAAGTTGCAATCTGCGCAGCTTCATCACCATTGCCGACAACCTGTGAGAACTTTTCGGGAAGACATGTGCGTGCAAAGAATACAACAGGTATTCCCATTTCATACAATTGTTCAAAATGTGTATAATCTACCGTGTCTTGTGCCAGACAAGCAATTATACCTTCTACATGCATTGATATGAAATTATCTATTGCTCTCTTCTCCATTTCAAAACTTTCATGGCTATTTGCGCTGATAACAGAATACCCGGCTCTAGAAGCAAAGTCCTCTATTCCGTCAAGCACAGCAGCATAATAATGAGTAACCAGATTAGGCACAATTACACCTATAACTCTTGGAGCTTCTTTACGTAAACTTTGAGCAAAAGGATTTGGACGATAATTTAATTTCTTAGCCAAATCTTTTACTTTCTGCTTCATATCGTCCCCCACCTCGTGACTATTTCTCAATGCACGAGATACGGTTGCAATACTTACGCCAAGTTCGTCTGCAAGATCTTTTAAAGAAGTTCTACGATGTTTCATTATTATATTTGAAGGTTGATAGTCTTTTGATATTTCTATAGAATACAAAAGTACAAATTAAAAGCAGATGCGCAAACGTTTACGTTGTTTTTTAGGCCTAATTAATAACAACTAGACAAAAAAAGTATTAAATTTGTATCATGATTTAAATGAATAATGAATAGTTGATAATAAGTTAGTTAGAAAATGTACGGTTTATAATTGTCGTGAGACAATTTTAAACCTTTTTTATTTATATAGCATTAGGATTTTTTAGATATAGTATTCAGCAGAATCTACAAGTCCTGCCCTTAATGCATACTTTGTTGCTTCATGCGCATTATTAACGCCCAATTTCCTAAATATATTCTTTCTATGAGTATTAACAGTATGAAAACTAGAGATGCGCTTTTCGGCTATTTCTCTTGTTGTCATTCCCAAAGCTATATCTTTAAGTATCTCTGTTTCTGTCTTAGTGAGATTTATCTCCTCTTCCAATTTATTTGGAGCAAGCAACATCTCTGTCATTCGCTGGCAGATAAAGCGATTGCCATTTATAGCAAACCATAATGCTTCATTTATCTCCTGCATACTACTTTCCTTAAGTAGTATACTGAACTTTGTTGATGTCGCAATAATAAGCCTTGTAAAATCAAGACTTAGATCTTCACTGAATATGAGCCAACGCGTTTTTGTGAAACGCTGATTGAGAATACCTAGTTCGGCAGCATCATTAATATCAAACATTGTATAGTCTAGAATAACTACGCAGTCCTGATCTTCTTTCAACGCCACAAAAAGTTCGGCCTTATCTTCTATATATTTATATTCCACACTTTCCATGGAATCAATAATATACATCAGCCCGGCACGTGTTATATCTTGCTTGTCTGCTAAAAGGATTCTCATATTTGCTTACATTTTAGTGCAAAAGTAAGTATAATAAATGAAAAATGACAAATATTTCATCTATATTTGTCATTTTTATTATTATTAGAATGTCATTCTTAACATAAATCTAATTCCATCTTTCTGTGCTGTAGGAAGTCCGGTATAATTGCATCTGTGTACATACTCCACATGCAGTATCTTAAAGATATTATGTATTCCAGCAATAAGCTCCACATACGGTCTGTTTGGATCCATGATATAACATCCTCCTGGGAAATACATAAGTGTATTATCCATTGCATTTTGAGGCAAAGTTGGATTGTTCTTATCTGTCAGTTTTCCCCACAGAGTCTTTACACCTATATACTCACGCCATTTCAATTTCTTAAGTAAAGGTATTCTATTGAATATCTTTCCGTTAAGATCCCAACTCATGTCAAGACTAGCATAACGGTCATTCAGGAATTCCATATTGTTAATCAAGTTGAATGTTTCGTCCTCAACAATATAACTCAAGTTAGCAGCTGGCATAATCAGCAATGGATAAGGAACTTTATTCCATTGTGCTCCAGCTTTCAGATACATGTCAATCTTTCCCCAACTGTTCATCCAAAAGCGTTTATATATGCCTGCTTCAGAAAAGTTATAAGCATAGTCACCGCCAAGAAATCCCTTCACACCCATTGTATGGTTCACAGAGAATACAGGTGAATCCAGATTGATTGGTATTCTACGTTGCTTTGTATTAATATAGGTACGACCTGGTGACAGTTGGAATCCTATATTGAATTCTGTCGTGCGTATTTTTCCATTGTGAATAAAACTACCCACCTGACTATCATCAAGTGCACTAAGCTCTGCTGTCATATTATTCCCACTGCTCAACGGCATAAAGAACAGACGGCCTGCAGCCTCATTTTCCTCAGTTTTCAAGCCTATGGTAGTTTTCATTCCCCACTCAGACTCCCATTCAAAATCCAGTCGCTGAGTGTTGTAGAACATCATTTTATCTACCGTAGTCCATTTGAATGCAGTAAACACATTATCCTTATCTGTTTGCATGAACTTGTCTGACGGTGACATTATATCATACGTTGAAGACAATGTTATGGTTCTCTTTGGAAATTCTCTCGGCAGATAGTCTTTTTTGTTAAAAGAATATGTAACAGTTCCCTCATAATAGTTTTTCTTGCTGTCCCAACCACGTGCTAAATATCCAGAAAAGAATAGATTCTTATTCAGATTAGCTGTTGTCTGTGCACTTAGACGTGTACGCAGTCCATCAATGAAATTTGAGGTTATCATTGTGTTTACCGGACCTAAATCTACTTTACTAGGATGATTAAGATCACCTGTTTCGACAAAGTTCTCTGCCAATGCCTTCACGCCGAATATGATATACTTAAATCCTTTAAGTTGCTCTATACGGTGTATGAAAGCATCCATACTGCTTTCTCCTTTCGTAAGCCCTACCGTTCGATATTGATTCCAGAAAGCCTCGTCACGCATCATTGCATTTGACTCGCGCTTCGTTGCGGCTTTACCCTTGAACAACTGTTTCGGCAACGGATCAAACGCATAGTCACTGAGTCGTGTCATTCGTGTGACTAGCATTTTAGACAAAAAACTAGCTACTTTCAGTTCCACAATCATATCGTCTACGCTCAACGCCCACTCACCGTTTGGCAGTTTGGTGTATTCCTGTGTCACATTAAGATTTTCCACAAAGTTCACATCACTGCGCTTTGGTATCGTTAGTTCGCATTTCTTCACGTGCAATGACGAATCAGCCAGAACATACAATTCACCACGGAATCCAAAATCCTGTTGGTTATTTGGAAGAAATTGCAGATGATAGCACAAATCACGATCTACATATACTGTGTCTTCGATATAATATCTATAAAATTCAATTGCATTCTTGCCAATAGGACTTGTAAACGGATATTGAAGCAGACGTATTTGGTCATCATACAAGTTTACATCAGTAAACACGTCTTTCAACGTTGTATTTAGGATATCACCCGTTTCCAACAACTGGTTAATTCCGTTGCTCTGCTGACCAATAATAATATCTTTTTCATTCTTAGGGTCCTTTCTGTAAATATGCTGTGTGACAGTCTCGTCTACTGATAAAGGCAATATCAGTTTATGATTATACTGACTTGTCTCTATCTGGTCAACAAGCCATTGTTTTTTGGCAAAGAATCCACTGTCTATATCAGCTTTTTGGATATCATTTACCGCCAAAGTTATCTTTTGATATTTATTATATTGATAATAATCATGATTGCTCAAGTTGGTTTTTTGCTTTGCTGCTATCACACGTCTCATCAATTCCACAGCAGGATTTTCTTTCCTGGTATATCGTTTTTTCTTTGTCTTCACCACGACTTCCTTCAATGTTTTTGTGTCGGGTTTCAACTTCACTCGCAGTACATCATGCTGATCTGCTTTCAGATTATAAATCTTTGACTGATATCCCACTGCACTGATAGTCAAAGTCCAACCATTGTGGTATTCGATGATAAACTTTCCTGTAGCATCACCACTCACCGCTATATGCTGTCCCTTATATGAAGCACTTGGATACGATATCGTATCACCGGTTATTGCATCGGTGACAAAACCTACAATCTGGGCTTTTGCAAATAATGTTATAAGCAAAAGCAGAATAGTTGCGTATGTCCTGTATAGTCCTTTCATCCTTAATATCTTTCTTATTATAATAGTTGAGCAATGTCTGTTATAATCCTGTCAGGCAATGTCTCATCATATACTTTATCTGTCCATCCTTCACCTTTAAACCAAATCGTCTTACATCCTATTTTGTTTGCTGGTTCAATATCCTTATAAAAGCTGTCACCCACAACAATTACTTCCTCAGGTTGCAATCCAAGTTTTTCAACACCTAATTTGTATATACGTGGATCGGGCTTGCGAATCCCTACAGTTGCACTTTCTACTATATCAAGAAACAGGTGGTCTAATTTAAATTCTTTAATAACCACCTCTACATTACCATAGAAGTTGCTTACAAGCACCATTGGATAATTGACACGAAGTTTTTCCAACACATCACGGCTGTGGTCTGTAACCTTCTTCACGTATGAATATACATCATCAAGTACAGCTTTTTTCATGCTCATCAACTCGTCTTCTCCTGCATCCCAAAAGCCAGAGCTGCACAAATATTCCATCTCCAATCTCAACTTTGTGTCCAATGTCTTATAAAAAGTATAGTCGGGCTTTATGATTGGCAGATTACCCAATGTACGCTCTCCGTGCACGTAAGCTTCACGAAACTGCTCCTCAGTAACAGGCACATTCTGCCTTTGGTATGAATGCCACAGCACCTTACCCCAATGGTGTCCCTCTGTATCTAGTGTGCCACCGTAGTCAAATATGTATCCCTTTATCATATTTATTTCAATTTTTCAATAAGTGACGCGCACAATTTCTCGTGCTTGCTGTGCATGTATATATACATAAAACTCATGACTACAATCTCAAACATCGGATAAATCCATGGATGGTTTATCAGGCATGAAACATAGCATACAATAGCTCTAAGATTGAATGTCAGCAAGTTTGTATATGGCATAAGTGGACGTGAACCAGCAAGGAACTCTTTCTTAACCTGTTCTCTCTTTTCGCTGTATTCCTCTTTGTCTGCAACTTCATGCCATTGCTTAAAGAACTTTTGGAATTCAGGCGTACGCTTTTCCTGACTGTGACAATACTTAGCGTAGTTAGAATAAAAGGCACGTGCCCAGAATGATCCTTTTGCAGGCAAATCCGCCAACACCTTCTGCTGTCCTTCATAACTATCCAGTTCACTTCCGCTTTTTCCTTTCAGGAAGAACAGATGTATCTGACGATAGTAATCAGACAATGAACTTTGTGGTGAATGGCACAGAATACCAGCAACAACAATGACTGCCCAAATCCATACTCCCCATTTCATATCTGTATTCGGTATGTTTTGATTCATCAATCTAAATGCTATTGCCAGATATATGCAGGCGAACCATACGTCACCAGAAAATCCATCAAGCATTCGTCCTACTAATGTCTTCTTTCCTGTAAGTCTTGCCATCTGTCCGTCTGTTGAATCACAGAAATTAGCAAAAATAAGCAGCACGACTCCCATTATATTATGTTGTGTATCTGGATAATAGAACATGTATCCAGCCGCAGCTCCTAAGAATATAGATAATACAGTAATAGCATTTGGATGCACATTGAATTTATTCCAAAACAATGCAAATACCAATCCAATAGGACGTGTAAAATGCACATCCAACCACTCTTCTGTATCATTTGACTTAAAAGAGGCCTGTAACAATTCATTAAAACTACTCATTCTTTATATTATATTTTTATTTTGTTTAAACTATTTTTCTTATTTGTCAACTTCGCTATCGCGTCTGCTGCAATGTCTCTGCAACGAGAAAAACTAGGCCAGTCGTTAAAGTCGATAATATAAAAGTTACCATCTTCAGTTATTATAGCGTCACCACCATAAACATCTATGCCTGTTATCTGAGCCACTTTATCAGCCGTTGCCTTCAAAAGATGTTCATCGAAAGCATAATGACATGCATCACCATTCAGTTTTTCGTCACCAAACTTCGACTCACCATCATCGCTTGGATAGAAATATCTGAAGAATCCCCCTTTTACGGCATAGAATTTCACCAAATCTCCCAGCACATGCCCCTGAATAATCCAGTTTGTTATCCCTCGTATCACAAAGTCAGCCTCCTTTTCGGCAAGAGTTGCCCTATCTTTACAATACACTACGTCACTTTTAGACTGCGCTGCCGCGTCACCACGTTTAAGCCAATATCCGGAATCTCCATCTGATGGAGGAACAGATATATTATTGTCACGCATTAAATTGTCAAGTCTTCCGCGTTCGCATGCTTCCACACCATAAGCAGAATTAACGACAACGGCTCCTGCATCTTCCTTCGCTTTTAGCAAATTCAATGTTTCCGGAAGCCTTGCCATAGATAGAAATATGTCAGCTTCATCATTTGCAGACAGTTTACATTCATCAATCATGACAACCTCATACGGCAATCTGTCGCATACAGCTTGCAATATAGCCCTGTCTTTCTCCACTGAGTTTGGAGAGAATCTATCATCACGCCTAACGGCTATTATCTTCATAACTAGTATAGTTAAGAATATTACTTCAAAACTTGCGCTTCTTGTCCCAAGAACAGCTCTGCCTTCACAATATCTTCAGCATGGTCTATATCCATAACTTTTGAAAAAGCAAAAGCTTTCAGTTTTCTTCCGTCTCTGATAAGTCCACGTTGGAAATTTCGCATTCTGCTCTCGCCACGTTCCATGCAGTCATTCAGAGTATCAAGTGCTCTAGCGTTCAATCCGTATATTCCACCTGATATATAGTTGCAACCGTTTTCATTATCATCAAAAAATCCGGTTACATTCATTTCTTTGTCACAACCTACATAAAGAGGCTTTTCATCATCTATGAAATCTGTTACTCCCATCAATCCGTCATAACCTGAATTTATACAGTGACGGAATTCTGATATATACTTTCCAAACTCTTCCGCCTTGAATATTGTATCAACAGTAGTCATGACAAAAGGCTTTTCATCAAGAAGTTTGCTTAGTTCATAAAAGCTGTGCATAGAACTGGGAGTTGTCTTCACAATAAAGTTCAATGGAACAGGCCTACCATTTAATCCATCTTCCTCCAACTTCAAGAGATGCTGACTAACCTTAGTTGTCAGGTTATTACATATAATAGTTATTTTCTCAGCATCGTTATCCATGAAAACACGTATCAAACGGTCTATAAGATGCTCATTCTGAACTTTCACCAGCGGTTTAGGTTCATTCACACCTTCTTGTGCCAAGCGTGACCCTTCACCTGCTGCAATAATTGCATAATTCATCTAAATATTTTTTGGTAGCTACTAAATACGTAGCAAAAGTACATATTATAAATTAAAACAGAAAACTTTTTTGCACAATTTTGTTTTTTGCATCTAACAATAGTACAAATGTTTCTATTTCTTAATATCAAAATACAAATTATAATATTGAATAATTCAGTAAAATCAACTAGATAAAAATCAATCCGATATAGAAATATAGCCAATATTATAATAAAGAAACACAAACATTTAATCGTGAAAAAAGAAAACGTTTTGTCGTGAAAGCACTTTCAATAGAACATTAAAACATTTTTTAAACAGACTAAAATACCAAATAAGATGCATATTTATCAGTTGTCTACAATATAGTTTTAGGTTGTATTTGCTTGTTGGTTTGTATTTATATATCCAAGTTATCTCCTTTGTTCTACGGTTCTTCGTTAATTTAGGGGGGCATCTTTCATAAATGGGCTTGAACAAGGACAACTCTACCAGAAAAAGTTTTTTTAATGTCACTAATGTCATAATGTCACAAACCCTTTGTTTATAAGGGCTGAGCGAGTGACATTAAGTGACATTATCGGGGCAAAAGTGACATTAAGCCCTAAAGTAAACCTGTTTTTAGCGTTTTTTTCGCAATTATGCTATTTGCATAATACATAATTTGTGCTTATGGAGTTTTGGCGAACATAAAGGCAGGCTTCTTGAACAATATGAATAGT
>JAGPKZ010000137.1 GCA_018053665.1 Prevotella sp.
TCTTGCGGATATTGCCGCTGATAATTATAAAAACGGATATAACTGTGGTCAAGCATTGGTTGTGGCTTTTGCTGAACGTTACGGATTTTCAAAGGAGCAGGCATCCCAAATCACTGCCGCTTTTGGTGGAGGACTGGGACGTCAGCGACTCACTTGCGGTGCTGTTATGGGAATGGGTGTGTTGGCAGGACTTGAAGACGGCAATTCCGTACCAGAAGAAAAGGACAAAGTCAAAACTACATTCAATGCAATACAGATGATGACTGAAAAGTTTAAAGAACAGTATGGATCTGTTACATGTGGTGAGATATTAGGCTTGAAAGGTTATGCTAAAGCAGACGGTCCTGCACAACATCAGGAAATACCTGAAGAGTATAAAGGCAGACCATGTGCATTGAAGGTTAAGTTGGCCGCTCAGATATTCGAAGATTATCTTAAAAGTAAAGAGACGTCAGAGGATAAGCTTAAATAGTTTAAACTATCACAATGCGTTGGCGGAATTAGAACAATAGCAAACTTATGCTTAAGAAGTTACACTTCGTTTTTATATTCTTGTGGAGTCATCGCAGTCAAGCGCTTAAAGAATTTACAGAAGAAACTTGGATTGGGAAAGTTTAGTGCTTCACTGATCTGGGCAACCTGCATGTCAGAATGTTTAAGCATAACCTTGGCTTCGGCGATTACCGATTTATCTATCCACGCTTTTGCTGTGGTATCGCTGGCATTGCTAATTAACGTGCCGAGATAGCGTTGCGACATGCACATCTTATCAGCATAAAAACTTAGCGAACGCTCACTTTTGCTGAATTTATGTACAAGGTTTATAAATTTAAGAAATACCTCACGTTCGTGAGAATGTAATTCTCCATTAACTCCTGTTTTGCTGTTTAAATTGTCATACATGCAAAGCATTGCCCTCATTACACAAAGGAACGTATCTGTGTCTAGACGGTCTGAATGGATTATTAGCCATGCATCTTCCATAAGTCTGTGAAATATGTTCTCTTCCTCTTCAGTCATCGGCATTGTAGTATTACTTTCGCCGCTGATTAAGCATGACGGAACTCTTCCGCTAAAGAGCATTTGCAGTAATTCATCGTTTACTGATATTGCCTCCAGATCGAAATCTGGTGTGAAATCTATTGGCTGGACAATGCTTCCGCCACCGATAAACAACATCATACCTTTGTTTACGATATAATCAATAAGATTTATTGTTATTTTTCCTGTTCCGTTTGTCACACGGCATACACGTAGTTCGTCAAATCTGTATGGTTGGTTGAATGTGATAAATGTTTTTCTTAGTTTTTTGAAACTCTGCAATATCGCGAAGTCCTTAGCAACATATGCTGCACCGGTATTATCCAATATACCTTGTCTTATATAATCGCGTATACGTTCAAAGTCCAGTTCTATAGGTCTATTACTTTTCATATAATACTATTTATCAGTTAATATGCCTCAAAGATAATAAAATATCCCAATTGTTGTGCCTATTTTTTGAATTATAGTACAAAAAGAACATTTTTCAATTATTAAAGATAATCACTTTATTAATGAAACAACATATCTTTGCACAAAAATAATGATATGAGAATAAGAATGATTCTTTTGGGACTGATTATGGCAACCACAGGATGCTACGCCCAACTAACACTGCAAGAATGCAGACAGAAAGCGCATGACAATTACCCGCTTATAAAACAATATGATTTGGTTGAGCGGTTGCGTGACTATAATATTGCCAATGCTTCTACTGCAAATCTACCACAAGTTTCAGTAACTGGTCTGGCAACATATCATACAGATATGATAAAGGGGAACATAGCTTCGGCTGTTGATACCAAAAATCACCTATATGGTGGAATGTTGCAGGTATCGCAGAGTGTATATGACGGAGGTGCTGTGTCTTCTCGTAAAAAGATAACCAATGCCGACGCCAATGTGAGTAGTGAACAGTTGAATGTTTCTATGTATGATGTCAATTCAAGAGTAGATCAGATGTTTTTTGGAACATTACTCCTTGATGAGCAAATTAAGCAGAATAAACTATTGCAGGAGGACTTGGCACTTAGTAGGAAAAACATTGATGCTATGATGAAGAACGGCATTGCCAATCAAAGCGATATTGATGCTATTAAAGTTGAACAGCTGAACGCTGAACAGCAGATGAAAAGTATGATAGAGCAGAGACATTCATTCATTATGATGTTGGGCATTTTTATCGGCGAAAAAATTGACGACAGCATCACATTCTCTCGCCCGTCTGGTGATATGCCAGAATCAATGGACGTAAAACGACCAGAACTGAGACTCTTTGACGCTCAGACGATATTGCAAAATGAGCGTGAGAAAGCTCTTGACGTAAATATAAAGCCAAAATTTGGATTGTTCGTTTCAGGACTAATGGGTAATACAGGTTTGGATATGATAAATAAGAGTATGTTGATGGCTGGAGCCAAACTTACTTGGAATATAGGCGGACTTTATACAAGAAAGAATGACAAAAGACAGATTGAGGCAAACAGACAACAGATAGAAAGTAATCGTCAGACATTTCTTTTCAATACAAGATTGCAGACAGTCGGAGAGACATCTGTTATAGATGACCTCAAGGAGAAAATAAATACCGATGATGCTATCGTTATTCTTCGTACAAACATAAGAAGCAAAGCTGAACGAAAAGTGGAAAACGGCACGTTGACCATCAACGAGATGCTGCGTCAGATTAATGCCGAGAGCGAGGCTAAGCAGGCTAAGGCGTTGCACGAGATTCAACTGCTGAAAGAGATTTACCAACTTAAAAATATTGGCAACTATTAATATTTAAACAGATATGAAAACAAGAAGATTTATTATATTGGTTTCAATGGCGACGATGTTCGCAGCATGTTCATCAGATAAAAAAGACTATGATGCAACTGGTACATTCGAAACGACAGAAGTTACTGTGGCTGCAGAACAGACAGGACGTATCATGGATTTTGGTATCACAGAAGGACAAAATATAGA
>JAGPKZ010000138.1 GCA_018053665.1 Prevotella sp.
TTTTCATATATGATGGTACATATTCATTGAAAAAAAATGATGATGTTAATTTTAGAAATCCCACAACATAAAATAAAGTCAGCAGAGTACTAATTATTTTACCACTTTGAATTTTCATCTAATATATCTTTTATAGGAGTTAGCATTATATTCTTTTTATTTTCAAAAATAAGAGGCGTATTACTGCCATCTATATAATAATCGCCATTAACAATATCCGCTTGAGGGTTGATGAATCCGTTTACGCCTTTATAGATCACATTGCCAATGTAATCCGTTCGCTTGCTGTTCGTGCCGCTCAATTGTTGTACCGTCCCCAATTTACTACAGTTGGCAGTATACGTCTACGTATTTGTTGCCTGTTCCGCCGTATAAACAATTGTGACAGTCTGTGGCAAATTTAACAAATTATGAGTAATACTTGTTATTCTTTTATTTAAATCTCGCGCTAAATTGCCGTTTAAGTCGTAAAAATATTCTTTCGCAGCCGTAGAGTTATTTTTAAAGTTCATTGATGCGGACAAAGTGATGTTTGTTCCTGTATCATCTGTCTTGATAAGTTGATCACCCGGATAACTCATACTTATGTTATCAACTGTACCGAAAGTACTTGTTCCCGTACGACCATTACACATAAGGTTCGTCAGACTCCGATGAACAGAAAGAGAAATCGGAAGTGCCCATTTCATGAACGAATATCGCCTGAGAGCCAACTTCTTCGTTGGAAATATTTTTGCGACATGTGCTGCACGGCATAATCTGAGAGGTGATTATTTACGACATTACCCTAAATGAGTTTGTCTGATTTATAATAACTGAAATCTTAAATATTGAAAAGGAATATAACATTTCCAGATATTGTACGTTATAGATACAAAGTGGAATAATAAAGCCACCGTCATAGTGTCAAAATGACAGCGGCTTTGAAAGGAACTCTTTATCGTGTTACTGTACGATGTGAGCCAGAGCATTCACATTTTACTCCACGAGTGTCTGATAAGGCATCCGTTTTATTTGGAGTTTAATCCCCCTTCTTATGAATATGGGGTTTCAAAGATGGTGTATTTCCTGGAGTCTGCTTGTTGTCTCGTTGACGACGGTCAGGTTTTCCTGTGGAAATAGCAGTTCTTTTTGGACCTGGTTTTATGCCCATAATGATTTTTTTATTGGTTAAACAAAGTTAGTTATCACTTATTCTCATTCGCTGTAGAGAATATCTATAAGAGCCAATCGTTTATCATTTCTGATTTTCAGCATAACGAATACCTATGACACCATTACAAATAATGACAAGGTGTATGCCAATGTCTTTATTTCGACAAAATGTCACCCATGTATCCTTCCTAAGTTTTTAAATATATAATAATGAAAATCTGCAGATATGAATAGGACAATTATTTGAATCGAAGTACAAGAGTACGGTGGTAAAGAGTCAAATATCATCAGAGGAGAACGGAACAATCAAATTATGTTTGAGGAGCAGTTTGATTATAAGGACGAAGAAAAGCACTCTTTGCGGTTACACTTGCTTTTAGAAAAATTTCATTGCAAATTTCCCCAATCAGGTCATAGTTTAGGCATTCTATGTATCCGTAAATTATTGAATGATATTACAGAACGCAGCCATATTAAAGCTAATTATCGGGTACGAGAAAAGTAGATATAATAAGAAAACTGGGAGGTGGGGAGCTACGATCAAATGTAGTACGCTACTAACATCCATGTGCCAGACGTAGTGCGCTCAAAACGTGAACCAATGAAAGTTAATCCTATCATATCAAACGTTTATTTATGGACATTTAAAGTGTCCGAATTGCTTTGAGCAGCTCTTTTAATATACCCTCCCAGTTTTTTATTCTTCCTTATTCAATTCATTAGCGCGTCCATCTGCTACTGCTTTCGTTAGATATATTTCTCCTTTAATCGGAATATAGTTACTGTTTTCTTCAGAATATTTAGCAACCTCATACATTCCTAATTGCGTATCAGATGGTTGAGATATATACATTTGAATTTTATTACTCGTAATCATTTTTATTTTGTTTGATGCAAAGATGCGAATTTTCTCACTATCTTTGCATAGTCTTTCGGGGCAAACTTTTGGAAATAATAAGGAAGTGCCTTATACTTGTTGAAATCGTAAAATTATCAAAGAAGTATATATAAGGCAGAGAGGACAGCACATACGGTGGGTTGCCCGTTCTGTGTATATATACGGGTGTTTGGCGATACCTAACGAGTATGTATGGACGGCAGCCCACTTCTTTTATAATAACATTGTCAAACTCTCCTATTGACTACCTGCGGAGAACTCGTTAAAAATTCGCCAAAAATGAAACGAATTTGTTTGTCTTTTGTGTTTCTATTTTTTTCAGGAATGTTGTGTGTGAATGATATGTATGCACAGAAACCACTTACAGCAATGACGAAAAAAGAAATTAATTCCCTTTCTGATGCTCAGATAAAGAAAGGTGTCATTAAGGAGTGGAGTGGTATTTTGACATTTATGATGCGTGGCGTTAAATTCGATGATAAGATTGTTAATGCATTTGCTAAAAACTTTAAAGATGGAGCTTTAACATGGACTAATAAAGGCAAATGGCCAACAGTAGATTATGTTTCAGCAGAGGACTTAGCATCATTTTATAAAATGTGGTATATAGGACGTAACAGCTGTTATAAAGCTGTTATGGAAATCCATAAAAGAACTCGTCCTACTTCTATTGATAGAACAATGTACGATATAATGAACTCTACAGATATTCTTTATCAAAAGCAGCAAGCGGGAGTACTTGACAAAACTCCTCCAGAATGGGTTGATGCTAAGACTATTATTGAATCTATTGAGCCATAGAGTTTAAGCATATTAATTACTAATGGGACAGGAATTTATTGCTGTCTTGTATTGTTATTTATTCCCGTCGATATTGTTCGTATAAGCACTTATTAGCCCCCAAATACGCGCAAAATTCGTTGTGCGCGGAAAGTTTATAGGATGTG
>JAGPKZ010000070.1 GCA_018053665.1 Prevotella sp.
TTGGCCTGAAGTTGTGGTCGATTCAAAAATAGCAAAAGACGCAGTTAAGCCTATTGAAAAGATGCTTAGTCTGAGTTAAATTATAATGGAGGATAAATATTATATTTATCCTCCATTATTTATATCATAGTGTTTATTTATAATTTAAGTTCTTTCATCAATTCTTTCATTCCGTCGCTGGCACCCATTTCAATATGTTTGATATTGTGATAGTTGTCTGTTTTTATAGGACTTGGATCAATAATATATATAGGAACTTCAGGACTACAATATTGTATAAGTCCTGCCGCAGGATAAACATTAAGACTTGTACCAATTATAACAAATATATCAGCCTTTTGTGTTTCCTCAGCAGCAGGTTCTATCATAGGCACACTCTCACCAAAGAAAACAATAAAAGGTCTTAGAAGACTTCCGTCACCAGCTTTTGTTTCAGGAGTTATATGGCTATGTTCAGGAGTTAACTGTTGAATATATTTAGAATTATATGGATTTATGCTAGAACAAACCTTTGTAAGGTCTCCATGCAGATGAATAACTTTTGAAGAACCGGCTTTCTCATGCAGGTTATCTACATTTTGAGTGATAACAGTTACGTCGTATTCTTTTTCAAGTTCTTTTATCAGTTTATGTCCATCATTTGGCTCTGCATCCCATAGCTTACGTCTCAGCATATTATAGAAATTGGTTACAAAAGTTGGGTCCTTTTCCCATCCTTCATGCGAAGCAACTTTTTCTACAGGATAATTTTCCCATAATCCATCATTACCTCTAAATGTTTTGAAACCACTTTCCACCGACATTCCGGCACCTGTAAGGAATACTATTTTCTTCATAACGAATGAGCTTTAATATTTATATTATGCAAACATACATATTTTTTTTGCATTAAATTATTCAGAAAGAGAATAATTTTAAATTAATAATAAATATTATACTCCAGATATTTGATACGCAAGTCTTTCAGTTCCATTATGTGTATGAATTATTCCGCAATATTCAAATCCAATTTTTAGTATTAAACTTTGCATAATTTTATTATCAGCATGAGTATCTATGCGAATATTCTGAATTTGTTTTAAGCACCATTCAATACAATTTTTTGTAATACCGTGAGTCGTTCCATTTGATACAAGTCTGTGAATAACTCCGTAAGTTTTATCATTCAACCATTTTCCACAATATATTTTTTCATAAGTAGGATCATTGCCTATAATAAAAGTAAATGCGCCGACAATACTTTCTTCTTCATTTTTGCAAACATAAAAACTATCATTATTAATGTCTTCAGCTATAATTTCACGTGATGGATAGCCATCTATCCATTGATTTGGATTTCCGTTGTCTGTCATAAAGCTGCGAGCGTAATCGTATATAGGAATAATCATTTCTAGATCATCATATTTTGCTTTTGTTATCGTCATATTTTTGAATGTATTTAATCAATGATACTTTATTTTTTTGCTAAGTTAATTATTACTTTGTATTTAACAAAGACTATTACAGAAAAAAAATAATTTCTGAAAGTTCAAAAACATGAAAATATCCTCCACTCATACTATAAGCGTCTGATATATAGATGATTAGTGGTGGAGGATAACCTCCACTATCCTCCACTATCTTCCACGTTTTTGTAAGTTTTAATGAAATACTTTACTAACAAGTAACTAAAAATATAATATGTCATGAATAACAATAACTACGATATAGCTATTTTTCGACATATATATCCTCGTTTATTTATCACTTTACTATAATCAACTATTTGCCGCAAAGAAAAAATATTTTACGATATATCATTTAGTGATTAGGGTCTAATCACTCTACAAAATACGAAGAACTTTTTAGTGATTAGGCCCTAATCACTCTGCTTTATTTTGCGAATAATAACGTTTGATTGATAGATTATATTTCACTTCAAAACGGAAACACTCATCTACATGATGCTGACTGGATAAAAATATCACAAATATATTTAAACACACATTGTTCACCATAATTCAGATTAACGCATGTTAGTAGCTTTATATTTCTAAATAGTTTGTAAAATTGTGGAAGATAGTGGAGGTTATCCTCCACCACTAATCATCTATATATCAGACGTTTATATTATGAGTGGAGGATATTATGCTATATTAAACTTTTTTTGGTTCTTCGTCAATTTAGGGGGTGATATTCTCTAGGTGTAAATAGCATAATTGCGAAAAAAACACCAAAAACAGGTGTACGTTGGAGTTTAATGTCACTTTTAGGTCGATAATGTCACTCAATGTCACTCGCTCATCCCTTATAAACAAAGGGTTTGTGACAAAGTGACATTAGTGACATTGAAAAAACTTTTTCTGGTAGCGTTGTGTCTTTGTCTTTAGCCGGAATTGGTGTATCACCTCCTAAATAGACAAAGAAGCCTTTTTTGTTTTTATAATAATTATTTAATACGCTTTATAATCATTTCGGCAACCTTCTTTCCAGACATAAGCATACCACCGAAGATTGGACCCATACGTGGTGTACCAGAAACAGCTGATGCAGCCATTCCACATACGTATAATCCAGGATATATTTCTTTTGTTCCCTTTACTACTTCTTCTTCACCCGCAATTACATCAAGTGAACGTTCACCTATTACATCCCCGGTTTCTGTGTCTAGTCTGATACCATTCTTTCTGGCAACAGTTTTGCATATTTCGCTATCGTGTCCGGTACCATCAATAACATATTTTGCCATTATATTCAATGGATCTACATGAAGTTTTTCAAGAAGTACTGGAGTCCAGTTTACAACAACTCCACTAACAACATTATTTTTAAAAACTACGTCTTCAACAGAATAGCAGTTGAAAATGGTTGCACCTGCATGTACTGCATGATAAAGCAATGAAGAAGTGCTCTCAACAGAATCTATTGTAAACAGGTTATCATCAAAAGGAGTTGAATTTATATCAAAGTCTTTGATAATATCCATAGCCTCTTTCTGTATTACAACCTGATTAAACATCATTGCACCGCCCCACATGCCGCCACCAGGTGACAACTTACGATCAAAAAGTGCAACTTTTAATCCCGCTTTAGCCATATAATAAGCTGCAACAATACCAGAAGGACCACCGCCAACAATGGCAACGTCAAGGTCCAGATTACTTTGTAATTTTTCAAAATAGGTATTTATAATACCCTTAGAAACTTGTGTCTCAATCATTTTTTTACTTATTTAGTTAGACAATCTTGTTCGTTTAGTGTGTGACTTATACGCATAGCACAGAAGTTTGGTCCGCACATCGTACAGTATTTACCATCAATATTATTAGATGTTTTGTAATATTCCAATGCCTTTTCAGGGTCAAGAGAAAGATTAAACTGATCTTTCCATCTGAATTCATACCTTGCCTTGCTCAAAGCATTGTCACGTATAGCTGCACCAGGATGTCCCTTTGCCAAGTCAGCAGCGTGTGCCGCAATTTTATATGTAACAACTCCTGTACGAACATCATCTTTGTCAGGTAAAGCCAAATGTTCTTTAGGTGTTACATAACATAGCATTGCCGTTCCGAGCCATCCTATCTGTGCAGCACCAATAGCACTTGTTATGTGATCATATCCCGGAGCAATATCTGTAACTAGCGGACCGAGTGTATAGAAAGGAGCATTATGACATTTTTCAATTTGTCTATCCATATTTTCCTTGATTTTATTCATAGGAACATGACCTGGACCTTCTATGAAAGCTTGCACATTTTTATCCCATGCTCTTTCAATCAGTTCGCCCATTGTATCAAGTTCTGCGAATTGTGCTTTGTCATTTGCATCAAAAGTGCAACCTGGTCTAAGTCCGTCGCCCAATGATATTGCTACATCATATTTAGCGCAGATATCACAGATATCATCAAAATGTGAGTATAGAAAACTCTCTTCATTGTGAGTGATACACCATTTAGATATAATACTACCTCCACGACTCACCATACCAGTAAGTCTGTTTTCTGCCAAATGAATATTTTTAAGTCTTATTCCACAATGAATAGTGAAATAGTCTACACCTTGCTCACATTGTTCAATGAGAGTATCTCTGAATATTTCCCAAGTAAGTAGTTCTGCCTTTCCGTCTACTTTCTCAAAAGCCTGATACATGGGAACCGTACCCACTGGTACAGGACAGTTTCGTAATATCCATTCTCTTGTTTCATGTATGTTGTCGCCGGTAGACAAATCCATAATAGTATCACCTCCCCATTTGCAGCTCCACACAGCCTTTTCCACTTCTTCATCAATGCTAGAAGAAGTTGCTGAATTACCAATATTAGTATTTATCTTCACAAGAAAGTTACGTCCAATAATCATTGGTTCAGATTCTGGGTGATTGATATTAGCAGGAATAACAGCTCTTCCATTAGCTATTTCTTCACATACAAACTGAGGAGTTATATGAGTTTCTATGCCTAAATCTTCACAGTTCATATTTTCACGTATTGCCACATATTCCATTTCTGGAGTTATAATTCCACGTTTTGCGTAATACATCTGAGTGTTAATGCTTCCTTTGCGCTTTTCAATCCATTCTTTTCGTAGTTTTGGCAATCCATTTTTCAAGTCAATCTTAATATTTGGGTCGCTATATGGTCCACTAGTGTCATATACATAAACAGGAGAGTTGGGAGTCATAATACTTTTCCCATCAACAATTTCCACTGTTGGAGTAAGATTAATTTTTCTCATGGCAACCTTTAGCTGAGGAAATATCTTTCCATTAATATATACTTTCTCTGAATTTGGATAAGATAATTTAATATTGTTGTTCATTTTTATTTATATGTATTAGTTTTGTTTATTATCTGTTTCATTTTTTCTACAGGATTATCAGCATTTATGATACATCCACTCAATGCTATTCCATTAATTCCGGTTTGCAATATAGGCAGTATGTCATCATCAATAATACCACCTATAGCAACAATAGGAATATCAATATGTAGTTGTTTCATATAGGATATTATTTTTTTATATCCTTCAAGTCCAATGATGGGAGAAAGTTTTTTCTTTGTTGATGTAAATTTGAAAGGTCCACAACCAATGTAGTCTGCACCTGATTTATAGATATTGACAATATCTTCAATAGTGTTTGCAGTACCACCGATAATATATTTACTTCCAAGAATATTCCTAGCCTCTTCTATCGGCATGTCGTTTTTACCTAGATGCACTCCATCGGCATTAATTGTTTTCACCAGTTCCACATGATCATCAATAATAAATTTTGCACCAACACGATGGCAAGCAGGTTCTATAAGTTTTGCAACACTCAATATTTCAGATGTCTCAGCATCCTTCATACGAAGTTGAATCCACCGACATCCACCGAGCAAAGCCATCAGAGCACCCTCTGCATAATTTATATTGGCAGTCTTGTGAGTAATGAATTGTAATTTTTCTATTTTCATCTGTTATTTATCTTTTTCATTTTCATAGGATTGAAAAAGTGGTTTAGCGGTCCGTGACCTTTTCCTATACAAACATCAGCACCTTCAGCTATTGCCATTGTTATATATTCTTTAGCCTCTTCCACGGCGTGAGTCAAATTCATTCCTTGTGCCAGATATGCGGCAATAGCAGATGAGAGAGTGCATCCTGTTCCATGGGTATTTTTACTGTCCACAGTTATACTATTGTATTCATGTTCTTCATAATATCCATTTTGTTTGCGTTCAACAAGTATGTCACATTTATTGTTACCTTCAATATGACCGCCTTTAATAAGTACAGCGCCACATCCATAATCCAATATGCGCCTTGCTGCCAATTTAATATCATCTTTATTGATTATTTTCATGTTTGCCAATACTTCAGCTTCATGAATATTTGGTGTTATAACTGTAGCCATAGGCAGCAATCTTCTGCACATTATATCTATTGCGTCGTTATCAAGTAACACAGAACCACTTGTTGAAACTAAAACAGGATCAACTACCATGTTTCCGTGATAGTAAATCGATAATGATTTTACAATGGCTTCAACTGTATCCTTGTTACCCATCATACCAATTTTTATTGCCATTGGTCGAATGTCATTCATTACGGCATGAATTTGTCGCTCAATGGTATAAGAGTCTATTGGACACAATGATTCTACGCCCAATGTGTTTTGTACGGTAACATAGGTTATTACAGATGCAGCATAAACACCCAATGCCGACATCGTTTTGATGTCTGCTTGAATACCGGCGCCTCCGCTGCAATCACTGCCGGCAATAGATAAAGCTGTAAAATAAAACACGCTCCACTTAATAAATTAACCAAGAGGAGCTACTATATATTAATATATATACATGGATATACGAAAAGCGACTTAAAAAAGTCTCTCCCTACGGCAGTACTAACTGCATCAGGTTCCACGGGTATAATCTCAGCCGACATTTTGTCAGCACCCCTCTTTTAAAAATCAAAATGATTTTCGACGACAAATATAGATATTAATTTTAAAACAAACAAGTTATAATGCCTTTTTATTCATAAAATAACAACATAGTTGAGCACTAAATTAAGAACAAAGTGTACCCAATTAGCTGAAATAGCTTTCTTTAGGCTTTGTTTGAATTAGCTAAAAATTATTTTGTTTTAGTTCTCTATTTTTTATCAATATAGTTTTCTCTTACAATATAATAAAACAAACTTAAATTTTTCGTCGAATCGTGACACCATGGGTATTTTTAGTTTCATCAATGACGAATACGCTATGTAAGCTACCTACACACTCTATTCTACCCAGCGTGTGCTGCATAAACTGCTGATAGTCTTTCATATCCTTTGCATAGACTTTTATCAAGAAGTCATAATCCCCACTAGTGTTGAAACATTCTGTAATTTCATCGATATTTTTCACAGCATCCATAAACTGCTGTATTAGATCTTCCGTGTGTTGCTTGAGTCGAATGTTACACAGTACTAAAATACCGTTACCAACTTTTTCTGCATCTACTACTGCCATATACCCTTTTATGTATCCTTCCCTTTCTAAGCGCTTCTGACGCTCAAAGGCTGGAGATGTGGAAAGGTGTATCTTTGCCGCAAGTTCCTTGGTGGTCAGTCGCGAATTCTTCTGTAAAGTTCGTAGAATTGTAATGTCTATATTGTCTAAATCTTCATATTTTTCCATTTTGTATATTGTTTAATTTAAAGAATGATATTCTGTAAATTGCAGAATTATCATACAAAAATAGGATATTTTTCCGAATTTATCAAAATATTTGCCTGTAAAAATTACTTTTAGTAACTTCGCTGCATGAAATCCGGATTATAAGTAAGATAGAGTAACAATTTTTAAAAGTAAACAAGATGAGTAAAAATATATTGAATGCACCGTTCCGTGCTGACATAGTGGGCAGTTTTCTCCGCCCTGAAGATATTAAAGTGGCAAGGGTAAAGTTTGCGAAAGGCGACATTACAAGTGAAGAACTAAAGCAGGTGGAAGACAAGTGTATCGCTGAACTTATTGAAAAACAGAAAAAAGCAGGATTGCAGGTGATAACCGACGGCGAATTTCGTCGCAGTTATTGGCATCTTGACTTCATGTGGGGTATAAATGGTGCAAAGCATATTGAGCTTGACAATGGTTATTTCTTCCATCATGAGGAAACTACACGTGGTTCTGTAGCACTAACAGGAAAAATTAATGGCAATAACCATCCATTTGTAGAGCATTTCAAGTATGTGAAACAGTTTGAAACTGAAAGTGTTGTTGCACGACAGACAATTCCTGCTCCAGCACAATTCTATGCAGAATTATTTCGTGGTGACAATGGTAAAACGACGACAGCTATCTACCCAGACAACGAAGAATTAATATGGGATATAGCTCAGACTTACCGCACAATCATACGTGATCTCTATGATGCCGGATGCCGCAATATTCAATTTGACGACTGTACGTGGGGAATGGTGTGCGATAAGAATTTTTGGACATCTATGGTTGGTTCTAGCTATAATGCTGAACAGTTACAGGAAACTTATCTCCGCCTAAATAATCTTGCTCTCGAAGAGCGTCATGAAGGATTGGTCATCAGTACGCATGTCTGTCGTGGAAACTACCATTCTTCATGGGCTTCTGAAGGTGCATACGATGCAGTAGAGAATTTTCTTTTTGCTCGTGAAAATGTGGATGCTTTCTATCTGGAGTATGATGATGAGCGTTCTGGTGGTTTTGAGCCTTTGGCATATGTTGCTCCTGGTAAGAAAGTTGTATTGGGACTTATTACTACGAAAAGTCCAATATTAGAAGATAAGCAGACCATAATTGCTCGCATCCATGAGGCTGCACGATACATACCTCTTGAACGTCTTTACCTCAGCCCTCAATGCGGATTTGCTTCTTGCGAAGTTGGCAATAAATTGACAGAAGAAGAGCAGTGGGCGAAAATCAAACTTGTAAAGGATATAGTAAAAGAAGTTTGGGAATAAGATATTTTATTCTCAATTTGTTTTTAAAGTCATTATCGTGTTGAGTGATAAATGTTAAATTCTTCCAACTCAAAGCGATAATGATTTTAATAATCATTCATTTCAAAGGTGATTATTTTTTTATTTATGTCTGAGTAAAATTCGGACTGCAACTGTCAATAACTTATTTTAAGTTATTGACAGCTGAAGCCAATTGCTCTAAAGCTTGTTTCAGTACAGATCGTGGAGTTGCTATATTCATTCTCATAAAGCCTTCACCTCCTTGACCAAACATTTCTCCATCGTTAAGTGCCAGATGAGCTTTGTCGATAAATAAATCAAGAAGATCTTTATGGTCTAAATTTAGTTCGCGACAATTAAGCCATACAAGAAAAGATGCCTGTGGACGCAAAGGATGAATTTGTGGAATATTCTTTTTACAGTAATCTTCAATAAAACGCACGTTGTCTTCAATATATGTAAGCATAGATTTTCGCCATTCTTCACCTTTTGTAAAGGCTGCAATTGTTGCGATGGGAGCAAATATGTTCGCTTCATCAAGTTCATTGGCTTTAATCCAACCATAGAATTTTTTTCTTATATCGGCATTTGGAATAATGGCGTAGCTTGAAATAATTCCCGCAATATTGAATGTCTTTGTTGGTGCCTGAAAAGTGATACTGTTTTCTCTGGCCTTTTCGCTGACGGTTGCAAATGGTATATGTTTGTGTCCGAATATAGCCATGTCGCAATGAATTTCATCAGATATAACAAGCAAATGATGATCATAACAGAAATCAGCTAGTTGCTGGAGTGTTTCTTTTCTCCAGCATATACCTGCCGGATTGTGAGGATTACAGAGTATGAAAATTCGGCATTTGTCATCACAAACTTTTTCAAGATTGTCAAAATCCATATCATAATAGCCATCATCACGTAATTTTAGAGGATTAAAAACTACTTCACGCCCATTCCCTTCTGGAGTTAACCGGAAAGGATGATATACAGGAGGTTGTATGATTACTTTATCTCCAGGTTTAGTATATACATTAATTATAAGACCTATACCTTTAACAATTCCAGGTATAAACTTGAGCCATTCACGTTTCAGTTCCCATTGATGATGTTCATTAACCCAATTAATTATTGATTGCCACAATTCTTTAGGTTCAACAGTATATCCAAAGAGTGAGTGCTCAAGGCGTTTCTTTAAAGCGTCTGTTATGAACATTGGTGTCTCAAAATCCATGTCAGCAA
>JAGPKZ010000139.1 GCA_018053665.1 Prevotella sp.
TAATTTAATAAAACGCTATGCAGAATGTTTGAGTGATGAAATCGCAATACTCAAATGCTTACTTAAAAGCAATTATAGGAATTACCTTTGTATCTCCATATTTATATGGTTGATACTTATAGTTTCCAATTTGTCTTGCGCATTTCCCATGAGGAGCTTTCACTATTTGTTTATTGTAAAAATTGCTACCCTCTTGAGCTAATATTAAGACTTCTAAATCAGAAGTAAATATATGTCCCCCAATAGTTTCTCTAATTTCCAGAGCAATAGCATCACCAGATTCCAAGACCTCCTGCACTTCAAAATTTTTCCGGCTTACACAATCTCCGGGTTTGTCAAACAATGTCTTTCCGGAATTATTCTTAGCTGAAACCGTTTTATTTGATTTCGGTAATTCTACACCGTCAATTATTCTAACAGCCGGAACAGTTTTCTCTATTCCCCCTTTGGTGTTGTATTTATAAGTTCCCACATGTTGAGCGCACTGGTCGTTTTTAAGAACGATTTTCTGGTCATCATAGAACTGTTGTTTTTCATTTGGTATAATGAAAACTATTGCACCAAAAGAGTCATCGGCATGGGCTAATGCACACCCAGATTCTACCACTTGGAACACCTCAAATTGTGAGTGTTCCATATAGTCTCCGGGTTCTTCAAACATTTCAAGTCCAATAATTCCCGAATTGTTAGATAGATTAACGCAAAATGCGAAAGCAAATGTGAGTATAACACCAGTGATTATACCAAGCACATAGATAAGCCATTTTTTCATATTCAATGATAATTATTCTTCATTTATTAGTTAGCAAGGTGAACCTTAACAAGTAGTCAAGGCTCGTATGCTTCACGCCAATTATTATATATCCTCCAAATCCTTTTGGATTTTAGTCTCTACATTTTGAGCATCACGGTATCGAATAATAACAACACCGTCAGAATAACCAGCTTTCTCGATTGATAATTCAATAGCTCCACCAGTGACATTCCAAGCACTTGCATAAGTAACTGTACCTTGTCCTAATTCGTACATGAGAGAAATATTGCTGTCCTGACGGCTCGGATTATGTTCTCGGCAAGCAGAGGACTCGCCATATTTACGAATATATAAACCTTTATAATAGTCATATGTGCTCACAAGAGTATTCCATTCGCTGCTTTCATCGAATATAACGACAACAGAGTGAACGCTTTTCCCGTCATCAGTCGCACCGACACCGACTGTTGCCTGTCTGCCTGTAAAATCGCCTGTGAACATCGTCACATTGTTGTCACGCCCCATTTGTGTAAAGCCTTTTGCTTTTAGCTTTTGGCAGAAAGCCGTCATACTTCCCTCAATGGGAATACCTTTGAAAGAGAGATGCTCTTGCGCCATAATATTGATTACAGCAAAGAGCATGGTTAATGTGATTAAAAGTTTTTTCATATAAATTGTTTTTGTTGATTATATCGCTGTTAATGAATTGAAGTCATCATTGGAAATTTTCTCTATTGAAACAAGCCATTCAAGGTAAGAAATATCATCTTTGATTTCACTAAACTTTTTCCCCTTATATTTTCCAAAGCCAATAATTCTTTCGGAAATGGATATATCCGAGGACTTTTCTACATTTGGATACAATTGTTTAAGTTCTTCAAAGTCAATTTTAAAGAACCTATCTGTCGTTTCTAACCAATAGAGATATTGGTAATCCGTTTTATAAATATCACCCAAGGATTTTCCTTTATATTTTCCAAACTGTAGAACTTCTTCCGCTTTGTGGATAGGAAATATTTCATCAAGCGATACACCGGGAACATCAATCAAAACCCATTCTCCACATCCTGCACAAGGAATTTCATCATCTTTGATATCTGGATAGCACTCCTGTCTATAACTATCATCCGGCTTACCATTCACAAAGCACTTCCCATAAGCCTTGCCGTATTTACCACGTGGTTTTACCGCTTCAACTAAAAAAGTTCTATCTCGATTAGGATCAATACGTCTTTCTTCGCTTGAAGAACGAGCTAATCCCAACTCACACCTTTTTACCAAGAATGGAGTTCGTTTGCCAATGTTGTAATATATGTTGAAGATATTATCGTGTGGGTACATACTTTTACGTTGTTGTGAAATGCTTTTTACTATTTGAACAACTTATTAATTTTTTTCCTTATTGCACTTAAGGCTATGCTTTGGTCATGACTTACCGTCATCCCTATACCACTACTTTTTATAACGGCTACACTTTGATTAGTGTTATAATCGTAAAAAGTTACTGTTATATATGTATGTCCTCCATCCCACTTTTCAGATGTGACGTGGATATTTGGTGAGAGAATACTATCCGAACATTCAAAAATTTTTAAAGTGTTGGAGGGTGATAAAACTATTAGATTGGTTTCTGCTATCTGATTTTGAACAGACATAACTACATCATCCAATTCTCTATCTCCAGATGTTTCTTTCCCGAAAATGACATACTTGTACTTACTAATGTTTGCATCATTAGATAGAACAATCTTTCCTGAAGCACAAGATGTCATTAGTGCTATCATAGCGGCTATAGATATAATATTAATTACAAACTTTTGCCTCATTTCTTTTTATGCCTATGGCTCTTTTAGTTCCAATTGAGCCGTTATTTACGCAGAAGCGTGGAACTGCAAATGCCACGTTCTGAATTGGAGGTCGTAGGAAACCTGTACACACGAATGTAGTAATAGCAGCCCACGCTATAGCGTGAGAACCACTATGCCACCCTTGTGTGTAATTGTGAAATTTCCTACGTTTCCAATTCACAAGATAAGCATAACGCTTCTTAATTTCTATGTCTCGGACAGGGTTTCCCCAATCCAAATACAAAGGTAACCCGTTGGCGGAATTAATTCACTAAAAAATGTCAGGAAATAAGTTGTGCATATCATTGATTATTAGTATTTTAATGGTGATCAAACTATTAATATACAGCTCAATTATGCACAACTTATATGC
>JAGPKZ010000017.1 GCA_018053665.1 Prevotella sp.
CGCCGATGGTACTGCAATACAATGCGGGAGAGTAGGTAGCCGCCTTCTTTTAGAACAGAGGCCTCGAAGATAGAAATATCCTTCGAGGCTTTTTTGTGTTTATATAATTCGAGCTATAAATTAGCGTAGAGTTCTTTGATAAAACCTATTTATCTAATGGTTCTGGTTGGTTTAATGATTAATAATTACTATGAGATATCAAAAAAGAGAGCATTTTTGATGTTATACATGGTGTGGCATAATTAGCTTTTTGTCAAAAAAAATATGGTGTAAACATTGTTTACCAAAGAAGATTATCTTTTAATAAAGATAATCTTCTTTGGTATTTTTACCCACTTGCGATTTACTGCAATTTTTATAGTGCTGCCTTCTTTCTGTTCTAGTTGGAATGTTCCATCTGGTAACTTTTTAAGTACAGCTTCAAGGTCTTCGCTGCCGTAATCATTTGTTATCTCTAGTTTTGTGGTAACAGAATCCGTAATTTCAGCACTTGTGAATAACCATTTTCTAGTATCCCTGTTTGCTCCGAAATATCCTGGTAGTTCACCATATATTTCTTGATTGGGAACAGTGATATTTTTCTTGTAAAAGTCCATGTTTATGTAGACTTGAAACTCTTCATTATATATATACCCCTTGAAAATAGAGCTTTCCTGAGCATTCGCTGAAACAGTAAAAAATGCTGCTAATATAGAGAAGATAATTTTTTTCATATATCGAAATTTTGTTATTGGCAAAGATAATAGTTTATATCAAGAAAAGGGCGAAATTTATTAAAATATAGTGCTTTAAGTTTGCTTTTTTGGAATTTTATATTATCTTTGTGCATAATTTATTTGGTTTTGTATGGGGAAAAATATAAATATTCCTGATTATATATTTGAGTCTAGTTGGGAAGTATGTAATAAAGTTGGAGGCATATACACAGTGCTTTCTACTAGAGCAAAAACTTTACATGACGAATTTAAGGACCGCGTGATATTCATAGGTCCTGATTGTTGGTCTGTTGATAAGATTTGTCCTTATTTTACAGAGGATACTAATCTGTTTTCGGATTGGCGTATTAAGGCTTGTCAGGGTGGACTGAAAGTTAGAGTAGGAAGATGGAATGTTCCAGGTAATCCTATTGTAATATTGGTGGATTTTTCTCCTTATTTTAATTTCAAAAACGAAATTTACAGCAAATTATGGGATTATTATCATGTAGATAGTCTTCATGCTTATGGGGATTATGATGAAGCATCTATGTACTCTTATGCTGCCGGAAAAGTAGTGGAAAGTTTCTACAACTATAATATTGATAAGTCTTCAAAAGTTGTATATCATGGAAATGAATGGATGGCAGGTTTAGGACTTCTTTATATTAACCATGTGTTACCGCAGATTGCAACAATATTTACTACTCATGCTACAAGTATAGGACGAAGTATAGCTGGAAACAATAAGCCTTTGTATGAATATCTTTGGGCTTATAATGGTGACCAAATGGCTAATGAATTAAACATGCAGAGTAAGCATTCTATAGAAAAACAAACAGCTTTGTATGTAGATTGTTTTACAACTGTAAGCGATATAACTGCAGCTGAGTCTAGAGAATTACTTGATAAGGCTGTGGATGTTGTATTGCCTAATGGCTTTGATGATGATTTTGTTCCTATTGGTGCAGAATATATTAGTAAGCGTAAAAATGCTCGCAAACGCCTTTTGAATATAGCCAATGCTCTTACAGGCTCTAAATATGATGATAATACTATTATAATATCGACTAGTGGTAGATATGAATTCCGTAATAAGGGTATTGATGTTTTTATAGATGCTATTAATCGATTGCGAAATGTTGAAAATCTTCAAAGAAAGATTGTGGCTTTTATTGAAGTTCCAGGCTGGGTAGCTGCTCCAAGAGAAGATCTCGGTGAAAGACTAAATAGCGGAAAAACTTTTGATACGCCTTTGAATCAGCCTAACTTGACACATTGGTTGCACAATATGGACAATGATAATGTGCTGAGCATGATGGAAAGTCTAGGTATGAAAAATTCAATGCATGACAATGTTAAGCTTATTTTTATTCCGTGCTATCTTACAGGTGAAGATGGTATTGTAAATATGGAATATTATGATATAGTGTTAGCTAATGACATTTGTGTTTACCCTTCATATTATGAACCATGGGGATATACTCCTCTTGAAGCCATAGCATTTAAAGTGCCATGTATAACTACAGATTTGGCAGGTTTTGGACTTTGGGCAAATACCGTAAAAGGGACAGTAAGTAAACTGGAGGATGGTGTTGAAGTCGTGCACCGTACTGATTATAATTATGATCAGGTTGCCAATGATATAACAGCTACAATATGCAAGTTTGCTTCAATGACACCTGAAGATATAAAAAAAATACGTAATAATGCTCAGAGTCTTTCAAAGAAAGCTTTGTGGAGTAAGTTTATTAAGTATTATCTTGATGCATATGACTTCGCATTGCAAAAGGCATCGAATAGAGTTTAAAAGATTTTTTGAGATAAAATATAAATTTGTGATTTATGAAAATTAAAGCAGATTACGTTAACACTCCTCAATGGAAGGAGTTGACAGTGAAGTCTCGACTTCCGGAGCAGTTGAAGTGCCTTGATGAACTTGCACACAATATGTGGTGGGCATGGAACTACGAGGCTAGAAACCTGTTTAAAAGTCTTGACGAGAATATTTATGAGGAATCAGTGTTGAATCCTGTTGTACTTCTTGAACGACTTAGTTATGAGCGTAAGGAAGCTATCGTAAAGGATAAGGCTATCATGAAGAGAGTAAAAGAAGTATATGCAGACTTCCGCGCTTACATGGATGCAAAGCCTGATAGCAATCGTCCTTCTGTAGCTTACTTCAGCATGGAATATGGTTTGAGCCAGGTATTAAAGATTTATTCAGGCGGTCTTGGTATGCTCGCTGGTGATTACCTGAAAGAAGCATCAGACAGTAATGTGAATCTTTGTGCGGTCGGTTTTCTTTATCGTTATGGCTACTTTACACAGAGTTTAAGTATCGAAGGTCAACAGATTGCTAAATATGATGCTCAGAATTTCAATTCTCTTCCAATAGAGCGTCAGCTTGATGAGAATGGAAATCCTGTTATCGTAGATGTACCTTATACTAATTATTTGGTTCATGCTTATGTTTGGCGTGTTAATGTAGGTCGTATCAGTCTCTATCTCCTTGATACAGATAATGATATGAATTCAGAGTTTGATAAGCCTATTACACATTCTTTATATGGTGGTGATTGGGAAAATCGTCTTAAACAAGAAATATTATTGGGCATAGGTGGTTTTCTTACGCTTAAAAAACTTGGTATAAAGAAAGATATCTATCATTGCAATGAAGGGCATGCGGCATTGTGTAATCTTCAGCGTCTTTGTGATTATGTTGATTCTGGACTAACATTCAATCAGTCTATGGAACTTGTTCGTGCATCTTCACTCTACACCGTGCATACTCCTGTTCCTGCAGGCCATGATTATTTCGAAGAATCACTTTTTGGTAAATACATGGGCGGATATCCTGCAAAATTAGGTATATCTTGGGATGAGTTTATTGGTATGGGACGTCTGAATCCTGATGATCATGGAGAGCGTTTCTGTATGTCTACATTTGCATGTAATACTTGTCAGGAAATAAACGGTGTAAGTAAATTGCATGGTTGGGTAAGCCAGAAGATGTTCGCTCCATTATGGAGTGGATATTTCCCTGAAGAAAACCATGTTGGCTATGTTACAAACGGTGTGCATTTCCCGACATGGACTGCTACTGAATGGCGTAAGATATACGATAAGTATTTTGATCCAAACTTCATGAATGACCAAAGTAATGAAGAAATTTGGCACGGAATATACAATGTTTCAGATGATGAAATCTGGAAAACACGTATGGCATTAAAACAGAAACTTGTAGATTATATACGTGAGAAGTTTACGGAGTCTTGGTTACGTAATCAGGGTGATCCTGCAAGAGTTGTATCACTTTTGCAGCGTATAAATCCAAATGCCTTGATGATAGGTTTCTGTCGTCGTTTTGCAACTTACAAGCGTGCTCATCTATTGTTTACGGATTTGGATCGTCTTTCAAAGTTAGTTAATGATCCTGAACATCCAGTATTATTCTTCTTCTCAGGTAAGGCTCATCCAGCAGATGGTGCTGGTCAAGGACTTATTAAGAGAATATATGAAATAAGCCAACGTCCAGAATTCCTTGGTAAGATTATCTTCCTTGAGGATTATGACATGCAGTTGGCACGTCGTCTTGTTTCTGGTGTTGATATTTGGATGAATACTCCAACACGTCCTCTTGAGGCATCTGGTACATCAGGTGAGAAGGCTGAGATGAACGGTGTTGTTAACCTTTCTGTTCTTGACGGATGGTGGGTTGAAGGATATCGCAAAGGTGCTGGTTGGGCTCTTCCTCAGAAACGTACTTATGAAAACCAGGCATATCAAGATCAACTTGATGCTGCTACTATCTACAGTTTGTTTGAAAATGATATCATACCTCTTTATTATAATCATAGTAAGAAGGGATATAGCGAGGATTGGATTAAGGTTGTGAAAAATTCAATTGCAACAATAGCACCTCATTATACAATGAAGCGCCAATTGGATGACTATTGTGATAAGTTCTATAAAAGACAGGCTATTCGTGCAAAGAAACTTGCAGAAAATGACAATAGTCTTGCCAAGGAAATTGCACAATGGAAAGAAACTGTGGCAGAGCGTTGGGATTCAATCAATGTTGTCAATAAAGATACGTCTTTACTTGAAAATGGTGGTGAAACCGGGGTTATGTATTCTGTAAAGTATGTAATTGATGAGCAGGGGCTTAATGATGCTATAGGTTTGGAACTTGTTACGTTGAAAGATGACAAGAGTAACGATGATCATAAGGTATATGCCATACATCAATTTAAAATGGTTGGTCATGAAGGTAATAACTACACTTTTGAGGCTCAAGTAGAACCTGATGAAGCTGGTGCATTCCGTAGTTGTGTTCGTATGTATCCAAAGAATGCTAATTTGCCTCATCGCCAGGACTTCAGCTATGTAAAGTGGCTTAACTAATAATATATAGTAAGATTAGTATATACTAATCTTGCTTATTTTAGAATATCACATAAAAAAAGGTCGCATGGAATTTTTCATGCGACCTTTTTTTATGTGATATTAATCTTATACAATATATTGTGAAGATATACTCTTGTTGTCAACAACACGACGTATAGTTTCTGCAAACATTTCTGCAACAGACAATTGCTTAACTTTAGCGCAACGGTTAGAATAAGGAATAGAATCCGTGAAGACAATTTCCTCAAGAGCTGAACTCTGTACACGTTCAGAAGCAGGACCACTCATTACGCAATGAGAAGCACATGCTCGAACAGTCTTTGCACCAGCCTTTTTCATGATGTCGGCAGCCATAGTTATAGTACCAGCAGTATCAACCATATCATCAATGATGACAACATTCTTGTCTTTTACGTCACCAATAATCTGCATGCTAGCAACAACATTAGCTCTCGCACGAGTCTTGTTACATAAAACAAGTGGGCAACCTAGATATTTCGCATAGGTATTTGCACGCTTAGAACCACCAACATCAGGAGAAGCAATAACCAAATCCTTGAGATGTAATCCCAGAAGATAAGGAAGAATTACTCCAGAAGCATAAAGATGATCAACAGGAACATCAAAGAAGCCTTGAATCTGGTCTGCATGTAAATCCATCGTTATCAGACGGTCAATTCCTGCAACTCTTAGTAAATCGGCCACAAGTTTGGCACCAATGCTGACTCTTGGCTTGTCCTTACGATCCTGACGAGCCCATCCGAAATATGGAACGACAGCAATGATATGGCGTGCAGAAGCTCGCTTCGCAGCATCAATCATAAGGAGCAATTCCATTAAATTGTCGGAATTTGGAAATGTACTTTGTACTAAAAATACGTCGCGTCCACGGATTGACTGTTCGTAAGATACGGCAAATTCTCCGTCAGAGAACTTAGTTACAACTAAGTTACCTAGCGGGCATCCCAAACTGGCACAAATCTTTTCAGCAAGATATCTTGTCCTTGTACCTGAGAAAACCAAAAAAGAGTTATTTTCACTCATTTCTATTAGCGTTTATATTGAATATATGTACTTTCTTTATGATTTAAGATCAGCCAACAGCTTTTCTCAATTTTTCAAAATGTAAAATTAGTTCTTTATAGTCAATTTCATTGTGTATGTTAAATCTGTTCCAAAGATCACCACATATAACAACACCACCAAATCCTAAATCCTTGGCATACTTGATATTGTCAATACTCATGCCTCCTAGTGCATAAACCTTCTTATCTAGAAGACCTTTTTTAGATGCCTCTACGAGTTGTTCATTAGTGAATGATGATTTTTCATCACTAAATTCAATACAATCAAAAATATTCTTCAGAAAGACGTAATCTGATTTTTTCTTTATATCTCTTAGGTTTTCTAAGTTATCACAATTTTGACTGATCCTGCCTTTATATCCTTTGGGGATTTCCAAATTAGGTGTGTCAAGATGAATACCACCAAGTCTATATTCGTTTTTAAGGTAAAAGTGATCGTGAACAGTTATCTTATCATAGTATTCCTCAGGAATTAATGAAAGCAGTCTCTCTGCATATAGAGGAGACGAACCTGGTTTGTAAAGATGAAGGTTATCCAATCCCTCGTCGAAGAGCGAGACAATAATTTTGTCTTCTTCCACAAAAAATGTGGATTTTGTCATTATAATCAGCTTCATTGAATTTCTTGTTTTCACGTGCAAAAGTATGAAAATTCTCTCAAATAAGCAATTATATCCTATTAAAAAGTTATCTTTGCATAATAAAAATAATAATAATCAATAATGAATATAGATATTACTGATTTTTCAGGCATCAATGAGCCTATATATATATTAGAAGAAAAGAAGCTTCGTAATAATCTTAAGCTTATATCAACTGTGGCTAAAAATGCAGATGTTGAGATAATATTGGCATTTAAGTCGTATGCTCTTTGGAAAACTTTTTCTATTTTCAGGGAATATATCAGTGCCACGACTGCAAGTTCTCTATCAGAAGCCAAATTGTCTTATGAAGTCTTCGGAAATAAAGCTCATACTTTTTCTCCAGCTTACACCGGTTATGAAATAGATGAGATTGCAAGGTGTTCAAGTCATTTGCAGTTTAATTCGATGAGTCAATATGAGCGTTATCATGAGCGTGCGCGTTCTGCAAATAAAGATATAAGTTTCGGACTGCGTGTCAATCCGGAATATTCAGAGGTTGATACATTGCTTTATAATCCATGTTCTCCAGGTACACGCTTCGGAATTTCTGCTGACAAACTGCCAGAACAATTACCTACAGATATAGATGGATTTCATTGTCACTGTCTTTGTGAGTGTGGAGCAGACGTATTTGAACGTACATTGGTTCATATTGAAAGAAAATTTTCTAAATGGTTTCCACAAATTAAATGGATAAATTTCGGTGGAGGACATCTTATTACACGTGATGATTATGACACATCATTACTAATTAAAACATTGAAAGAGTTTCATGAGCGTTATCCGTGGATGAAAATAATTCTTGAACCAGGTAGTGCCTTTGGTTGGCAAACAGGAGAATTAGTTTCACAAATTGTGGATATTGTAGAAGATCATGGTATCAAAACAGCCATATTAAATGTCAGCTTTACTTGCCACATGCCTGATTGTCTTGAAATGCCATATTTCCCTGTCGTGAGATTTGCTAAACATTGTGATGAAAATACCTCCTCACCTTTTATATATAGGTTGGGTGGAAATTCTTGCTTAAGTGGCGATTTTATGAGCTTTTGGAAGTTTGATCATGAATTACAGATAGGAGAGAATATCATCTTTGAGGATATGTTGCATTATACTACTGTAAAAACAAATACATTTAATGGCATTACTCATCCTTCAATTGGTATTGTACATCTTGATGGTAAGCTGGAACTTTTACGTAAATTCGATTATGAAGACTATAAAAATAGAATGGATTAATGTAAAGAATATGATTTGAAGAAAAAAAAATCTCAAAAAGTTTGCAATTTTAAAAAAAAACCTTACCTTTGCAACCGCATTTAGAGAAATGCTCCTACGTTAATAGGATAATGCGGAAATAGCTCAGTTGGTAGAGCACGACCTTGCCAAGGTCGGGGTCGCGGGTCCGAGTCCCGTTTTCCGCTCAACATTCTGAATAGAGCCAAATAGGAAGGTTTCTTCTTAAACCTGCCCAGGTGGCGGAATTGGTAGACGCGCACGTTTCAGGTGCGTGTGTTTTACGACGTGCAGGTTCGAGTCCTGTTCTGGGCACTATTTATTCAGAATGCATTACATTGTTGGAGAGGTGGCGGAATTGGTAGACGCGCTACTTTGAGGGGGTAGTGAAAATTATTTCGTGGGAGTTCGAGTCTCCTCCTCTTCACCATTAGTAATTATTATTTTTCTCTGCGGAAATAGCTCAGTTGGTAGAGCACGACCTTGCCAAGGTCGGGGTCGCGGGTCCGAGTCCCGTTTTCCGCTCTTTTTTTTTCAAAGGGAAACATACAATTCAATGAACTTATATTTAAGATATTTTGATCAAGAAACATTAGTTTCTAATGTTGAACAAGCTCTTGATTTTTTAGGTTCTATTCCTGATATTGGTTTAAATCAGGACTTGGAAGCTGATATTCGTGACTACGTCGCTAGTGATGTTTTTTATCCTAAAAGATACAAAGTGCGCCAGCGTGTCTATTTTATTATTATAAAGACAACAGCACCAACTATGGCAGATTTCAAAGAGAAAAAGGCATTACGCCCAACCGCACCAGTTGTGGAAAAACATGACTTAGCAGCGTCGGCAATGACACGTCTTACTGAGACCCAATCAGGTTGGTATGAAGGTGTTATTGATTTCAAGCGTGTGGTAATGATTCCTGCTACAGGTAAGCATGAGTATCGTGATACACATTTTGTTGCACAGTGTAAAGCTAATTCTGGTCAGGATTGCTACACTCGTATTGTTGACCATCTTCGTGGAAGAGTTGATGGAAGATCACAATTTCCGTCAGCGAAAGGAAAGAGTTTTCATTTCAAGTATCTTGGAATGTGGAAATAAATAATTGATTATTTTAAATCATTTTGGAAAATGAACAAGGTAATGCTTATAGGATATGTCGGTAAGGATCCGGATGTAAGGTATTACGATGCGGATCAGGCTGTTGCTCAGTTTTCTTTGGCAACAACAGAACGTGGTTATGTACTTCAAAATGGGACAAAAGTACCAGATCATACAGACTGGCATACAGTCTTGGCATGGAGTGGTCTTGCTAAAATTGTGGAAAAGTATGTTCATAAAGGTGACAGACTTTATATAGAAGGACGTATTAGGTATCGTAGCTATGATGACCATAAAGGACAGCGTAGATATGTTACAGAGGTACTTGCTGAAAATATGGAATTGTTGTCTCCTAAAGTGAATGCTCAAGAAATGGGAAACGGTGTGCCTACTGAATCTATGACTGGTAACAGTGATCAGAATATGAATGATAGTCAAAACGTCTCTGACGATTCTGATAATGAAGACAGTTCTGCATTACCATTTTAAATTAGATATAAATTTGCAAAATTGAATATAACATTTTTTACTGAAGGATTGTATGATATTAATTTTCAATCTCCATCGGTTGGAATAGTGCTAGCTGCTGTTTTGACAGTGGTATTACTATTGTTATCTGGTTTTGCAAGTGGTTCAGAGATAGCTTTCTTTAGTCTATCTCCGACTGATATAGCATCACTTGACACAGAAAAAAGTTCAAAGGACAAAAACATAAAAATGTTGCGCAATGATAGTGAACGTACATTGGCTACAATTCTAATTACAAACAATTTTGTTAATGTCCTTATAATTATGCTTTGCAATCAAATTTTTGATTCATTGTTTAAATTTGGTGCTAGGGCATTTTGGTTTGAGTTTGTCTCAAAGACAGTTTTACTAACATTTCTATTGTTGCTTTTCGGTGAGATAATGCCGAAGATATATAGTCGTCAGGATTCGTTGAAGTTTTGTCGAATGTCTGTTAATGGCATTTTATTCTTAAGAAAATTTTTCTGGCCTTTGGAATGGATGCTTATCGTTAGTGGTATCCTTGCAGAGAAAGTAGTGCAAAAGAAAAGACGACAGTTGAGTGTTGATGATTTGGAGCAGGCTTTGGAACTTACCGATAAGGATGATATAAAAGATGAGCAGAGTATGCTCAAAGGAATTATAAGATTTGGCGATGAAACTGCTAAAGAAGTAATGACGTCACGTCAGGATATTTTTGATATAGACATTAAAAATTCTTATGATGATGTGCTGAAATGCATTGTTGATAACAATTACAGCAGAATACCTGTATATCAAGATAGTACTGATAATATAAGGGGAATACTTTATATAAAGGACTTGTTGCCGCATTTGCAGAAATTGTCTAATTTCAGATGGCAAAGTCTTATTCGTCCTCCGCATTTTGTTCCTGAAACAAAGAAAATTGATGATTTGTTGCGAGAGTTTCAAGAAAATAAAGTGCATATTGCTATTGTTGTCGATGAGTTTGGTGGGACAAGTGGATTGGTAACTTTGGAGGATATTTTGGAAGAAATCGTAGGTGAGATTAATGATGAATACGATGATGATGAGAAGGTGTATTCTAAATTAAACGACAATACATATGTATTTGAAGGCAAAGTCTTACTTATAGACTTCTGTAAAATTCTTGATATTTCTGATGAAGAATTTTCTGAAGTGGAAGGTGATGCTGACTCTTTAGCAGGACTGTTGTTAGAGATAAAGGGCGATTTTCTGAATATTCATGAAAAGATAGATTATCAGAATTATACATTTGAGATACTTTCTATCGAGGAACGCAGAATAAGAAAAGTTAAAGTGACCGTACATAAATAATCATATTAATATGCCTGTTGTTTATATTAAGGAAGTTGCTCCTGATGTAAAGTTGGGATTGTGGAAAATCGAAGAGGATGTCTTGCAATTTTTGTCTGATTTTTCGGATATGAAAAAATTGTTTGATTCTGAAATATCTTTATATAAAAGTGACAGTCGTAGACGTGAGCAATTAGCAGTTTACTCTTTATTATGGAAAATGACAAATTGTAAAATAAGAGTATTACATAATGAAGATGGTAAACCTATTGTCAACGGCTATAATATAAGCATCAGCCATACTCGTGGTTATGCTTCTGTAATATTGTCGAAGATAAAAAATGTTGCTGTTGATATAGAGTATTATAGTTCTAGAGTAAGTAGAATAGCCGATAAATTCATAAGAGAAGATGAATTTGCTACTGATATAGATTCACAATTGATAAACTGGAGTGCCAAGGAAACAGTGTATAAATACTTCTCGGAACAAAATCTTCAATATTTTGACATGAAGTTAGTGCCTTTTGAAGAATTTAAAAATACAAAGCGGGTGCTAAACTTGAAAACTGGTGATTATCAGGATGTTTATTATGAATTAAATAATGAATATGTTCTTACTTATACATATAACAATGACTAACATAAAGTAGTTGTGATGATGTAATAACGTCGAAGCTTATTTGAAATTCGATTTTTAAATAAATAAAAAAAGAGAACTATATAGTTCTCTTTTTTTATTTATAAGTGATAATTATTATTAACCTTTGATAGCTGCAACACCAGGAAGTATTTTACCTTCGATAGCCTCAAGAAGAGCGCCACCACCGGTAGAAATATAAGAAACCTGATCAGCAAGACCAAACTTGTTTACACAAGCAACAGAGTCACCACCACCAATAAGAGAGAATGCACCCTCTTTTGTTGCAGCGGCAACAGCTTCAGCAATAGCCTTAGAACCACCTGCGAAATTATCGAATTCAAATACTCCGGCAGGACCGTTCCAAAGAATAGTCTTAGAACCCTTTATTGCTTCAGAAAAAGCCTTGCGTGTCTCAGGACCTGCGTCCATACCTTCCCAACCTTCAGGGATTGCATTTGAAGCGCAAACTTTCTGATTAGCATCGTTAGTGAAATCGTCAGCGATAATAGAATCAGAACCAAGGACAAGTTTTACATTGTTTTCTTTAGCCTTCTTGATTACATCAAGTGCTACATCAAGTTTGTCATTCTCACAGATACTCTTACCAATATTTCCACCTAGAGCCTTAGCGAAAGTATATGTCATACCACCACAAAGAATCAAGTTGTCAACCTTGCTCAGCAAGTTCTCGATGATGCCAATCTTTGTTGAAACCTTTGAACCACCCATGATAGCTGTGAAAGGACGCTGGATGTTGTTAAGAATAGCATCAACAGCTTTAACCTCTTTCTCCATTAGGAAGCCCAACATTTTGTTGTCTGCGTCAAAATAGTCAGCAATAACTGCTGTAGATGCATGCTTGCGGTGAGCTGTACCAAATGCGTCCATAACGTAGCAATCAGCATAAGAAGCAAGTTTCTTTGCGAAATCTTTCTGACGAGCCTTCATCTCTTTCTTAGCTTCATCATATTCAGGAGTTCCCTTTTCAACACCAACTGGTTTACCTTCCTCTTCAGGATAGTAACGAAGGTTCTCAAGAAGCAATGCCTCGCCTGGCTTAAGAGCCTTAGTCTCTGCATCAGCGTTACCACAATCCTTAGCAAACTTAACGTCTACACCAAGAACTGCAGAAACACTCTTAACGATCTGTGAAAGTGAAAGCTCTGGTTTAACTTTGCCTTTTGGCTTACCCATGTGGCTCATCATAATCAAAGCACCACCATCAGTAAGAATCTTCTTAAGAGTAGGAAGAGCACCACGGATACGAGTGTCGTCAGTTACATTACCTTTTTCATCCAATGGAACATTGAAGTCCACGCGAACGATGGCTTTCTTACCTGCAAAGTTGAATTGTTCGATTGTCATTTTACGTTTATATTTTTAAGTTAGAAATTTATCTTATTTAATTAAGTATGATAGTGTAACCTATCATATGCAAAGATAATACTTTTAATTAAGAACAGGAAAGGAATTGTTGAGATTTAGAATTTTTTTGTACACTATTATCTTTAATGTAATATGGATATAGCATTTCCTAATCTTCATATTCTGTGGTATCTACGATGCCTGCTTCAGCCAAAGCTTCTTTGCGTTCAACACATGTTCCGCATTTTCCGCAATGCTTTTCTCCTCCTTTATAGCAGCTCCAAGTCTCGGCATAATCAATTCCCAATTTTTTCCCAATTTTAGCTATTTCACCTTTTGTTATGTTAGTGTATGGAGCCATAACTCTTGCCTCTACATAAGTACCAGCGCTTGCAGCTTTGTCCATAGCCTTAATGAATTCAGGTCTGCAATCGGGATATATTGTATGGTCACCTGCATGGTTAGCAATAAGCACATTCTTTAATTTGTGACTTTCAGCAATTCCTACCGCTACAGAAAGCATTATGCCGTTGCGGAATGGCACAACTGTTGATTTCATGTTTTCTGCTGCATAATGTCCTTCAGGAATTGCGTCTGCACCTTCAAGAAGAGAACTCTTGAAATATTGATGCATGAAATCAAGATTGATAGTGATATGCTTGATTCCAAGTCGCTCGCAATGCATTTTTGCATAAGGTATTTCTTTTGAATTATGGTTGCTTCCATAATTGAAGCTAATGCCAAGTGCTATTTCATCTTTCTTGTCATAGAGTAGCGTGATACTGTCCATACCGCCACTTACTATTATTACAGAATCTTTCATACTGTTTTATTTTTTAATTATATTATCCAAATAAAGCTCTCAATGCCTCTTCCACTTTTTTTACAGGATGCAATTCTATGTTATATTTGTTATGTGCAAATCCTTTTAAGTTATATTGTGGAATTATCATGTGCGAAAATCCTAGTTTTTCAGCTTCGGCAACGCGTTGTTCTATTCTGTTAATAGGTCGCACTTCTCCGCTTAATCCAACTTCTCCAGCCATGCACCAGCCAGTCTCGATAGCAGTATCTACATTGCTTGAGAGTACTGCCGCAATCACGCTCAGATCCATAGCCAAATCTGTTACTCGCAATCCTCCAGCTATATTGATGAAAACATCTTTTTGCATAAGTTTAAATCCTACTCTTTTTTCAAGTACAGCTAAAAGCATATTCAGACGTCGTTGATCAAAACCGGTTGCAGAGCGTTGCGGAGTTCCATAGGCAGCAGATGAAACAAGGGCCTGAGTTTCAACAAGAAATGGTCTTACTCCTTCTATTGCCGAAGATATAGCGATGCCCGAAAGTCCTTCATGATCTTGTGTGAGCAATAGTTCTGACGGATTTGATACCTGTCTGAGTCCGTCCTGTCGCATTTCGTATATACCAAGTTCTGAAGTACTTCCAAATCTGTTTTTTATGGAACGTAATATCCTATACATATAATGTTGGTCACCTTCAAACTGTATTACTGTATCTACAATATGCTCTAGGATTTTAGGTCCAGCAAGAGTGCCCTCTTTATTTATGTGCCCAATAAGTATAACAGGAATGCCACTAGTCTTAGCGAATCTCAATAAGGCAGATGCGCATTCCCTGACCTGCGTTATGCTTCCTGGTGAACTATCTACATCACTTGTATATATAGTCTGGATGGAATCAATAATAAGTAATTCTGGTTTTACATTTTTCACGTTGTCGAAAATACTTTCCAAAGATGTCTCGCAAAATACCATAACATCATTGTCACATCCTATCCTGTCGGCTCTCATCTTAATCTGATGCGCACTTTCCTCACCGCTGACGTACAGGATTTTACGTTCTTTCATCTTCAATATAGTTTGCAGAGTTAACGTGCTTTTTCCTATACCAGGCTCACCTCCAAGCAATACGATGCTTCCAGGTACAAGTCCTCCTCCTAGCACTCTGTTAAATTCTTCGTCGTGCATATCAATTCGAGGCTCATCCTTTGCCGATATTTCATTAAGATACTGTGGTTTATTTTTATGGTCAAATCCGCTAACCAGAGCATTTGCTGCAGACTTTGCGGCAAGAGAACCTGAATCGTTGGAGATTCTTATTTCCTTGAATGTGTTCCACTCTCCGCAGCTGGGGCATTTGCCGATCCACTTAGCAGATTCTTGTCCGCAGTTGTCACATACGTATGCTATTTTATCTTTGGCCATTTTGTATTGCTTGTTATTTATCCACAAAAGTACTAAGATTTTTTTAGAGTTACAAAATTATTTATTACTTTTGCAAGATGTGCAACATGTTACAATTAATGTATATACAAATTATGAGATTATTTAAATTAAATATATTCATCCTAATATCTATTTTATTCTTAGCGTCTTGTGGTAAATCTTATGATGAGCAGAAGAAATTTTCAATTGAGGAGCGTAAACGTATACATAAAGAAGATTCTTTAGCCTTAAAGATTGCGGTAATGCCGACTCTTGACTGTATGCCAATTTATATTCTGAAAGAAAAACAACTTTATGATTCATTAAAACTAGATATACGTCCACGTTTTTTCAATGCGCAGATGGATTGCGATACAGCAATAATACACGGAAGGGTAGAAGGACTTGTAAGTGATTTAGTTCGGACGGAGAATTTGCGTAAACGTGGTATTAAACTGGATTATCTGTCTTCAACAAATGCATACTGGCAGTTGTTTACTAACCGAACGGCTAGATTGAAACATTTAAACCAATTAGGTGACAAGAAGATTGCTATGACACGTTATTCTGTAACCGACTATCTTACAGACAGAAGTATGGATACCGTGAAGACAAAAGCAATGTTTTACAAGGTACAGATAAACAATGTTTTTATAAGATTAAACATGTTGCTGAATAATGAAATTGATGCTTTGTGGTTGACAGAACCACAGGCTACTGTAGCGAGAATACATAACAATGATATTTTGCGTGACAGCCGTGATTTTAAAGTCAAATTCGGTGTACTTGCTTTCAGAAGTGATTTGAATAGAGATAAGCGCAGAAAAGCTCAATTAAAAGAATTTGTCAAAGCCTACAATCAGGCTTGCGATTCATTGAATATTCGCGGCTTATCCCATTATAGCAGCATTCTTAATAAGTATTTAAAAATTGATGCAGGAATAATTAAAGCATTGCCAAAACTAAAATATCAGCATATTTCAGCCCCAATGTCTTCTGACATAAAAAAGGCTAACAACTATTGAAAGTCTCATGAATAAATTTATCGATCAATTAGAAATAGTTTTTTCTGACATTATAGTCAATAAAGATCTTTTTTCTGCATTAAAGGATATTAAAGTATTCTTTAGAGCTAATGGTGTAACTCAATATGATGATCGTGTGGAGGAGGTAGAGTCGGGATATAATTTGATGAAAGATTATATGTCGAGAGGTTATAAAGATGAAATGCGCGAAAGTTTGTATTTTGATATGTTGCGTAAACTTTATACTGTAGCTTTTGATTCTTCGAATGATGTGTTGGTTTCAAATAGTCGTTATTATTTTACGGCAGAAGAAAAATCTTCTAAGATAAACCTTAATGAAGAAGACATTAGTGGTAAATTTGAAGGATATGTGCAAGATATGGCTATGGCTTCTCTTCAACCGGATAATATTCAACATGAGATAGAAGAGAAAATTACGCATGAGCATCAGGTTTATTTGTCTGTATTGTTTGATTCAATAATTGTATCTCCATATTGGAATGAAGGCATTTGTGATAAAATGACAGCGACTCTATTGAATCCAATGCTTGATGTTTCTGACATATTAAATATTCTGAGTGGTATAACGTTAAGTTCGACATATCTTTTTGATTATTGGCGTTTCAAAACGTTATATAATGTGTTTCTTGGTAGTGTTGACGAAAATATAAGGCAACGTGCATTCGTAGGTTGGGCGTTTTTGCTGAATACTTATGGAATAACATTGTTTAAAGAGGCAAAAAATCTGTTTGTCGATGCTTTGAAAAACACTACTACAGATTTGAGACACCAATTGTATGAATTGCAATTGCAGCTTATATATTGTTCTGATGCCGAACAGGATAATGAAAATATACAGAAGAATATAATGCCAGATTTGTTGCGAAATGGAAACTTTAAGATTACACGCTCTGGTATCGTTGAGACAGAAGAGAATTCTGTAGACGACATAATACATTCTGACGAGGATGATAAGAAGATGGAACAGATGGAACAAAGCTTCAATAAGATGTTGGATATGCAGAAACAAGGTTCTGATATCTATTTCGGAGGCTTTTCTCAAATGAAAAATTTTCCATTTTTCTTAAAAATAAGCAATTGGTTTGCTCCTTTTGATGTGGATAGTCCTAGTCTCTCTGACGTTAGAGGCAAATTGGGCAAAATGAAATTGCTCGATTCATTATACAGGAGCAACTCTTTTTGTGATTCTGACAAGTATTCTTTTGCCTTTGCAATAGTTTCAATAGTAGATCAGATTCCAGAGAATATGCGTGAGATGATGAATACCGCAGATTTTTTTGGCATGTCTTCAGATGATTCTAATTCTCAATCTCCAACTTATATAAGACGTAGATATCTTCAGGATCTTTATCGCTTTTTTAAGCTAAATCATTATAGGTCAGAGTTTGGCAGTCCTTTTATAGATTCTAATGTTACGGATGACAAGATTATGCTACTTAGTGATCTTGTGAAATATGATGAGTTTTCTAACGAAATATTGTCTTTAGCTAAGTTCGCTCTCAAGCATCAACGTTGGAATTTATTGGATGTATTACTTTCTCATTTTAAACTGACAGATGAATTGATAAAGAAAAAGTTGGATTATGAAAGTCTAAAATGGCATTATTACCTAATGGGTGCATTGTTGATGCATCGCCATATGTATGCTGCTGCTTGTGAGTCATATAAGTCGTTATTAATTTTGGATGGCTTACAAAAATCGAATATAGACAGAAATCAATTGATATTTAATTCAACAACAGAATTCATTGATTTTCCAATTGATTGCATTGATTTAGAAAGCAGCAAAGAAAGTGTATTGAAGTCTTATGCATTATCTGCATTAAGGTCTGGTGATAATACTCTTGCTGCTGAATGTTATAGGATATTATCTAAAAAAAATAGCTTATTCAAGTATAAGTTATACCATGCTATAGCCTTAATAGGGGAGGAAGATGCTGATTCCGCTTTGTCTATATTGTTTCCGCTAGATATTGAGCGTGATGATACAAACGTTAAAAGAACACTAGCGTGGGCATTATTGGTGAAGAAAGATTATGAAAAGGCTGAAAAGTACTATGATAAGCTATTGTTATTTGACAGTATTGTAGCGGATGACTATCTCAATTCTGGGTATTGTAAATGGATTCTCAACAAGAACAGTGAAGCTATAATATCGTTTAAGAATTGGATGTCTACCAAAAAGTCGGCTGATAGTGTAAGTGATGCCTTTAATTCGGATAATAATATATTAATTGCTGCTGGTATATCTGATATTGACATAAAATTAATGATAGATTTAGTAAATGAATAAAAAAAAGTGCAAATTATATAGGTTCATGACCTTATAATTTGCACTTATTTTATATTTGTACTCTTTCTATGAGTTCATAGAAAGAAGAAACTCATCGTTATTTCTAGTATGAACCATCTTGTCGTGAATTGAATTCATGGCTTCTATAGGATTCATGTCGCTTATATACTTACGTAATATCCACATTCTGTCAAGAGTCGTCCTCTCAAGCAATAAGTCATCACGTCTAGTACTTGATGAAACAAGGTTGACAGCCGGGAATATTCTCTTATTGCTGAGTGAGCGGTCAAGCTGCAATTCCATGTTACCAGTACCCTTGAATTCCTCGAATATAACCTCATCCATTTTACTACCGGTATCAATAAGAGCTGTTGCTATTATAGTAAGCGAACCGCCACCTTCAATATTTCTTGCGGCACCGAAGAATCTCTTTGGTTTTTGTAATGCGTTAGCGTCTACACCACCAGTCAGTACCTTTCCACTTGCTGGACTTACAGTATTGTATGCACGTGCGAGACGTGTAATAGAATCAAGGAATATCACGACATCATGTCCACATTCAACCATTCGCTTGGCTTTTTCAAGAACTATTCCTGCTATTTTTACGTGTCTTTCAGCAGGTTCGTCAAAAGTAGATGCAATAACTTCAGCATTTACAGTGCGTGCCATGTCGGTAACTTCCTCAGGACGTTCGTCAATAAGAAGCATCATTAGATATGCTTCAGGATGATTAGCGGCAATAGCATTTGCAATGTCTTTCATGAGAATAGTCTTACCTGTCTTTGGCTGCGCAACTATAAGCGCACGCTGTCCCTTTCCGATTGGTGAAAATAAGTCTACGACTCTTGTTGAAAGATTTGTTGTAGCTCTGTCCCCGCAAAGTGAGAATTTCTCATCTGGGAAGAGTGGGGTGAGGTGTTCAAATGGAATTCTGTCTCTTACTTCGTTTGGATTTCGACCATTTATTTGGTCGATGTTTGTAAGTGGAAAATATTTTTCACCATCATGAGGTGGTCTTACGTGGCATTGTATAACGTCACCAGTCTTTAGACCATATTTTTTTATAATGTTTGTAGATACATATATATCGTCAGGTGATGATAGATAATTATAATCACTTGAACGTAAGAAACCGTATCCGTCAGGCATTACTTCCAGTACTCCATTTGCAGTGATTAAATCTGAAAAATCAAATTTCTCCACACTAATTGGTTCTGGTCTTTGAAAAATCTGTTGTACTGGTACTGGTGCTGGTGCAACAGTTGTTGTAGGATTGTCAAACATATCATAGTTTGGCACAACTCCCTGATCTTCTATTGGCAAGTCAACAACTGTTATGAAATCAGTTCCGTCACCAGGGTCTCCGTTCCAATAACCATCAGGACTAGTTGTTTCGGTGTTATTATCCTCAACATCTTTATTGTGGTCATTTATTTTTGCCTTTAATTGATTTAAAAGCTCATTTTTCTCATTGTCATCGTTATTATCGTTGACGGAAGAAAAAGCAGCTTCTGGAATAACATCGTTCTCATTATTATGATAGAAGATGTCTTCTTGCTTTTCAGTTTCTATATTTTTATTGAGTTCACTATTGCCGTTGTATTCTTCGGCATTAGCTGAATTCTCATTCGCCATTTCATTTTGTTTTGCAGCTTCAGCTGCAGCGATAAGTTCCAATTCCTTTTTAGACTTACGTCCACGATGCTTTGGCATCTTCGCAAGGATCTCTTCAGGAGAAGACTCATCTTCTATATCTTTAAATAATGGTTTGGAGTCTGTGGTTGTCATGTTTTTTTTCTTTAAATCTAAATTCTCACCATCTTTGCCTTTAACTGTGTATATACGATCCGTGTCTTTCTTGGCAATTCTGGTGCGTTTTCTTTTTGCTACAAGAGGATTCTTGTTACCTTCTTCTTCTGCTTGTTTGTCAAGAATAGCATAAATCATGTCTTCCTGACTAAAGTCAGCTTTATAGTCAGCACCTAAATTCGTAGCGATGTCCTCTAATGCAGAGGCATCTTTAGATAATAATTCATCCTTGCTATACATATTATTGTATATGAAAATTTTTTGATTGAATAGAAATGTGTTTCACGAAGAGAAACACCATTGTGTTAAAAATTCTTTGCAAAGATAATATAATTTTTTGAAAGTACAAAAAAAGAGACGGCTTTTTTCAAGCCGTCTCTGTATTATTTTATTGGAAAATTTTAATTATTCTCCTTTTTCCATTTTTGCTTTAAGATCTGCAAGAACGTCAAGGTCACCAAGAGATGTACCTGCTGCTACATTATTGATTTGTGTAGTTTCGTTCTTGTGAACTGCATGCTTGTGAGCTGGTTTAGTTGCTGCTGCAACTTCGTCTTTGCCCTCTTCAAATGTGCGGCTGTGAGAAAGGATGATTCTCTTTGTCTCTTTTACGAATTCAATTACCTTGAATTCTAGTTCCTCGCCCTGTTGAGCCTGTGAACCATCTTCCTTAACTAGGTGTTTAGGAGTTGCGAAACCTTCACCACCTTCATTAAGAGTGATAACAGCACCCTTATCCATCATCTGGGTAATCTTACCTGTGTGAACAGAACCTGGAGTATAGATTGTCTCGTATGTATCCCAAGGATTCTCTTCAAGCTGCTTGTGACCAAGGCTCAAACGACGATTCTCCTTGTCAATGTCAAGAACTAGAACATCGATTTCTGCACCAACTGTTGTGAATTCTGAAGGATGCTTAACTTTCTTAGTCCAAGAAAGGTCGCTGATATGGATAAGACCGTCAACACCTTCCTCAAGTTCTACGAATATACCGAAGTTTGTGAAGTTGCGAACCTTTGCTGTGTGCTTGCTTGCTACAGGATACTTAGTTTCGATAGCCTCCCAAGGATCTTCCTTAAGTTGCTTGATACCAAGGCTCATCTTACGCTCGTCGCGGTCAAGAGTCAAAATAACAGCTTCAACCTCGTCACCTACGTGCATGAACTCCTGAGCTGAACGCAAATGCTGGCTCCAAGACATTTCACTAACGTGGATAAGACCTTCAACACCTGGCTGAATTTCTACGAATGCACCATAGTCTGCGATAACAACAACCTTACCCATAACATGGTCACCAACCTTAAGGTCAGCATTAAGAGCATCCCAAGGATGTGGTGTAAGTTGCTTCAAACCAAGAGCGATACGCTTCTTTTCCTCATCAAAGTCAAGGATTACAACGTTAATCTTCTGGTCAAGACCAACAACCTCATGAGGATCGCTTACACGGCCCCAAGAAAGGTCTGTGATATGTATAAGTCCGTCTACACCGCCAAGGTCAACGAATACACCGTAAGATGTAATGTTTTTAACAGTACCCTCAAGTACCTGACCCTTTTCAAGGTGAGAGATAATTTCTTTCTTCTGTGCTTCCAACTCAGCCTCAATAAGAGCCTTGTGAGAAACAACAACATTACGGAATTCCTGATTGATCTTTACAACCTTGAATTCCATTGTCTTTCCTACGAATACGTCGTAGTCACGTATTGGATGAACATCAATCTGACTTCCTGGAAGGAATGCTTCAATACCGAATACATCAACAATCATACCGCCCTTAGTACGGCACTTAATATAACCCTGAATGATTTCCTCATTCTCAAGAGCTGCATTAACATCATCCCAACTCTTGTTAAGGCGAGCCTTACGATGAGAAAGTACCAACTGACCTCTTTTGTCCTCTTGGTTTTCTACGTAAACTTCAACCTTATCACCTACCTTGAGGTCTGGGTTGTAACGAAATTCTGATGCAGGAATGATACCATCGCTCTTATAACCGATGTTAACAACAACTTCCTTTTTGTCAAGGGCAATAACTGTTCCCTCAACAACCTGATGCTCCTGAATTTTGTTCAGGGTTTCGTCGTAAGCTTTTTCTAAATCTAGCTTCTCAACGTTTGCGCTTGAACCATTCTCAAATACTTCCCAATCGAAGTCTGATAATGGCTGTACGTTCTTTAAATCTGACATGTAATAATAATTTTTAAAAATTAATAAAGTTGGACTTTATGTTAAATGTGACAATCCCACTTATTTATGGGGGTCGCCCGAAATCGGGTGCAAAGGTACATCTTTATTAATAAATTGAATTCTTAATTAATAGCTTTTTCTGGTTGTTTAGAGATTTTTAACGGTTTTATAATATTTTGTTTATTGAATTTGTGTTTGCAACATTATTATATGAAGTTTGTTCGTTTATGATTTGTAGTAGATTTAAGTTGTTACCCACGCTAGGTAATCGTTTTATCTACGTTGCATTATCGTGTTACCTACGTTGGGTAATCTTTCCCAAAGAAGAACTTAGAATCATTTCTTTTGTTTTTTCTTTATACCGAAAAGATCCCAGAAACCATTAAAATCTTTCTTCAATATGAATCCTATACCTTGGGTGTTCAGACTGTTTCTTGTGAAATATCTGTCGTTAGTCTGATTATATACTCTTACTGCCAGATTGCCGTTAGGGTAGAGTAAATACCTTAGGTCAAAGTCTCCGATAAAACTCGTTGTGGCGTTTGCGTTGTCACGATATCCAAACTGACCACTGAACTGCAATCTATTGTTTAGTAGTCTTCCGCTCAACATACCTTCATATTCAGCATTGTTCCAACCTTCATCTCCAGTTGATATATTGGCACCGAAATTCCAATTAGTATTGTTTATCACGCTGCTTAAAACATTGTTAAGTTGTTGACTCACAGTTCCACTAAGAATACTTTGCATGGCAAGGCTTGTCTGGCTTTGTTGAGTTGTACTTTCAGCAACAGCATTATTGTTTGTCTGTGTATAGAAACGGCCGATTGCCAGCAGATACAGGACCTGTTGGTTCATCTCTTCCTCGCTGTTTATCAGACTTAGTATCATCTGTTTTGCATCGTTGTTGACAGTAGGCATGTCTAGTCCGAAATCAACTTTAGGACTTGATGGAGTTCCTGTTATATTCATAAGACAGTTAACTCTTATGTTGTTGTTTGAGAAACTGTTACCGATCTTCAAGTCGGCAAGACTTACTCCTTGTACAGTGTACTGCGCTTTAAGATTTAATACTGCATCAAATGGATCTCCTCCAAAACTTATTGTTCCGCCAGGGGTGAATATAAAGTCCTTTTTTATGGCGTTTTGTATAGTAAGTTTATATATACCGTGATCAATAAGGTAATTACCATAAAGGTCAAAACTGCCATTATTATAATATGCAGCCCTAAGTCCGCCTGTACCGTTAAGGGAAATATAATCTCCTGTGTTACGGTCCATTATGAGTTTTATGGTAGCTTCAGGTGTCATATTGACAAGGAAATTAATATGCATATCTGTCGGAATATTAATATCCTTAGCACTGTCTGGTTTTTCTTTTATACTCAAAGCTGTGTTAACGCTGTCACGATTTGTCCAGTGAATAAATTGATTTTTGTTAATTGATGTTGGACTTGATACGTTGTAAACTATTTGGCTACCCTTGTTCGCCGTAGCTCTTACATCAATTGTTATATCGTTGTTTCTGCCTTTTATATTACAAGTTCCAGTAGTGTATGCTGTACCATAGAAAGTGTTGTCGCCAAACTCATGTGTATCGTATGCAAGTAGGTTATGAGCATTTATGCCTATATCGAAAGTCAGTTTTGTTAGATGTTGATGATGCAATGCACCACTAACGATTCCCAAATGTCCATCTCTGTCGGCAACCGTATCGTTTTGCAGATATATCTCGTCAGGCACAGCGTGTATATGGGCGTTCTTTAATGTGTAGTCGGTGTTGAGAGTGCTCATGTGTATCACCCCGTTTGCAATCAGGTCACCAGTGAGATTTATTTTGTTTAATGGTCCTGCAACTCTCACTTCTCCATTTGCGTATGCATTTATGTTGCCTATGAAACTTCCACAGAATCTTTTAAGAAATTCGATTCTTGTCCCATCAGCCATTATATTTAGGTCAATGTTGTTTTTTCTGGGTGACACGTATCCCATGATCATTGTCTTTATAGGAATATAATTACTTATAGAGATGTTGCTAATTGTATCGTTGGCCGTGGCATCAATGTCTATTTGCCCCTCACGATTATTCCAATTGGCATTAGCATACAATGTACCCATACGTCCGTTTTCAAACTTAAAATCTTCAACTCGTAGTTTTGCTGATGCATCTGGTTTGGCAAAAGCTCCCGCAATATAAGCCTTTCCTGATGCTTTTCCACTGAAATCAACAGAATGAAAATTTACAAGATTAAGAATGTAGCTCACGTCAACGTTCTTGAGATCAGCAATAACTGAATCGTTTTTGTTAGGTGTTGCTAATCCCGAAATTATTATATGTTGATTGTTGTGAGTAACAGCGAAGTGATCTATAGTTATGTTGTTCTTTCTATAAACGATATCGCTAGGTTGTATATTCCAAATACTATCACCTACAATAATGTCTGAATGGTGCACTGTGATATGTGCTGTATTACCATATTCAGATTTAAAAAATTCGGTTTCGGTATTAAGAGTTCCTGTAAAATACTTACCAGATAAGTTCTTCCATTTTATTATAGACTTGAGTTTGTTATCTGCAGCCGAAGTTTGTATGTTCCAAGCCATTCCTTTTCCATCTTTAGATATTTTTCTAGCTTGTATTTCAGCCTTTAAGGAATCATTCGGAGATGTAACCTTAATATATCCATTTTTGAAAATGTTATTTCCAAAACTGAATGATGGCATTTGGGCTACCAAATCTATTTGTTGTCTATGGTCATTTATGATGGCGCTGAGTGTAGCGGGTTCTGCTATGTCTATGTCAACACCGAAAATTTTACTGAGCCAATCGCTCTTACTTATGTATGCATTGAAAGAAAAGTTGTTAGCTTTCTTTGCCAACCCACGCTTTAATCCCATCAGAGATGGAATTTTGCTGTGTATAATATTTGTAATGCTATTAAAAATTGTGGCATAGTCAAATTTTCCAATAATGTCAGCTTGTCCAAAATCACTGTTCATTGTAAGGAAGTGCTGCATGTTGTCTTTTCCCGCATGTATCTCCATAGCATTTAGATGATATGCATCTTTTGGTGAAAGCATGTCAAAGTTGGACAATATTAATTTTCCGTCAGCATTATTTATGTTATCTCCAATGAAATTGGCTTTTATATTCGCTGAGAATACTGTAGAAGGATAACTGCCTATAAGTTTTAGTGCATTAGGATTGAAATGCTTTATGGCAGCAACAACATTGGCTTTTGTTATTTTTCCTAGTCTACTAAAGTCTCCTTCTATTGCAATTTTGCCGTTAGGATCGTTGATGTCTAATTTTCCGTTAAAACGTATACCGACCTTTTTCTTACTGAATAGTCCGTCTATATTTATATTTCGGTATGTGTACCTATTATATTCAATGTTTCCGATGTGTCCTTTAGCATTGATCTTTATATCATTGCCGTTTATATATCCGCCAGCATTAATTTTAGTGGCAATAATTCCTAGTTTATCATTGTTTATAATTTTGCCTACTGATATTCCGTCAGTTTCAATATGTCCGCTAAACTTCTTGCCGTTTATACCCAATGCGAGTTTGGCTGATCCTACATCCGTGCGAATCATTCCTTTGGTTGCAACATCTTTTCCATATCCTCCAAGGACACCTTTAAATACTATATTTCCAAGTCTTGTTATTTCAATAGGAATATTCAATTGTTTTCCTAAATTATCGCTTATGAATTTTATGCCATCGCCTTTTAGGCTGAGACTGTTTATATCTGCAAACCATCTAGGATTCTTACTTTGCCAGTTATTCAATGAGCCACTAGTCTTCAGAAAGATGCTTCTTCCAATGATTCCTAAAGAGTGAATTCTTATAGAAGTACTCGTTCCGCTAATGGATGTACTGATATCTAGTTTGTTACGAAAAGACTTAAATGCAGGAATCAGACACGAAAAATCCGAAGGGCGTATCGTTGACTCATCAATACTTGCACTGTATTGCAGAGATGGAATTTGCAATTCTTTACCAAGAAAAGTATATGTGGCAAAACAGTCTCCAAGTCTAATTACGGTTCCCGGCAGCATCAATTCGAAATCATTTAATTCCGCTTGCTTTCTGTTAGCTATTATTTTTGTAGACAGTGATACTATATTTAATCCCGATACATCCTTAAATGACATTTTCCTGATGTTCAGATTTATACTATCGTTGGTTAGCGCATTCAATATTATATGTGCGCTTATTTCTGATAGATTAAGATGTTTTGGATCTAACTGCCCATATTTTTGCACAGCATCGTATTGGTTATAGGAAAGGGCGCCGTTTCTTATTATCAGAGAACCAATTCTTAAGTCAAGATTACTTTTGGTCTTTTTATTTTTTGAAGCTAATGAATCTAGTACAAACTGGTAGTTGGCTTTTGAATAAGCCGTCTGTTTATAAGCATTAATTTTCGAACCGAAAAGCTGTGCTGATGTTATTGATATCTTTCCTTGAAAAAGTTGTATGATATCTATTTTTACAGAAGCTCTCGAAGATTTTAGAAGTTTTTCGCCATGTTGATCATATATCAATACGTCATCTAAAATCACACGGTTAAGAAATCCCAAATCAATATTACCTATACTTACTTTCGTACCAAGTTTATGAGCAAGTAAATCGCTAGCTTCAGAACCAATAACACCCTTTACTGCTGGTAGATGCAGCAGTATAATTAATGTGAAATATAGCCCGGCTATGGTCCATATTACGGTGTTGACAATATGTTTGAGTCTGTTCAGTTGACTTTCTTTATTGAATTTATGTTGCAAAATTACATCAAATTTAGTTTAAAATAGAAATAAAAGGATTTTTTTCTTTTATTTATGCTTATTTTTCACTAAATTTGCATCGAATGTTTCAGTTCACCTGCAAAAATAAATGTGTTTAACGAAACACTAAAGTCGTAGTTATGATGCAGTGTATATAATTTTGCTTTTATTAGTGAGCAAAAGTGTTGGTAATAAAAATAAGAAATAATCAACTTATAAAAGTATTTATGGCAAATGTAATTAAGTTACGTAAGGGCTTAGACATTAACTTAAAAGGAACAGCTTGCAAGGAAACTATTTCAACGCTAAAAAGCGGGGAGTACGCTTTGGTGCCTGATAGTTTTTGTGGAGTTATTCCTAAGGTTGTTGTGCATGAAGGTGACAAGGTTAAGGCTGGTGAAACCTTGTTTGTAAGTAAAAAATACCCTGAAGTAAAATTCTCTTCTCCTGTTAGTGGCTCTGTTGAGGAAATACTAAGAGGTGACAGACGTAAGGTCTTGTTTGTTAAAATTAAGGCTGATGAAGAACAGCAGTTTGTGGATTATGGTTTAAAGAATGTCGACTTATTGGATGGTGAATCTGTAAAGCAAGCTTTGCTTGATGCCGGTATTTTTGGATATATAAACCAATTGCCTTATGCAGTGTCTACAACTCCAGATACAAAACCTAAGGCAATATTTGTTTCTGCATTCCGTGACATGCCTTTAGCATCTGACTTTGAGGTAGAATTGGAAGGAAATGAAAAGGATTTTCAAACAGGTTTAACAGCTCTTTCTAAAATTCAAAATACATATCTTGGCATTAGCTCAAGGCAGACAGTTAAAGCTCTTCTTAATGCTAAGAATGTCGAAATAAACATCTTTGATGGTAAGTGTCCTGCTGGAAATGTTGGCGTTCAGGTAAATAATATTAATCCTGTTAATAAGGGTGATGTTGTTTGGACTGTCGATCCTGCATCGGTAATTATTATCGGTAGATTATTTAATACAGGCAAGGTTGACCTTCGTCGTGTTATTGCCGTTGGCGGAAGTGAAATAAAAGACCCGTCTTATGTTGAGACGCTTATTGGAACACCTCTGTCTGTAGTGTTGGCAGGAAAACTTGTTACAGAAGACCATGTGCGTATCATCAATGGTAATCCACTTACTGGTAAGAAAGCCACGATGGAAGACTATACTGGTGCTGCTACATCAGAGGTTACCGTTATCCCTGAAGGCGACAATGTAGATGAATTACTAGGTTGGATACTTCCCCGCACGAAGGAATATTCTACATCACGTAGTTATTTCTCATGGCTTTTTGGTAAAAGAAAATATAATCTTGATGCACGAATAAAAGGTGGTGAACGTCATATGATTATGAGTGGAGAGTATGACAAAGTGCTGCCGATGGATATTTATGGAGAATATCTAATAAAAGCTATCATAGTAGGTGATATAGATAAAATGGAACAACTTGGCATTTATGAAATATCTCCAGAAGACTTTGCACTTCCCGAATTTGTTGATTCGTCAAAGTTAGAATTGCAGCGTATTGTCCGTGATGGACTTGATATGCTGAGGAAGGAAAATGCTTAAATCAAATTGTAATACGAATAATTATGAGTGCATTAAAAAAAATACTAAATAATATAAAGCCAAACTTTGATGAAGGTGGCAAACTGCATGCTTTTAAAAGTGTGTATGATGGTTTTGAAGCATTCCTGTTTGTACCTAATACTACTTCAAAGTGTGGAACGAATATTCATGATGCGATAGATTCAAAGAGAATAATGAGTATGGTCGTGATAGCTTTGCTGCCGGCTTTGCTCTTTGGTATGTACAATATCGGTTATCAGAACTATATGGTTGCTGGCGCTTTAGCAAAAGCTTCTTTCTGGTCGATATTCCTTTATGGTTTCATGGCTGTATTGCCCAAAATAGTAGTGTCTTATGTCGTTGGTCTTGGTATTGAATTTATCTGGGCGCAATGGAAACATGAGGAGATTCAGGAGGGATATCTCGTTACAGGTATCCTAATCCCAATGATTCTTCCGGTGAATTGTCCTATTTGGATGATGGTTATTGCAATAGCTTTCTCTGTTATATTAGTAAAAGAAATATTTGGTGGAACAGGTATGAACATATTCAACGTTGCTTTGATAGCGCGTGCGTTCTTATTCTTTTCTTATCCTACAAAGATGAGTGGTGATAGTATATGGGTTGCAAAGGATTCAATCTTTGGATTTGGAAATCAGTTACCTGATGCTTTTACTTGCGCTACACCTCTAGGGCAGATTGCACAGAATATTACAGTGCCATATAGTATGAGCGATATGTTCACAGGTTTCATCCCTGGTTCTATAGGGGAAACAAGTGTCATAGCTATAGCAATAGGTGCCGTAATATTGTTGTGGACAAAAATAGCTAGTTGGAAAACAATGTTAAGTGTTTTTGTCGGAGGGGCGTTAATGGCGTTATTGTTTTCTGCAACAGGAAATTCACATATTCCTTGGTATGAGCATATCATACTTGGCGGTTTCTGTTTTGGTGCTGTGTTTATGGCAACAGACCCTGTCACCAGTGCACGTACGGAAACGGGAAAGTATATCTATGGTTTCTTAATTGGAGCGATGGCAATCATAATAAGAGTTCTTAATGCCGGTTATCCTGAGGGAATGATGCTGGCAATATTGTTGATGAATATGTTTGCTCCGCTTATAGACTATTGTGTTGTACAGAGCAATATATCAAAGAGAATGAAACGTGTAACAACTAAAAAATAACGGATATGGCAACGAAGAAATTTAGATGTAAGGTTTGTGGATATATCCATGAGGGCGATGCTGCCCCAGATAAATGTCCTATATGCCAATCTCCATCTTCGGAATTTGAAGAAATAACAGAGAGTGGTGTGGAGGAAACTCCTCAGGGGCGTAAGAATGGATTTAATACAAATGGTAATACATATACGATTGTATATTCAGCAATCATAGTAATTATTGTTGCATTCCTTATGGCTTTTGTATTCCAAGCTCTAAAACCTGCACAGGATGTTAATGTTGCTCTTGACAAGAAAAAGCAAATTCTTGCTGCATTGAATATTAGAGATCTTTCTGATAATCAGGCTTCTGAAGAGTATGTTAAGGATATCACCGCTGATGATATAATTGACGCTACAGGCAAAACCGTGGCAAAAGGTTCTGAAGGTGGTGAAAAAAATGGTTTTAAATTGAATAGTGCTGATTACAAGGCAGGAAAACTTGCTTTGTTTGTATGCAAGATTAATGGAGAAACTAAGTATGTAATGCCTGTTTTTGGAATGGGACTTTGGGGACCAATATGGGGATATATCGCAGTCAATGCTGATAAAACGACTGTTTTTGGAACTTATTTCAATCATGAAAGTGAGACAGCTGGACTTGGTGCAGAAATAAAAGACAATATAGCATGGCAGGAACAGTTCAAGGGAAAGAAAATCTTCAAGAATGGATCTGATGATGTCGCTTTGTCTGTTTTGAAAAAGAGCGATGTAAAGGATCCTACAACGCAATGTGACGGTATTACTGGTGCCACTTTGACATCTAACGGTGTGAGCGCAATGCTAAAGGATTGCCTTTCAAAGTATAAAACATTTCTTAATGACAAATAAAGTAGGAGGTATATTGATATGAGTAAACTGTTTTCAAAGGAGAACAAAGAAGTTTTAACAAATCCGTTTAATGGAGATAATCCTATACTTGTACAGGTTCTTGGCATCTGTTCTTCTCTTGCTGTAACTTCACAATTGAAGCCTTCTATTGTTATGGGGCTTGCTGTAGCTGTAATAACTGCATTTTCAAATGTTATCATTTCGCTGATTCGTAAAACAATACCTAATCGTATTCGTATTATTGTTCAGCTGGTTGTAGTTGCTGCATTGGTGACTATCGTTAGTCAGGTATTGAAGGCTTTCGCTTATGATGTAAGTGTTCAATTGTCTGTATATGTAGGTCTTATCATTACAAACTGTATTCTAATGGGACGTCTTGAAGCTTTTGCAATGATGAACAAGCCTTGGCCTAGTTTCCTTGACGGATTAGGAAACGGACTAGGTTATGCGTTGATATTGGTTATTGTCGGTGCTGTGCGTGAACTCTTTGGACGTGGTACGCTGTTAGGATTAACTATTATTCCGCAGTCAGCTTATGATGCTGGATACATAAACAATGGTATGATGACAATGCCAGCAATGGCATTAATACTTTTGGGATGTGTAATTTGGGTACACAGAGCTTATTTTTACAAAGAAGAAAAGAAATAATAATATCTAAAAAGAAAAAATTATGGAACATTTTATAAGTTTATTCTTCAGATCCATATTTGTGGATAACATGATTTTCGCATTCTTCTTGGGTATGTGTTCTTTTCTTGCCGT
>JAGPKZ010000002.1:0-40871 GCA_018053665.1 Prevotella sp.
CTACTTTCAATTCGTCTGTTGCTGCCTCATCACATACTATTATACCATGCTTATGCATCTGTAATGCAGATATTGTAAACATCTGACTTACTCCGCCTTCCACGGCTGCCTGCAAAGCACGTGCCTTGTCGTGACCATTTACAAGAACCATAACTTCACGTGCATCCATAACTGTACCCACTCCTACTGTAAGAGCATAAGCGGGAACTTTATTCATATCGTTTCCGAAAAAGCGACTGTTTACCATTCGTGTTTCTGTTCTCAGTGTTTTTTGTCGTGTACGTGAACTCAACGAAGAACCTGGTTCGTTAAAAGCGATGTGACCATCTACTCCTACTCCACCGACAAACAGGTCAATACCATCGGCTTCATTAATCATCATTTCATAGTTGGCACATTCAGCCTCCAAGTCTGGAGCATTACCATTAAGGATATGAATATTTTGATCGGGACAGTCAATATGTCTAAACAGATTATTATACATAAAAGAATGGTAACTCTCAGGATGTTCCACCGGCAGTCCAACGTATTCGTCCATATTGAACGTTACTACATTTTTGAAAGAAACTCGTTTTTCATTATAAGCCTGAATAAGTTTCTTGTACATACCAATAGGTGAAGACCCTGTAGGAAGTCCCAACACAAACTTTCTCTGCGATGTAGGGTTAAAGTCATTAATTCGTTTAATGACATGTTCGGCAGCCCATTCCGCCAACTGTTCGTAATCTTTTTCTATAATTAATCTCATGCGCAATATGTTGGTTAGATTATCTATATTGATATTGCAAATATACAAAAAACGAGCCTATAAGCAAAATAAAACACCGCTATATTTTTCTATAGTTGATACATTTACCACCATTTCCAACAAATACACACGGTAATTATCTAGATATGCAAGTACTTTCCTAATCTGATTATATACATCACGCCTTTATTTGAAGAACCACATCCAAACTATTATCATAAATAAAAAACTTTTTTTGTTCAATATCTCAAAATATCCTCCACCAGTAAGATAAACAATTATAAATCAACTCTTTAGCCGTGGAGGATAGTGGAAGATAACCTCCACCGACAAAGCATTGCATATCAGTATATTAGATTAACAGTGGAGGTATTTGAGCTATTTTAAACTTTTCGGGAATATTTTTATTAAAAAATATTTGTTAGGTAATAAAAAAAATCACGCATTTGAGAAGCATCATAATTTTTCTGGTTAAGAAACTTGTATGACATCATCAAAAAAATATTAAAAACTTGAAATGTCTCACTTTACAACCTTCATAAATGAAAAAAGCTCCGACATCACGTCGGAGCAATTTCTCATTTTTTAAATGTTTCAGCAGTTTGCTTTATTGTAGTTATGATCTTATTGAAAATCAGTTTTGTGTCTTTTTACAACGATGCAAAGATATATAAAAGATTGATTTAAATCAAATGGACATCTTCATTTTACATAAAAAGTTACGTAAACGTTTGCGACGAAATAAGTGTCATCATACAACACAACTTGTACTTTCTTGTCATAAAGAGATATACATTATTATAAAAAATAATAGATAGGTTTATATCAATTGTCAATCGAATTTATTATTTTTGCACAATAATTATATACATATACAATTAATGAAAGAATTTGTTATAACAGAAGTCAAGACAGAGACTGCCATTTTAGTTGGTCTAATCACAATACATCAAGATGAATCCAAGACTAAGGAATATCTTGATGAGCTTGAATTTCTTGCTGACACTGCCGGCGCAGTAACAGTTAAAAGGTTTACTCAAAAGGTAAGCGGTCCAAATTCCGTGTCATATGTTGGTAAGGGAAAACTTCAAGAGATAAAGCAATACATAAAAGACTGCGAAGACAACGAAGAGCCAATAGGCATGGTTATCTTTGATGACGAGTTGACTGCAAAGCAAATGAGAAATATTGAAGGCGAGTTGCAGGTTAAGATTCTTGACCGTACATCGCTGATACTTGATATATTTGCCATGCGTGCGCAGACAGCAAACGCAAAGACTCAGGTTGAGTTAGCACAAAACCGCTATATGCTTCCACGACTGCAACGTCTTTGGACTCACCTCGAAAGACAGGGAGGTGGTTCCGGTTCTGGTGCTGGTGGTGGAAAAGGTTCAGTAGGACTTCGTGGACCAGGTGAGACCCAGCTAGAGATGGACCGCCGAATAATTCTTCAGCGAATAACATTACTAAAACAGCGTCTGGAAGAAATAGACAAGCAGAAGACGACCCAACGCAAAAACCGTGGACAAATGATACGTGTGGCACTTGTAGGTTATACCAACGTTGGAAAAAGTACAATTATGAATGTGCTGGCAAAGAGCGAAGTTTTTGCCGAAAACAAACTGTTCGCAACTTTGGACACTACTGTTCGCAAAGTTGTTATAGAAAACCTACCATTTCTTCTTGCCGATACTGTTGGATTCATCCGCAAATTACCAACTGATCTTGTAGACTCCTTCAAGAGTACGCTTGACGAGGTACGTGAAGCAGACATTCTGCTGCACATTGTAGATATCTCCCACCCTGACTTTGAAGAGCAGATACAGGTGGTTGAGAATACACTAAAAGATCTTGATTGCAGCGAAAAGCCTTCAATGATAATATTCAATAAAATAGACAACTATCATTGGCTTGAAAAAGAATCTGACGATTTGACTCCAGAAACTAAAGAGAACATAACTCTTGATGAACTAAAGAAGACATGGATGGCACAACTTAACGACAATTGTCTGTTTATAAGTGCAAAGGAGAAGGATAATATTGACGAATTCCGCACTATATTATACAAGAAGGTGCGTGAATTGCATGTACAAAAATACCCGTACAATGATTTTCTGTATCCCGAAATAGACTAACAATCCATAATTATGAGACAACTTACAGACGAAGAAATTACTATTCTTGAAGACCGCAGTTGCTGGGCTGAAGACTGGACCAACGTTCACGTGTCTGAAGATTTCAAACCTAACTACATGCATCGAGTGATGTTGTATGGGCAAATAAACATAGGGGCTTTCGACAAGAATATAGAAGTGAGTCGCGGATTTCTGAAACACTCAGGTATAAACAATGCCACATTACGCAATGTCACAGTCGGCGATAACTGTCTGATAGAAAATATTGGCAACTTCATTAATAACTACACTATCGGTGATGACTGCCATATAAGTAATGTCAGTTCGATGGAAACTACAGATGGTGCAACATACGGAGAAGGTAATCTGATATCAGTGCTTAATGAAGTCGGTGACGGAAATGTTGTTCTCTTCAGCGATCTCAACAGTCAGTTTGCTGCTTTTATGGTAAAACACTTTGGAGATAAAGCTCTAAAAGATGCGATTCGCCGTCTCATAAACGAGGAAGTGGCACGTAACCGCCAAGAACAAGCATCTATTGGGAACAACGTAAAAATCGTAAACACCAAGGAAATTACCAACACCGTCATCAACGATGACTGTGAGATAAATGGTGCAGCCCGATTAAGTGACTGTACAATTCTTAGTTCTCCTAACTCAAATGTATATATCGGCACAGGAGTAATCTGTGAGAACTCAATCATCAGCGAAGGCTCAAGCATCATCAACAGCGTGAAGATGCAAGACTGTTTTGTAGGTGAGGCATGCCAGATAAGTAATGGTTTCACGGCTTCGTCAAGCGTATTCTTCGCAAATTCATACATGAGCAACGGAGAGGCATGTGCCGCATTCTGCGGTCCGTTTACAGCCAGCCACCACAAGAGCAGTCTGCTAATTGGAGGAATGTTTTCTTTCTATAATGCAGGAAGTGCGACAAACTTCTCAAATCACGCCTACAAAATGGGACCAATGCATTATGGAGTTCTAGAGCGAGGTACCAAGACCGCAAGTGGTGCTTACGTATTAATGCCTGCAAACATCGGTACATTCTCAGTATGTTTCGGCAAACTTATGTACCATCCAGACACCCGCAACCTTCCGTTTTCATATCTCATAGCCTATGGCGACACAATGTATCTCTCTCCAGGAAGAAACATAACAACGGTAGGACTATATCGCGACATTCGCAAATGGCCTAAGAGAGACGTAAGGGCAATAGGAAGTCAAAAAAGTATTGTAAACTTTGATTGGTTGTCTCCATTTTCAGTAGGAGAAATACTGGAAGGTAAGGCTATTCTTGAAAAAATCCTTGATGCAAGTGGAGAAAATGCCACCTCATACACATATTATAATTACGTGATAAGTGCAAATTCTCTAAATAAGGGAATAAAATACTACGACATAGCACTTCGCATTTATATGGGAGCTGTATTGAAACGAGTTGTTAAGCGCCTTGGAGCTATCGAACCACCTACTGACAACACAGGATTAGGTAAATGGAACGACCTCAGTGGACTCCTGCTCCCAGAAAGCGAGGAAAACAAATTGATAGAAGATATCAAGAACGGAGACGCTGAAACCATACAAGATGTGATAGAAAGATTTAAAGACATCAACGATAATTATCGCGAGTACCAATGGACATGGACATATAAGATGATTCTAGACTACTACGGGCTCACCGAGATTACTGAAGCCGACGTGGAACGCATACGATTAGACTACGTAAAAGCACGCCGTGCATGGATTACCGAGATAAAGAAAGACGCAGAGAAAGAGTATGCTATGGGCGACGTAGAGAAACACGTACTTGATGACTTCATCAACAATCTGGATCACGAAATAGATTTCGAAAACTAAAAAAGATAACATGAGACTTAGAATTATTTTAGCATCGATAGTATTGACAATGGCTTCAGCAGCCATAGCCAAGGACTATCACTACACAACTGTTAAGGGAGACCCGATGCAAGCACGCATCTACACTTTAGACAACGGTTTGAAGGTCTATCTGAGCGTAAACACAGAAAAGCCACGTATTCAAACTTATATTGCAGTACGTACTGGCAGTCGCAACGACCCTGCAGAAACAACAGGACTAGCTCACTATTTAGAGCACCTTATGTTTAAGGGCACAACACATTTCGGTTCTTCCGATCTTCAGAAAGAAGCACCACTACTCGATTCTATACAAAACAGATTTGAAATTTACCGCAAAATAACCGATTCTGCAAAGCGCAAGGCATATTATCATGAGATAGACTCTATATCACAGCTTGCAGCAAAATATAATATTCCAAACGAATATGATAAGTTGATGGCTTCTCTCGGAAGTGAGGGCAGCAACGCATATACAAGCAACGACGTGACATGCTACGTTGAAGATATACCAGCAAACGAAGTTAACAACTGGGCTAAAGTTCAGGGCGATCGTTTCCAGAACATGGTGATACGTGGTTTCCATACCGAACTTGAAGCTGTGTATGAGGAGTTCAATATATCGCTTTCAAACGACGGAGAAAAAGAATATGACGCACTTAACGCAATAATCTTCCCAAAACATCCTTATGGAACACAGACGACAATCGGAACACAGGAACATCTGAAGAATCCATCAATATTGAATATAAAGAATTACTTCAAACGCTATTATGTGCCTAACAACGTAGCAATATGTATGGCTGGCGACATGAATCCTGATGAAGTAATAGCCACTATTGACAAATACTTCGGTGACTGGGAAAAGAGCGACAATCTTTCGCGCCCACAATATGCACCAGTAAAGAACCTTACTTCAGCTGTCGACTCAACAGTAATAGGCCTTGAAGCTGAAAATGTTATGCTTGGTTGGAAAGCAAACAAAGCTAGCGATTTGCAATGCGACACGCTTGACGTGATTAACTCAATCCTATATAATGGTCATGCTGGAATGTTCGATCTGAACCTAAACCAGAATATGAAGGTACAATATGCCGCAACTGGGTTTGAGAATCTAAATGACTACAGCGAATTACTTCTACAAGGAGGTCCAAAAGAAGGTCAAAAGTTAGAAGATGTACGCGCGTTGATGCTTGAGCAAATAGAAAAACTCAAGAAAGGTGAGTTCAGTGATGACCTCATTCCTTCTGTCATAAACAATATGAAGCTCCGCTATTATACCTCACTACAAAACAACAAGGACCGTGCAGACAAGTTTGTTGACTCATTCATCAACGGCATTGACTGGAAAGACCAAGTAGAGAAACTTGATAGGATTTCAAAACTTACAAAGAAAGATATTGTTGACTTTGCCAACAAATTCTTCGGAAACAACTATGCATGCGTTTATAAACGTATAGGAGAAGACAAGAATCAAAAGAAGATTGACAAGCCACAGATTACAGCAATCCCGACAAACAGGGACAAGAGCAGTCAATTTCTACGTGACGTAACATCATCAGAGGTTAAGGCAATACAACCAAAATTCCTTGATTATAAGAAAGACCTTACATTTGGCAAGACAAGTAATGGACTTCCAATTATAATGAAGCAGAACGCAGAAGACAAGTTGTTCAATCTGCAAATGAGATATGAGTTTGGTGATGAAGCCGATATAAGATACACATACGCTGCCGACTATCTTGATTTATTAGGCACAAACAAGATCAGTGCAGAAAAGGTAAAGCAACAGTTCTACAAACTTGCATGCAACTTCGGAATCAATGTTAACGGAAAAACAATAACAGTATCATTAAGCGGACTTGCAGAAAACATGCCACAGGCTGTAGCTCTTGCTGAGAATGTATTAAAGAATGCAAAGGTTGACACTGCAGCATGGAAAAACTATGTAGCAATGGTACTAAAGAACCGTGAAGATACAAAGAAAGAGCAGAGGAGCATTTTCACAGCTGCTAAAGCTTACGGTATGTACGGAACCTATAACAATGTATTAAACCAGCTGAGTGCAGAACAGTTGAAGAATACAAATCCAGCCGATATGGTGGCATTGATTACGAAACTCAGTAACTACAAGCATTCTGTTTTGTATTACGGTCCAGCAACGGAAAAGCAGTTGAGCAACCTTATCACAAAGGAGCACAAGACTACAGCCAAGTTAGCTGACGTACCTGCAAACAAACCATACATGGAGCAGCAGACTCCAAAGAGCGAAATATTACTCGCCCCTTATGATGCAAAGAACATCTACATGACTATGTATCACAACGAAGGTAAGATGTTTAATCCTTCAGAAGCCCCTGTTGCAGCAGTATTCAACGAGTATTTCGGTGGCGGAATGAACACAGTTGTATTCCAAGAACTTCGTGAAGCACGTGGACTAGCATACAGTGCAAGCGCATACTATTATAATATGCCAATAAAGAATCACACACAATATGGAACAACATTCATCATCTCACAAAATGACAAGATGACGGACTGCATACGCGTATTCAACGAGATTCTTGATACAATACCACAGAACGAAGCCAACTTCAATCTGGCAAAGCAAGGTCTGCAAAAGCAGTTTGCAAGTATGCGTGTTACAAAGATGAATATGATTAACTCTTATCTAAACGCAAAAGAAAGAGGATTGGATTATGACATCAACAGCAGTATATATAATGCTTTGCCATCTGTAACTCTTAAAGACATCGTAAATTATGAGAAGCAGAACATGGCAAGCAAACCATATCGCTATATCATATTAGGTGACGAGAAAAGCCTAAATATGAATGCACTTGAAAAGATTGCACCAATAAAGCGTATCTCAACAAAAGATATATTCGGTTATTAATAAAAGCAATTATTAAACACATATCATAAATATTATCAACAAATATGGCAAACAAAGTTGATTTCAAGTACGCTCCTATGTTCCAAGTGGGCAAGGACGATACTGAATATCGTCTTCTAACAAAAGAAGGTATTAGCAAAAGTGAGTTTGAAGGTAAACAGATTGTAAAGGTTTCAAAAGAAGCATTGACACTTCTTTCACAACAGGCTTTCCACGATGTAGAATTTATGCTTAGACGTGAGCACAACCTACAAGTAGCCGAGATTCTTAAAGATCCAGAATCTAGCGAGAATGACAAGTATGTAGCACTTCAGTTCCTGCGCAATGCAGAAACAGCAGTAAAGGGAATTCTTCCTTTCTGTCAGGATACAGGTACTGCAATCATCCACGGTGAGAAAGGTCAGCAGATATGGACTGGCTTTGAGGACGAAGAAGCTCTTTCACGTGGTGTTTACAACACATTCACAGAAGACAACCTACGCTATTCACAGAATGCTCCGCTGAATATGTATGATGAGGTAAACACAAAGTGTAACCTCCCTGCACAAATAGACATTGAAGCAACAGAAGGTGCTGAATATCGTTTCATCATGGTTGCCAAAGGTGGTGGTTCTGCAAACAAGACATACTTCTACCCTATGACAAAGGCTACAATACAGAACGAGAAAACTCTTCTGCCTTTCCTTGTTGAGAAGATGAAGAGTCTTGGAACAGCAGCATGTCCTCCTTATCACATCGCATTCGTAATAGGCGGAACATCTGCAGAAAAGAATCTTCTTACTGTTAAGTTGGCTTCAATCAAGTATTACGACAACCTACCTACAACAGGTGACGAAACAGGTCGTGCTTTCAGAGACATTGACCTTGAAAATAAACTTCTTGATGAAGCTCACAAGATTGGTCTTGGTGCACAGTTCGGAGGTAAGGCTTTAGCCCACGATATCCGCATAGTACGTTTACCTCGTCACGGTGCTAGTTGTCCTATCGGTATGGGAGTATCTTGCTCTGCCGACCGTAATATCAAAGCAAAAATCAATGCAGATGGTATCTGGTTGGAGAAGTTGGATACAAATCCAGCAGAACTTATTCCAGCAGAATATAGCAAACCAGGAGAAGGTGCACAGGGAATTGAGATTGATCTTGACAAGGGAATAGACTCTGTTCGCAAAGAACTTGCAAAATATCCTGTATCTACACGTGTAAACCTCAAGGGTACAATCATCGTAGCACGTGACATCGCACATGCAAAACTCAAAGATCGTCTTGATGCTGGAGAGGATATGCCACAATACTTCAAGGATTACCCTATTCTATATGCTGGACCTGCAAAGACACCAGAAGGATATGCTTGCGGTTCAATGGGCCCAACTACAGCAAACCGTATGGATCCTTATGTAGACGAATTCCAGGATCACGGTGCAAGTCTTGTCATGATAGCAAAGGGTAACCGCACACAGGCTGTTACAGACGCATGCCAAAAGCATGGTGGTTTCTATCTTGGAACTATCGGTGGTGTAGCCGCTGTACTTTCACAAAGCTCAATAAAGAGTATTGAATGTGTAGAATATCCTGAACTTGGAATGGAAGCTATTTGGAAAATCGATGTTGAAAACTTCCCTGCCTTCATTCTTGTAGATGACAAGGGACACGATTTCTTCAAGGAACTTAAGCCTTGGACAGCTTGTAGCTGCAATAAATAAACTTATCATTAAGATAAATAATTAAAGAGAACTTTCCATATCGGAAAGTTCTCTTTTTTGTCTCAACACATTATTATATAGAGATTTTACAAAAAGCATTATAATGAAAGTTTTTTTGGTAGTATGACATTAATTAATTACTTTTGCATCGACATAAAGAAATTAATGTCAAGGGGTGCTACCGCTATTGCGGATGCTGAGATCAGACCCATGGAACCTGAAACGGATAATGCCGACGCAGGAACAACAACAAAATCCACGAGTTTATTTCTATAATAGTACCCTATCGCAAAGAGACGATAACGTAAGACAAAAATTTAGGTATTAACAAATAAGCTTAATGAAAAAAGATTTAATTATCATTGCAGCTTTGTTAGCCACAGGCGCAACAAAGGCAGAAACAACAGATTCCGTAAAGACGGTAAATCTACAAGATGTTGTTGTCAACGGAGTAAGAGCGCAGAAAAATGCACCCTATGCCGTAGCTAACATAAGCCAAAAGAAACTGGAGACATTCTCTAAAAGCGGTCAGGAATTACCTTTTCTATTGGCTCAAACACCAGGTGTAATAGGTTGGGGAGAAAACGGATTGGGTACAGGAACAGCTCACCTTCGCATTCGTGGTGCGGCAGATTCCAGAATAAACGTAACTCTTGACGGAGTTCCTTTGAACTCCCCTGAAGACCAGACCGTTTTCTGGGCTAACATGAACAGTTATTCTTCACTTATGAGAAGCGTACAGATACAACGAGGCATCGGTACATCAACAAACGGTGACGGTGCATTTGGTGGAACTGTATCATTGGCAACACTAGCACCATCATACACACCAAGCCTGGAACTAACTGGTTCTTACGGTTCATTCAACACATACAATACAGGAGCCAGCTTCTCTACAGGGCTAATGGGAAAACACCTTATCTTCGATGGAGCATATCATGAGACAGCTACAGACGGATACATACACGGAACAAGTGGACGTTCAGGTTCTTATTATGGCGGACTGACATGGATAGGCGACAATTTCCAGATAAGATACAAGAACATTGGTAACTTTGAAAAGACTGGTCAGGCATGGAATGGAGTCACTGCTGGTGACAACGATATGTCACTCATGGACTACGGTGTGAAGACATATAAAGATATGTACGAAGCTGGCCTTGGCAAATTTAATAATCTTTACGAAGCTCTGAAATATGACGATAAAGGTCATTTTGCAAAAGATGCTAATGGGAACTACATAACTGAAAGATACAAAATGAATGATGGAAGTTATTGGGATAAGACCACGGATAACTTCTATCAGAACCATAACATCCTTTCTGCAGTATGGCAGCCAAGCGAACATTGGAGTCATAATATCGCCATACACTATACTTATGGATATGGATATTATAAGGAATTCCGTCCAAACAACAAACTAAAGAAGTTTGGACTTCCAAACTTTACAACTTTAGACGGAGAAACTGTAAAGAAGACCGACTTTGTACGTAAGAAAGGCCTAACCCAGAACACTTACGGAGCCATATACAACGTAAACTATAACGACGGAACATGGAATGTAACAGGAGGTATAAACTTTCAGCAGTTCCACGGAAATCACTTCGGTGATCTTACCTATATTGCCAACAAGGAGATGAGCGATAAGTATCTGTCTAGCGGAAACTATAAGTATTATGACTCTGATGCAAATAAATATGATTACAGTGGTTTCTTCAAGGCAAACTATCACTTTAATAATTATTGGGATGCCTTCATGGATATACAGATGCGACTTGTTGAATATAAGACTAATGGCATTAATGATAAATTTGTCAGTAATGGCGATGGAACATATAGCAACCAACAACTTAACATTAGCGAACATTACAACTTTGTAAATCCAAAGGCAGGTATCACATATATGAACAATGGACACAAAGTCTATGCATCTATCGCATACAGCAACCGTGAGCCTGAGCGCAATAACTTCACAGATAACGGTAGTTATCCATTCCCTACCCCAGAACGCCTTACAGACATTGAACTTGGATATGAATATACAGGCAACAAATGGTATGCAGGAGTAAACCTGTATTACATGTACTACTGTAACCAATTCGTACAGACAGGTGCAAAGAGTGACATCGGTGAGAACCTTACAACAAACGTAAAAAGCTCTTATCGCATGGGAGCTGAAATTACAGCAGGCTGGAGTCCACTATCATGGTTGACTGTTGAAGGCAATGCTGCGCTAAGCAGAAACAGAATCAAGAACTTTGATGAGTCAGCAAGTGTAGACTGGGATGATTCATACCGCACAATACACTACGACAACTCTACCCTAGCCTTCTCTCCATCAACGATTTTAAATGGTTTTGTTAATCTACACTATCGTGGCGCACAGGCAATATGGCATACAAACTTCGTGAGCAGTCAATATCTTGACAACACCCAGAATAGCGACCGTTCGCTGCCATGTTACTCACAAACTGACATTAATCTAAATTATACATTTAAAGTTTCTAAGAAAATCATCGGAATGAAGGAAGTTGTTATAGGTGCAAACTTCAATAACATCTTTGATCGTCACTATGCTTCAAGCGGATGGGTATACTCTTCTATCATAGATTCATACAACCATCCAAATGAAAATCGCTATTATCAAATAGGATTCATTCCTAATGCTGGATTCACAGCTATGGGATATATAACACTGAAATTCTGATGGATTTTATTATCGCACACGGCTTAGATATCTTTACAACGATACTTGGACTAGTTTACATCTGGCTCGAGTATCGTGCTAATATCTTACTATGGATAGTCGGTATTATCATGCCGGCGCTTGATATCTGGCTATACGCTAGTCATGGACTATATGGAGACTCTGGTATGGCAGTCTACTACACAATAGCTGCTATATATGGATACGCAATCTGGAAATTCGGTAAGAAGCGCGGACAAAAAAAGAACGAAGTATTGCCAATAACACACATGAAAAAGAAGTTATACATTCCAGCTACCTTTTTCTTTTTCGCTGCATGGGCAATAATATATTTGATTCTGAAAAACTATACAGACTCAAATGTGCCTGTACTTGACGCATTCACAAACGCTATGAGTTTCGTTGGCTTATGGGCTTTGGCAAGAAAGTATGTAGAACAATGGTTATTCTGGATTTTTGTTGATGCAATCAGCTTTTATCTTTATATATATAAAGGAATACCATTCAAGGCACTTCTATATGGTTTGTATGTTTGTATCGCAATAGCCGGATATTACAAATGGAGAAAATTAGCAATTGATAATAATACATCTAGAAATACAGATAGTTAATACTGTTATAATACGTAAAAAAAACATATCTATATTTGATATATTAAAAAAATTACTATATATTTGCAATTGGTATACAATATATCAAACGCAAATAAGAATATAATTTTTCGCATATATATTACAAGTTTGACAGAACTCGTGAGAAAGAAGTCAAACGCACTTGAGTTAATTTATTTTAGTAAATACCTAGCGCCGGAATCGTGAGATTGCAGCGCTATTTTTTTTGTTCATATTACGTATAATATAAAGCAAAATAATCGCAGAAAAATCTTAGCTTAAAACGAATTAGAAACAAATATTCTAGTATGATTCTAAACCATATTTATTTCACGGCAAAAGGTTTGAATATTTATGATAAAATCATTACCTTCGCATTGCTATCCTAATCATCGAAAAACGAAAAATCTAAAAATGTTTGAAAAAACATACATAACATACATAAAACGTATAAATTGTTTATAATCAGCAAGTTTACTAATGTATAACATAGCCACATCATACATGTTTCATACATGAATCATACATGGTTTTTAAACGATTTCTACGACAAAATAGGAAACATAGCTAATTAACATGATCTAAGCACCAATTTTTCAAAAACGAATATACATAATTTTATTTACAATATTCGTATTATCTACTATCTATGAAACAATTACATCTGACAAATATGTCAATGAAGTAATCACAGTTTGAAAGTATATCCGACTCGCAAATCTGAGACGTGTGTTACCTAACCATGGATTTAAATTAAGAAGAATATCTGTTGTTCAGAAATACAAGTCTATTCTAAATGTATATCCGACCAATCATCATGTGTAAAGGCTTTCAGTATAGGTTTTAAAATAATGTATTGTGTACAGGAGGTATAACTACAAATGCGTATACTAATTCAGGTCATAGTCAGCGCTACGGAAATAAAATCACCTTTTTCGTTGCGCTATTAAGTGATTAGGGCCTAATCACTCGGAAAAGCATGTAGGATAACTGAGTGATTAGGCCCTAATCACTCTGATTTATGTATAACATTGGCCTATCATACATAAGCTAATGCACTGAATAATAAAACGTTACGCAAAAACATGTAGGATATTGGATTTATTTTTCTAAAAAAAATATTTTTATAGCTACGCGGCGAACATTGTAGACATCAAGAACTAACAAAAAATCGTCTGAAAACAAATGTTTTCAGACGATTATATAAGTATATCGTATATTACTTTATTCTAACAATACTCAAAGAGTAAGCAGGAATTTCAAGAGAAACAATTCCACCTTCAGGACTCAACGAATGCTCCATTGGATATACATTAGTTGGATCATCAATAGAATTTTCAGAAGTGCCCTTCAAAGAAGACAAAGATATCAACTTTGCAGACTTTGCGTTATAACTTCCAAGGTTAATGTTTGTCTGATTTGCTTCTGGAGTTGTATTTACGACCTTTACGATTATATCTCCTGTCTTCTCATCATAAGAAGCTGTAGAGAACATACCCAAAGCAGTATTCTGCTGTAGTTTAGTATCGAAAACAAGTTCCTTATCCAACCAACACTTAATGCTGTCACCATTCTGCTTCAAAGTAATATCATACCATTTACCGGTCTTGACACTACCATGTTTAGTAGCAAGTTGCATTTTAGAACCATTAACGACCTGTTCAAGTCCATGCTGAGTATTTCCCCAACCACCAAAATTAATCCAGCTGTAATTATCCTTATCAACATAATTGAATACAAGGATGAATCCTTCAGCACCACCATCTTTACGTGCTTTAGCTTTAACTGTATATTGATTAGACTTAATATCAGCATTCACAATGTCAAGGCAACCTTCCTTGTCAGAAGTCTGTGATACTATATTACCATCTGATTTCCAATCACCTTTAATTTCAAGCATAGGTTTGGCTGCATCAGCACTAATCTGAGAAGCATTTTCAGAAGAGAAACTGTCGAAACTGAAAGAAGCCTTGGTTCCCCATGTAGCAAATCCAAACTTACTAACTTCAGGAGCAACTGTTTTTGCCATCAGTTTTTTAGTATATGGATCATTCATATCAACATTCAGAACGCGAGTACCGATATTATCAGCCATGATTTTCTGCACATAATAAGAAGGAGTTCCAAAAACATTTTGAGAATTGAACTGAATCATATCTGGTCGCCACTTCAAATCATTCAAGTTAGCGAAAATAGGAGCATAGGATGCCATCTTAACAACATCAGAATTCTTCTCCATTCCCATCATATATATTGCCTCGCCCAAAGAGGCATCAAGAGAACCATTAATTCCAAATCCCTGTGTAACAGCATATTCACCGACATATATACCCTGTCCATCACGTGGATAACTATCATATTTATTGAAGTTTTTGGCAAACCAAGCCGGACTGCGATAATAATGCTCATCAACAAGTTCTACCTTTTCATCATTACTCCACCTAGGATCATCAGTACCCCATGCAGCAACATCACCAATTAGGTGCATATTAGGATACTTTGCCAAGATAGCTTTCTTGAAAAGTTTGAAACGCTCGTAATATTTATCACTAAGGTTTTTCTGGTCTGGTTGGTTATTCTCATTTCCAATTTCCAAATACTCTATATTGAAAGGTTCAGGATGACCATTTTTTGCACGAATGGCACCATATTTAGATGTGACAGGACCATTAGCATATTCCAGAGCATTCAAAGCCTCATCAATCCACGGCTGGATTTTCTTCAAAGGTGTAAAACCACCATGCCAGATACCAATATTTACAACATAAAGAGGCTTTGCACCGAAATCCTCAGCCATCTGCAAGTATTCATGAAAACCCAGACCATCACTTGTGCGATATCCCCAGTTCACGTTTTTATGTCCAGTACGTTCTTCTACAGGGCCAATAGTACGTTCCCAACGGAAAGCATTTTCTGGACTTTCCTGTCCCTCAACAAAGCAGCCACCAGGGAAACGTAAAAACTTTGGATGAAGTGCCTTCAACATTGATGCCAAGTCAGGACGCAATCCATTCTCACGATTATTAAATGTAGGAGGAAACAAACTAACAACATCAAAAATAACATTGCCTTTCCCTTCAGAAGTTATCCAGAGACGTGAATTAGGCTGATTTTCCTGACAAGTAAATTCAGCATTATATTTCTTCCAATTATCGGTAACATCATCTGCAATCTCGGTAACGGCAACCATTTTCTTTTCATCACCAAGGCATACCTTCAACTTACCATCAAGTTTACCCTTAGCCCAAAAAGACAATTTATAAGTGCGTCCCTGAACAGCATTAATACCCCAGAAACCATCATTGTTAATACCAGAAGCCTTGCCATTTCCGACAAAGTCAACATCTAAAGCTTGTGCTTGTGCCTTATTCAACAAACCTGTCTTGATTAGTTTCATTGTCGCTCCACCAACAGAGTTCCAAGCTACAGCCTCATTGTTACTATCCTCGAAAGAACGGTTTCTCACAAGTTCGGCATACAATCCACCATCGGCTGCATGATTAATATCCTCATAAAAGATTCCATACAGATTGGGAGAAATGCCTACCCCTTTATTGGAAATATCAACATTGATATTTACCTGAGCTGACGATTGCATAGCTATCATCAGCATAGCTGAAAATAATAAATTTTTTGTTCTCATGCAAAATAATTGGTTACTAATAGATTTAGTGGCAAATATACACTTTTATTTAATGCAAAATACAAATATCACATTGTTTAACACATAAAAAAATCTCCAATCATCATGACCGGAGATACCATTTAGAGAATAATAAAGAAGTACTACTTAAGTCTGAAAGACGTTTCAATAGAGCACAACTCATCTTTGAAAGCAACGTCAATTTTTAGTCGTTTTTCTATCTGCGAACAACTATGAATAACTGTTGAATGATCTCTATTTCCAACAAGTTTTCCTATTCTAGACGCCGGCATCTTAGTGTATTTCTGTGCAAGATACATAGACACCTGTCTAGCTACAACAAGATCACGCTTGCGACTTTTGCCGTTTACGGCTGAAGTTGTAACATTAAAATGATTACAAACTGTATCAAGTATATCATCAACAGTAAGTGGCTTGTCATCAATTTTTACAGCTCTCTTAATGACCCTTTCAGCAAGCTTCATATCAATATCACAATTATACACTACACTATATGCAAGAAGAGAATTGATAACACCTTGAAGATCACGAACGCTACCGTTTGCAGTCGAAGCAATAAAACTAATCACATCAACCGGAATATGCAATCCATCACGTCGAATCTTATTGTTTAATATTTCTACACAAAGTTCTACATTAGGTTTTTCCAATTCGGCAATCAGTCCACAAGAGAAACGAGTAAGCAGACGGTCATTCATACCTTTCAACTCTACCGGAGGGCGGTCGCTGGCAAGAATAATTCTCTTTCCGTTTCGGAACAGATGATTAAATATATGGAAGAATGTATCTTGGGTTTTCGTAGCAGTAGCCCATTCTTGAATATCATCAACAATAAGCATATCAATGGTCTGATAGAAGTTGATGAAATCATTAATGGTATTTTGTAACACAGCATTTGTATACTGTACCTGAAACAGTCTGGCACTGATATAAAGCACACGCTTTTCTGGATACGTCTGTTTACAGTGTACACCGATAGCATTAATCAAGTGAGTCTTTCCACATCCAGAAGGACCAAAAATGAACATAGGGTTGAACTGAGGAGTAGAAGGATGCTCGGCAATAGACATACCAACACTTCTTGGCAACTTATTACTTGAGCCTTCAACATAATTCTTAAAAGTAAGATGAGAATTAAGCTGAGAATCTATTTCCTGAGGCATAGCCACATCAAGTGGTGAAGGTGGCTGATTTGCGCGATTGCTTGATTTCTTTGGTTCAGCATCAGCTGGATCAGCCTCAATATCTTGTGTAAGTTTATTTTCTTTATCTGTTACTACCCTATATGCAAGTTGTGCCCCGTCGCAAAAAGTGCGACAAAGTACAGTTCTGAGTAAACCCAAAAAGTTCTCCTCCAGATACTCATACACAAACGCGCTGGGTACCTGTACCAATATAGTCTTTGTATTCTCATCGAAATTTTCAAGGACTAATGGTTTGAACCATGTTTCAAACTGTTGAGGCGTAACGTTTTGCTTAATGAGCTCAAGAGCCTTACCCCAACAGTTATTAGGATTTATTTTCATCTATAAAAATAATAAATTGTATGTCTTTCGACTTATAGCATTATTGCGAGTGCAAATTTAATAAAAGAAAATCATAAAAGCAAATCGACCAATTTCTTATTATTGTATAGCTACTTTATAAATCACTCATTTAGTGCAACTTACGTGTCCAAGACTAAACCACCTTAAAGTTAATGTATTGCAAATCTACAAAGTGCTGATTTTAAGAACGTTACAGCCGTTTTTGCCAAACATCACCATTTAACAGTGAAACATCACTGCAATCATGGCGAAACATTTAATACTAAACGGCTTTCAGTATAAACTGAAAGCCGTGAAACATCATCTTCTATTATTTAGACTAATTTTAATTAGAGTAAAATTCGTATTTATTTATCTTTCTTTCCAAAAACAGAAAAATGAACATATCTCTTAGGGTGCTGACGAACATTAATCAACAGCGAATCAGCATTTAACATTGTACTATTCATATTGTTATAAAGAGTCGGATCATTCATTAGATGTCCTAGAGTTCCATCCTTACTATTAAGTTTGTTGGTGAAAGACTTCAAGTTTGCTATAGTTTCGTCAACCTGTGCCATAGTTCCTGCAACATCAACAGAAGCAAGATTTGAAGCAAACTTATTTGTTTTCGTGAGTATACCATCTGTCTTATGCATCAAGCCCGGCACACTTTTGTTCAATCCTGTGGTTAGAATATTTAATTGCTGAGATGTCGTATTTAGATTATTTGTTATACCCTCGATATTATGCAATGAATGTGCAATCGCTGGATCAGCCAAGAGAGTATTTACTCTAGTGAGGATACTATCTATCTTTGGCAACATCTTCTCAACAGTAGGGACTAAAGCAGCAACTTTTCCCATAAGTCCATTATTCATGTCACCTACAATAGTATCTCCAGGATTAATTCGTTCGCGTGGGTTGTTGGCCAACAAAAGATTCATCTTTACGTTTCCCATAAGGTCACTGCTAATCTCAGCCGAACTTCCCTTAGGAATTCGTAAATCCCTATCCAAATCTATCTGTACAAGAATATCACCATTATTATCATAATCATAGTTGATATGCTTTACGACTCCAACCTTATACCCATCAGCGTAAATTGGATTAGAAGAAGACAAGCCGCTAATATCCTTAAACGATACAAAGTAAGTATTATCAGTTGAAAAAATGGTCATACCTTTTAGAAAGTTGAGCCCAAAAAACAGCACAAGAATACCAAATATGGCAACAAGCGCAATCTTTATTTCTTTTGTAAATTTCATATTTTATCTTAATCAATTATCTATTTGCCTTGAATTCCTTTATGGCAGCATTTACATCCATCTTTGCATCGTTTTTAAATGCTATGATGAAAGCACTTGGGAATTTATCCAATATCTGCTTACGTAAACGATATATCTCATTATAGTTCGACGACGCACCATAAGTATACTTTATCATGCCGTTTTCATTATATGAGTTGACATCTGTTAGTCCATTGAAATGTCTATCATCGCTTTTCAGTTGTCCTTTACTTACAAGAATCTGAATTTTGAATATCGGTTTAATCGAATCTTTATTATCTTCATTCTTATTTGCCACAGGTGTACGCCTTATTCTATGAATGCGCTTAATTTCTGTTTTTGTTTGATCCACACTACCATTTTTATAAGAAGGAGGAACAACCTGAGGTAAATTAGCAACAGCATTATCATCGTTATCAATAGCCTTATAAGGAACAGATATATCAGTATCATATTTCTGTCGATATTTCATGAACGCATTGAATATACCCTTTACATACATCGGGACAGCATCGTCTGAATTCATAAAAGACTCTTCATCCGGAGATGAAATAAATCCTAATTCCAACAAACAACTGGGCATCGAGGTAAGTCTCAGCACAGCGAGATTATTTTGATGTGAACCTCCATTTTGACGCCCTGTTAATGCACAGACATACTGCTGTAACATACGCGAGAACTCCACACTTCTAGCACGGTTATGATCAACAATGAATTCATACATTATGTCAGTTTCGGCAGAATTTGTGTCAAAGCCCTTATATACTGTTTTATAATCCTTCTCTAAGAAAATTACAGAGTTCTCACGCTTTGCAACTTCTAGATTCTGCATTATTCCTTTATCACCAGTATGCTCTCCTCGTCCTAATGTGTAACTTTGAAATCCATGAGCAGTCTTAGAACCATCAACGGCATTAATATGAAACGACATAAACAAGTCGGCATTATTCTTATTAGCAATTCTTGCACGCTCGACAAGTTCCAGAAAAACATCCGTCTTACGAGTGTATATAACTCTTACATCAGGACAATTACGCTCTACATAATCACCAAACGCCAAAGCGTATTTCAATGTAAGGTCTTTCTCTTTTGAGAAAAGACCAGGAGCACCTTGGTCACGACCACCATGTCCAGCATCAATTACAAGTGTAAACTTATGGTTTGCTGCTAATAACGTAACAGTAAACAACAACATTGTTATCAGTAAGAATACCTTCTTTTTACTCATATACCAATATATTCTTCGCAAAAATAATAAAAAAAAATCAGAAAACCTAACTTTACCGTTCGGTTTTATCATTTATTAAATGAAGTTCCACCCCCGCTCCATAGCAGTCTGCACCAAAAGGAGGATTGAGCTTGTTAAGATTTACATCTAATACGGTTATCAGCTTAAACTTTCTGAACAACCTGTCAGCTATACGATATGCCACACGTTCAAGAAGTTTGCTTGGCACATTCATCTCCTGAGAAACAAGATCATATACTGAAGCGTAATTTAAAGTATCTGCAACTTCATCTGATAAGCAAGCATCAGAAACAGGATAACCTATTCTAAGACTAACTGTATAATCATTCCCTGTTAATCGTTCCTGCGGCATCACGCCATGGAAGGCATGAAACCGCAGGTCTGTAAGTGTTATATAACTTTCTTTAATTATCATATTATCATCCACATCTACTTGCACCACAATTGGTACAAATCAGACAACCTTCTTGATAGACCAAAGTCTCATGTCCACAAACAGGGCACTTCTGTCCATTAGCTCTTGTACCATCAACGATGTATTTTTTCAATGCACGTTCAACACCATTTTTCCAAGTATTGATACTCTCATCTTTCAATTGGAGAGATGCAACAAGCTTAAGTACATGATCGATTGGCATACGATATCTTAGCACACCTGAAATAAGTTTTGCATAGTTCCAGTATTCAGGGTTGAATTTCTCACTCAGTCCTTCTACTGTAGTCTTATATCCACGTTTATTTTCAAACTGAAAATCATAACGATGAGAACCATCCTCATTTGTAGACTTGATTATCTTTCCCTTAATGATATTCTTTGGCAATATGATACCTTCTTCATCATCCTGAAGACCAGTAAATATTTCATAAGGATAACCTTTGAGAAGTCCAACGAATGCAACCCATTTTTCTTTATTATTTTGGAATCTAACTACATCACATTCCAATTCTTTAGGACGAACTTCAGTAACTTCAGGTTGCTCGCAGATATGTTCCTTAGGTTGATCTTCCTGAACTTCTGCACCCTCAGCATGTTCACTTTCCTTTTTATCCTTCTTAGAGATGGAAATCATCACACCAGCACGGCTACCGTCACGATATATAGTACAACCCTTGCAACCACTCTTCCAAGCCTCTACATACAGTCTGTTGACCAAAGCTTCATCTACATCATTAGGAAGGTTTACAGTAACTGAGATACTGTGGTCAACCCACTTCTGTATCGCACCCTGCATCTTAACTTTCATAAGCCAGTCTACACCATTGGCTGTAGCCTTATAATATGGAGACTTTGCTACCAGTTCATCTATTTCTTCTTGTGAATATTTCTTTTCAGTGTCATAGCCGTTCACATTCATCCATTCAATGAACTTACGGTGATAAACAATGTATTCTTCAAAACTGTCTCCCACTTCGTCAACAAAGTCTACATGAACATCCTTGTCACCAGGATTAACTTTACGACGACGCTTGTAAACAGGCATAAACACAGGTTCGATACCGCTTGTAGTCTGAGTCATCAAAGAAGTTGTTCCTGTAGGAGCTATTGTAAGGCATGCTATATTTCTACGACCATACTTCACCATATCAGCATATAATTCAGGATCAGCATCCTTAATACGACCAATAAAAGGATTATTCTCCTCACGCTTTGCATCATAAATCTCAAAAGCTCCACGTTCCTTAGCCATATCAACAGAAGAACGATAAGCATTAATTGCCAAAGTTTTGTGAACAAGAACAGAAAAATCAGTTGCTTTCTGCGTACCATAACGAAGTCCCATTGCAGCAAGCATATCACCTTCAGCAGTTATACCAACACCGGTACGTCTTCCCATACCACTCTTGCGCTGTATTTTCTGCCATAAATTATATTCAGAACCCTTAACTTCATCACTTTGTGGGTCATCTGCAATTTTTTTCATTATTAGGTCGATCTTCTCCATTTCAAGATCGACGATATCATCCATTATTCTTTGTGCTAACTGCACATGTTTCTTGAATTTATCGAAATTGAACTTAGCATTCTTTGTAAATGGCTGATCTACATAACTATAAAGATTGATACTTAGCAATCTACAAGAATCATAAGGGCACAATGGAATTTCACCACAAGGGTTTGTACTTACAGTACGGAAACCTAAATCGGCATAACAATCAGGAATACTCTCCTTTAATATTGTGTCCCAAAACAACACACCAGGTTCCGCACTCTTCCATGCATTATGAACAATTTTTCCCCACAACTTACGGGCTGAGATTTCTTTTTTGAATTTAGGAGTTGCTGCATAAATAGGCCATTGCTGCATATAAGGCTTATCACTAACAGCTGCCTTCATGAAATCATCATCAAGTTTTACAGATACATTTGCACCCGTAACTTTCCCTTCTTCCATTTTGGCATCAATAAAAGCCTCACTATCAGGATGCTTAATACTTACAGACAGCATAAGAGCACCACGGCGACCATCCTGCGCAACCTCACGAGTAGAATTACTATATCTTTCCATGAATGGGACAAGACCAGTAGATGTAAGGGCAGAATTGTTGACAGGACTACCCTTTGGGCGAATATGACTAAGATCATGTCCGACTCCACCGCGACGCTTCATCAACTGAACCTGTTCCTCATCTATACGCATTATGGCACCATAACTATCAGCGTCACCATCAAGTCCGATGACGAAACAGTTACTCAGACTTGCCACCTGATGATTATTCCCAATACCAGTCATTGGACTACCAGCAGGAACAATGTATTTGAAATGATCAAGAAGTTCAAAAACCTCCTGAGTAGACATCGGGTTCTTATACTTATTTTCAACACGGGCGATTTCATTAGATATACGCCAATGCATATCTACGGGACTATGTTCGTAGATTGCACCGAAGCTATCTTTCATCGCGTACTTGTTCACCCATACTCTGGCAGCGAGTTCATCACCACCAAAATACTTCAAGGATGCCTCAAACGCGTCCTCAAAAGAGAATGTCTTATTGTTTTCCATTATTTGTAAATACAGTAAATAGTAATTGCAAATATAGAATAAAATTTTGATATAATGAAATGCTTTATATGTTATTTTCCAAAATAAATTTTCCTTTTAGAAAACATTTGCTTGAAGTAAAAATCAAAAGTTTCACAAAGTCAACAACTTACAAATTATTTTTAGTAACTTTGCGAAGTTTAAAATAAACTTATAATATTATGATGTCAATAAGAAATCGCAAAACTATAAGAAAATACTCTGACAAGATTGTCAGCGATGAACTACTCAACAAGTTACTTGAAGAAGCTGAGCACACCCCTACAATGGGTAATCTACAATTATACAGCGTCGTTGTAACACGTAGCAAAAATGGCAAAGAAGCTTTGGCACCTGCTCATTTCAATCAACCTATGGTAACCGGAGCACCAGTCGTACTCACTATATGCGCAGACTTCAGGCGTACAAGTACATGGGCTGAGAACAGAAAAGCAATACCTGGATATGATAATTTTCTATCATTCATCAATGCGTCAGCAGATGCGCTTCTATACACTCAGTCATTCTGTAATCTTGCTGAAGACAAAGGACTTGGCACTTGCTATCTTGGCACCACAGTTTATATGCCACAGATGATTATCGACGCACTAAAATTACCCAAACTTGTATTTCCAATTGCTACGATAACACTAGGATGGCCTGCTGAGGAACCAAACATATCAGACCGACTGCCGATAGAAGCAATTATACACTACGAACACTATGAAGACTACACCCCAGAGAAGATTGATAAGTTCTATAATGAAAAAGAGAACATAGAAGAGAATATTCACTTCGTTGAAATAAACAAAAAAGAAACCCTTGCACAAATTTTCACAGACATAAGATATACGAAAAAAGATAATGAGGCAATGAGTAAAGGAATGATTGACGCACTAAAAGGTCAAGATTTTCTATAAAACAAAACAAATAGCCACACACCATATATTAATAAAGGTGTGTGGCTATTTTTATTTTTTACAAGCTATTCTATTCAACAACAATAGGCTTGTATTTTGGTACCAAAGTTTTCATTATGACCCAACCGATAAGATAAGCGACGGCACAGATACTGAAAATAATCATATATCCTGCAGGTTTACCATCAAATCCAAAGACACTAAAATTCTTTCCTTGCTCCTCTGCATAAGTAAACAGTACACCAGAGCCTTTATTAATAAAGAACGAGCCGATACCTCCAGCCATCGCACCAATACCTGTAATTGTAGCGATAGTTGACTTAGGGAACATATCACCGATTGTAGAATACAAGTTTGCCGACCAAGCCTGATGTCCAGCACCAAGCAATCCAATAATAATGGCAGGCCACCAAGGGCTAAAAGCTCCCATAGGTTGTGCTAACAATCCCAATACAGGGAAGCATGCAAAGATAAGCATTGCACGCATTCTACCGACATAAGGATTCATGCCAAGTTTGTCAACGAAATAAGTTGGCAAGTAACCACCACCGATACTTAATACTGTACAAATAGCATATAACGTGAAAATAAGCGCAATTGCCATCCCTGAATCTGAAGAATAGCCATATTGATCTGAGAAATATGCAGGAGCCCAAAACAAGAAGAACCACCAAACACCATCAGTCATAAACTTACCTACAATAAACGACCAAGTCTGACGATATGTAAAGCATTTCAAGAAACCAATAGTTTTCTCTTCAGTAGCAAGATTTTTATCTTGACCCTCTGTGATATGACAATCTTGATCAATATAGTTTATTTCAGCCTGATTTACATGCTTATTCTCGTTTGGCTTGTCATACAACCATATCCATAGTCCCATCCAAACAAAACCGAGTACACCGATAATGACAAAAGCCATCTCCCATCCCCATGCTCTAGCAAGCAACGGAATGGTAGCAGGAGCCGCAAGTGCGCCTACAGACGCACCACTATTGAAAATTGATGTTGCGAAAGCACGATCTTTCTTTGGAAAGAACTCGGCAGTAACTTTAATCGCAGCAGGGAAGTTTCCAGCTTCACCAACAGCAAGAATAAAGCGACATGACAAGAACAGCCACACACTTACTGTTGCTATTGCAAAGGCAGCATCACTACCAACCTTTACCATTCGCAAAGCCTCTATCGAATGATATCCTTCTATTTGCATTGCCATCCAACCGCAGCCAGAATGCATTACCGCACCAGCAGACCACACAAATATAGCAATTAAATAGCCCTTTTTAGTTCCCATCCAGTCAACGAACTTTCCTGCAAAGAGGTTAGCCACGGCATAGAAAATAGAGAACCAACCTGTTATAGTTCCATAATCACTATCATTCCAATGGAATTCTGGAGAAATAAAGTCCTTCCATGTCAATGACAACACCTGACGATCCATGTAGTTCACTGTAGTCGCCAAAAATAGCAACGCACAGATCACCCAACGGAAATTGGACATTTTTGTAGTTTGTATTTTATCCATTTGTTTTAGATTATTTCAATTCTGGAATCTTTACGATCTGCATATCACCATAATCAAGATTCTCTCCTGCCATACCCCATATAAATGTATAGTTACTAGTACCTGCTGCGCAATGAATACTCCATTGTGGAGATATTACAGCCTGTTCATTGTTCAACCAAATAGGACGAGTTTCCTGTGGTTCACCCATAATATGGCATATTTTCTGACCTTCCGGAACTTGGAAATACATATATGTCTCCATTCTTCTCAAATGAGTATGTGCAGGCATTGTATTCCAAACGCTTCCTGGTTTTAATTCAGTAAGTCCCATTTGCAACTGACATGTACGTACTCCTGCAACACCATCTATGATAAGTTGATTGATCGTACGAAGGTTACTGTCTTCTGCCTTACCAGCATTGATGACCTTAGCTTCCTTCATGCTGACTTTCTTTATGGGATAAGCCTGATGAGCGGTAGCCGAATTCATATAGAATTTTGCAGGTTTTGCAGCATCCTTAGATTCAAGAGTAATCTCGTAATCTCCACGACCAATATAAAGAGCCTCCTTAAATTTCAGTTCATATTTCTTCTTATCAACAGTAACGATTCCATCACCACCGATATTAATAATACCAAGCTCACGCTGATGAAGAATATGATCAACTTTCAAAGGAGCTATAGCCTCTAGTTTAATAGGAGCATTAACAGGTTCTGCACCTCCAATAAGGAAACGGTCATACATACTATAAACCCAGTTAACCTCTCCTGGAGCAAAAACTTTTTCTATTGCGAACTCTTTACGAAGGCGCTGTGTATCGTAATGTTTAGCGTCTTCTGGGTTATTAGCCCATCTTACTTCATAATTTGTCTGTGCCATTCCGAATGTAGCTGTTAGGCATAAAGCCATTGTTAAAAATATCTTTTTCATATTATGTTTATTTTTTATTTTCACTCTTCACAATGCGTCTGCGATTAATAAGCATAAGAACTACCGTTACAACAGTCAACAACCCCATACCTACATATCGCAAAGAACTGGTGCATTTATATATTACCCAACTAAATAAGCCAGAAGCAAAATCTAATGCTCCACCAGAGAACCCGTCTGGTATCTGAGCGGCCTTATCACCAGTTTCAGCGAAAACTGATGCGGCTGCCTTTGTAAACGCAGGAGCCATATCTGTAACAAAATACAATCCAAATATCAATGCTACCAAACCAATAACAAAAGTTTTAGCAACATTACCTTTTGTATAAGGTAATACCATTGGGAAAAGATAAAACATTCCTGCCAAAGATGCCAATGGTAAGAACTGATTACCTGGAAGGAAAACTGCCAACACTAATATTGTTGGTATAAGAAACAAAGATACAACCAATGTTGTAGGATGACCAATAACCAAAGCCGGACTCATGCCTATATAAACCTTCTTACCATTAAATCTCTTACTTACTAGTTCTTTTGTCTTTTCAGAAATAGGCATCAAACCGTCAATAAACAATTTGGTGATACGTGGTATAAGTTCCATAACAGCTCCCATGATAACACCTAGTGACAATACATTCTTTGCAATTGTCATCACAGCATCAGTGGATGTTGCTTTCGCATCTGTCTGCTGCAATTCCTTAACAAACCCTGTGAAATTTGCAATATGTCCAGCCTCACCGAAAAGTGCAATCAACGCTCCTACAATGACACCAAGAACCAAAGGGTCTCCAAGTTCACCAAATTTTTTCTTTAGACCTTCAGCATCAACATCAAGTTTACTAAAACCAGGTATTTTATCCAAGACCTTATTAATTATAATAGCAAAAGGCATAAAACTCTGACAGAAAGGTTGTGGAATAGAGATCCCTTCCAAACCGTAATATTTCTGAAATCTATCGGCTGTAAGGTCAGCGCATACAAGAGTTATGATATAGCAAATAATAGCTGCAAAATATCCCCATAGTAAGCTCTCGCCCATAACAAAATAAACCACTGCACCAATAAATGCAAAATGCCAATAATTCCACAAATCAATATTCACTGTACGTGTGGTCTTTGTAACAAGCATCAAAAAATTAACACCCAAGCAAATAGGTATTATTAATGCACCGACAGCAGTGTTATAAGCTACTGCTGCTGCTGCAGGCCATCCCATATCAAAAACATTGAGTTGTAAATGATAAAAATCTGATATTGAACTCAATGGAGTATTGAAATTCGTTGTAAGCAAAGCTGTTACGACTCCCAAGCCTACAAATCCGACACCAACGAAGAGTCCGGACTTCAATGCCTTTCCAAATTTCATACCAATACACAGACCGATGATGGTAAAAAGAATAGGCATCATCACACTGGCACCAAAGCTAATGATATAGCTAAAAATCTGTTCCATTTAAATTTTCGATTAATAATTTGTAGTTTCGCTTTCTCTAGGTTTAAATCAAGGGTGCGTTTTTTCACGCATTGTTCGCAAAGTTAGCAAAAACTTTTCACATAACGATACGAATTATTAAATAGATTTACTTAAACGTTTACGTTTTAATATTATTTGCGTCAAAAAAAACTGCGAAATCCTTTTCAGGTTCGCAGTTTATCATTTTATAACCATTATTTATTAATCTTGGAAATAAACTCTCTTTACACGATTGCTTATACCTGTAAGCACTTCGTAAGGAATAGTTCCGATAATATCGCTCAATACTGTTACTGGCAGATTGTCACCAAAGATTTCAACACTGTCACCTTCCTTACAGTCTATTCCTGTAACATCAATCATAGCCACGTCCATACATATATTTCCAACGTAATCAGCCTTTTTGCCATTTACAAGACAATACCCATTACGGTTACTCAGATGTCTGTCAAGTCCATCTGCATAGCCTATTGGAATGGCAGCTATAACACTATCCTTGTCAAGTATTGTTTTACGACTGTATCCTATACTTTCACCGGCAAGAACCTTACGCAGCTGAAGTATAGTTGTCTTCAATGTACTTACATTATTTATTATCTCGTTGTTACGGGAATTGATGCCATAAAGTCCCAATCCTAGTCGGCACATATCCATCTGTCTCTCTGGGAAGTGCTCAATACCAGCACTGTTATCAATATGACGAAGTATCTTGTGGTCAAAAGCACTCTGCAACTTATGACTACCTCTCTCAAACAGTTCAAACTGATGTGCACTGAATTTATCAAAGTCATCACAGTCAGAACCAACAAAATGACTGAATACTGAACGTGGAATTATAGCATTCTGATGTTTGAGTCGCTTAATAAGTTCTTCCATGTCTGTATCAGGATTGAAACCAAGGCGGTGCATACCTGTATCAAGTTTAATATGTGCAGGGAATCCAGTGATACCCTCTTTCTCTGCAGCTTTTACAAGAGCATCAAGTAATCGGAAAGAATAAACTTCTGGTTCAAGATCATAATCAAACATGGTCTTGAAAGCAGTCATTTCCGGATTCATTATCATTATATTACTAGTGATACCGTTCTTGCGAAGAGTCACACCTTCATCTGCAACTGCAACTGCCAAATAATCCACACGATGATCTTGAAGAGTTTTAGCAATCTCCACACTACCAGCACCATAAGCATCAGCCTTTATCATGCAAACCAACTTTGTCTCTGGTTTCATAAACGAGCGATACCAGTTAAGGTTATTCACTACAGCATTTAAATTAACCTCTAAAGTCGTCTCATGTACCTTTTGCACAAGAAGTTCTGTTATCTGGTCGAAGCCAAACTGTCGTGCACCCTTGACAAGGATCACTTCGTCATGCAAAGACTTGAACACCTCACTTGCGACAAATTCATCAACAGTCTGGAAAAAATTCTTTTCATTAATTGCAATAACATCAGCATTTGCAGAAAGTTCAGGGCCTATTCCAATGAACTTCACCACTCCACGCTTATTGCATAGCTCGCTTACCTTTCTATATAACTCCTTGGCAACCATGCCACTTTGGTAAATATCACTCAAAATCAATGTATGTCTACGTCCCTCATGATCAGGGCGGCGATTCATAAAATCAAGAGCAATATCCAAAGAATTAATATCTGAATTATAACTGTCATTAATGAGAGTGCATCCATGCTGTCCCTGCTTAACTTCCAAGCGCATAGCTATAGGCTCAAGTTTCTGCATACGTTCATCAAGTCTATCTGCCATAACGCCTATTTTCAAAGCAACGGCAGCACAGACGATAGAATTGGTAATAGATGCATCATCAATAAAAGGCAAAGAATACCTATTTTCCTCGCCATTATATATATATGTAACTGTTGTGGCAGTGTCTTTCTTCTCAATTTTCTTAACATACATTGGTGCATGCTTGTCTTTCAGCGACCAGCATAGTTTTTCACCTTTGAAGTCATCAAGTTCAGAAACAGCCTTGCTTACAATATTGTCATCCTCATTATATACGACTGTCTGAGCACCATGGAACAACACAAGCTTTTCCTTGCATTTTTCATCTTTAGTTAAGAAATTCTCTTGGTGAGCCTCACCCAAATTAGTCAATACAGCAATAGTAGGCTGTATTATATCACGCAATGCCAACATCTCGCCAGGCAGACTTATACCAGCTTCAAACACACCCACCTGAGTATGTTCATTCATAAGCCAGACACTCAAAGGCACACCAATCTGCGAATTATAGCTACGAGGACTACGAGTAACAAACATATCATCGCCAAGAAGTTGGTTAAGCCATTCCTTAACCATAGTCTTGCCGTTACTTCCAGTAATACCGACAATAGGAATATTAAATTCGTCACGATGTCTTTCGGCTAAACGCTGCAACGCCTCAAGAACATTGACAACTTTCAGAAAATTAGCATCCTTATATTCTGTATCATAATTTCCGGGAACATCTGCGACAACAAAGTTCTTAACTCCGCGTCTATAGAGTTCAGGAATATAGCTATGACCATCATTTCGCTCAGATTTAAGGGCAAAGAACAACGTTTCCTCAGGGAAACAAAGAGAGCGACTATCTGTAAGGATAAATCCTATATTTGCATCACTCTCGCCAAAACGACGCGCACCTATCAGTGTGGTTACTTTTTCAATAGAATATGTCATCGTATGATATTTATATTTTAATTGCAAAATTACCGCAAACAAATGAAATAACAAAATAAAATTCTTTTTTATTTAGTTTTTTCCAACACTGATAAGTTATAACATCATAATATCAATGATTTGTCATTTTGCGAAAGCCTTCATTATCTCAGTTGGACGGTGATTGTCAAATGCTCCAAGCGGATATTGCCCCTCAAGTTCAGGTGCCCAATAGAACACACCGTGACAATGTCCTCCGCAATCATTTTTAGCTGCGTTTATAACAGCTTTCATTATTATGTATCCCTCTTTTGGATGCTTTGATTCGGTTCCTGTTTCAACGACCATGGTTTCCTTTCCATATTTTTCATACAGATGCTTTACGTTAGCTGTAAAATCTCTTACAGAACCTTTCCAATCGCTCTCCAATTTAGCAACCACATCCCAATATGGATAAACACTTAGACCTATCATGTCATAATGTGCACCGAATTTTTTCAGTCCGTCAAAGATAAAGTCATATCGTTTTTGATCACATCCTCCGTCAATGTGTATAATGACCTGAGCATTCGGATATACTTTTTTCACTGCTTGATAACCAACTTCTGTAAATCCTGCATACTTCTCCATATTATCACTTGCACGTCCCATAGGCCAAAGGAAACCATTTGTTGTCTCGTTTCCTACTTGAACCCATTTCACGTCAATATTATTTTTTTTCAAAAGCGACAACACATCTTCAGTATGTTGCGCAAGAGCATTTTTCATTTCGTCATAACTCATATATTGCCATGCAGCAGGAATGTGCTGTTTGCCAGGATCTGCCCACCAATCACTATAGTGGAAATCTATCATAACAGCCATATCATAGTATTTTGCACGTTTAGCCATTTCCAACACATCTTCTGCACCAGACCATCCACCACGAGGATTCACCCATACGCGGAGTCTAACTGCATTCAGTCCCAATTCTTTCATCAGAGCTGTATTTTCCTTTATCTCACCCTTAGTGTTATAAAGTTTTTCTCCATTACTTTCCAACTGGGTTGTTCCACTTATATCTGCTCCCAACCAAAAAGTATTTTTATCCTGAGCATTAGCATTACCAATGCTGATAACCGTAAAAAGAAAGGCTATTAGTAATTTTCTCATCATAAAATTATTTATTTTCATATTCATCAAGTTTACGAGTCATCTCGTCACGTCCATATTGATATATTTCCTTTGCTTGTGAGAAGTCAAAAAGTCCGAATTTATCCATCGGTAGTTCCACCAAAATATCAGGTGGATTTAATTGTATTGCTAACTTGCAATTTGCCTGTATTGACATGTGAACAACTCTTACCGCCATATTCATATAATTTCCAGACAGGTCTGGTTTTAAAAAAAATAACATTGAACGCAATACACGCATTGCTTTATTATTATCTTTTTTCTTTTTCACATAAGCATCAAAAGGCGTATTATCAGGACCATTCACATTAATGGCGATAAGTTTATCACCCGATTTCCTATCTACCCTGTTTAATGGTAATATATTATGTACACTTCCATCAACATAAATATGATTATCACCATCGCACATTGGCTTGAAGAAACATGGTACAGAAACAGAAGCACGAATAGCCGTTTTCAAAAATCCATTTCTAAAAACCTTTTCTTCACCGCTTACCACATCAGAGGCACAACAGCAAAACTTTATATTTAGATCTTCTATTTTCGTATTACCAACAATTGAATTTATAATTTCCATAAGTCGCTTGCCACTTGCCACATGGTCAAGTCCCAACGAAATATCCATAATAGAAAGCATCTGCTTCTTGTCTATTCCTAATATAATATCTTTCAATTCTTTCAGTTTTCCACCAGCATACATGCCTCCGACAAGTGCGCCCATCGATGTTCCAGCAACAGATGTTATATTATATCCTCGTTCCTCCAAAACTTCTATTCCTCCTATGTGCGCAATTCCACGAGCTCCTCCTCCACCAAGAACAAGAGCCACATCCTTTGATTTGCGCATAAACGGAAACCAACCTTTTATCGCTTCAAGTATATTCATATTCTATAATTTATTCTCGTGATCGCCACAAAGATAATTATTTTTCGTTATTATCAACAACTTATCCAAGAAAAAACATTGCAACTCCTACTACAGATATACAAGCACCCGTTATTTCTTTCCAAGTAATATGCTGATGAAACATATATCGCGACGGTATCAATATAATAATCGGAGTAAGTGCCATCAGTGTACTTGCTATTCCAGCCGCTGTATATTGAACTGCCATAAGAGAGAAAGCTACACCCACGAAAGGTCCAAATATTGTTGTTGCTATAACTGCAACCATTATTTTGCCATCACGAAAACTATTACGGAACTTTCCAAAACTTTTATTGAATATCATCAATACAGTAAATCCGCCCAAACCGGCAAGGCATCTGAAGAAATTTGCACAGAATGGCAACATCCACGGAGTACTTATCGCCACATCATGCGGCATACTTGCCTGATAACTATCAAGTCCGACCTTACTTATCACTAATCCAATTCCTTGACACACAGCCGCAACAGCCGCATAAAACACACCATTAGCTGGCAACTTTAAAGAAAAAATATGATTGTCGCCACGTCCTAGTATGGATATTGATATTCCAGCCAAAGTAACAAACATAGCCAAAATACTCATTATCTGCAACTTCTGTCCAAGCAATATCCATGCTGTAATAGCTGCCGAAAGCGGGGCCAATGTCATAAACAACTGTCCAAAACGCGAGCCAATAATTGTGTAGCATTTCATCAAACAATAGTCACACATCACAAAACCAACAAAGCCAGACAAAGCCATCCAGCAATAAGCCTCAGTAGATCCTTCAGCCGGCAATGGCTTACCAAATACAACAAGAAACATAACAACTGAAAAAGCAAGAGCAAACACCATTCTCAACATGTTGAGAGTGATACTTCCCAAGCGCTTACTTGCATACTCACTAAGGATTGCCGTTATTGTCCACGAGAAGGCTACGCCCAAAGATATTAACTCACCAAAATATTGCATGCTGCAAAGTTACGTTTTTTTGACAGCATATTGAAAGGTTCACACAAGAAAAAATCCCAAGAAATTATTCTCGGGATTTATTTCTTTTAAATCGTAAGTTTTATGTTATTTTTTCCAAAGTTTAGTCATATCTTCCAATGTCTTACCTTTCGTTTCAGGAACAAGCTTCCAAACAAAGACTGCGGCGATTACACAAATCAAACCGTAAATGCCATAAGTGAACCAATGTCCGAAGTTGTCTCCATGAGACAAATGCATATTGAACATAGGAACGAAAGTTGAACTGACAATAAAATTGAATATCCATTGGAATGCCACTGCAATAGCTACAGCAGTACCACGTATGGTGTTAGGGAATATCTCAGCGATGAGTACCCAGCAAATTGGTCCCCAACTGAACATGAATGATGCACTATAAATCATAATGCTAACCATTGTCAAAATATTGAGTGAAGGATTGCCAAATGTTATTGCTACACCTAAAGCACCAATGGCCATACCAATAGAGCCCCATATAAGAAGTGGCTTTCTACCAAGTTTCTCAACAGTGAAAACAGCAACAAGAGTAAATGAGATATTCACAATTCCCATTATTACTGTCTGAACCATAGGATTTTCCATACCCATATCCTGGAATATACGAGGTGCATAATACAAAACAGCATTAATACCAACGGCCTGTTGGAAAACACTAAGCATAATACCAATAAAGATACACATAAATCCGTAAGAGAAAAGTTTCTCTTTCTTTACTGAGATTGTATTCTTAATATCACTTAAAATTTCTATTGCTTTTTCTGTCCCATTTATGCGCGTGAGCACGTCAAGAGCCTTTTTATCCTGTTTTATCATTACAAGATAGCGAGGTGTTTCCGGAACGAAGCAAATAAAAATTGTAAACAATGCAGCTGGTATACATTCTGAACCAAACATATATCTCCAACCTGTCGTAATAGTCCACTGTGCATCTGCCATATTCGCAATAGCTCCTGCTGCGTTGTATATTGGATTTGAGTGACCTCCAAGAATTATGAAATTTACGAAATAAACAACAAGTTGACCGAAGATAATAGCAAACTGATTCCAACTTACTAGCATACCTCTTATGTTACTCGGAGCAACTTCACCAATATACATTGGACAAATTGCAGAAGCCATACCAACACCTATACCACCAAGAACACGATACAGATTAAAAACGACAAGTAAATTCAGAGTTGGTTTACCATTCGTTAGTATCCATGATTCTGGAAACATAGATCCCCATGCCGATATAAAAAAGCATATACCCGCAAACACGAGAGAATTCTTTCTTCCAAGCCTCATCGCAAAAAGCCCCGACAACGAACTACCGATAATACATCCAATTAATGCGCTCGACGAAGTTAAGCCATGCATAAAGTCGGTGTACTCAAAATCTGTTGCTCCACGAAAGAATGCTTGTAATCCTTTTTCAGCTCCAGAAATAACTGCGGTGTCGTAGCCAAAGAGTAACCCTCCTAGTACGGCAACCATTACAATAGAAACAAGGTATACTTTTGACCCTTTTTGATTTTGTCCCATGTTTTATTAGATTTATAATTATATGTACAATTTAATAGTTATATTACGTTTAAATGCCTTGGTTCCCCATAAAATTCTATGAAAAAAGCATAAAACCCCACTTATAAATATACAAATAGTCTTATTGTTTTTCTATGGCAGACTATCAGCAATAGTAACCCTATTATTAATATAACAGTAGTAATCCCGCAAAGGCTGTACAGCCTATCATGCTTAACGGATTAATTTTAACGAGTTTTGTCCCTACGAATGTTGCGATAAACAACCCTATACTAATCCAGAATGTCCACGGATCAGAAGGAGTCGAGAAATTTTCAGGAGTCATAAGTAACAGAGTAGCCGCAGCAAGAAGCCCCACAACAGCAGGTCTTAAACCAGAAAACACATCCTGTATTATTGGTGAATCCATATATTTCATAAACATCTTACTTATCAGAATCATCAATACTAATGAAGGCAGAATTATTGCAATCGTAGCAGTAAGTGAGCCAAATATTCCTGTGATTTCAGAAAATCCAGCATTGCGTATAGCAGTATATCCACAATATGTAGCCGAATTTATTCCAATAGGTCCAGGTGTCATCTGACTAATAGCTATGGCATTCGTAAATTCACTTACAGTGAGCCAATGATAGCGTGTAACTACCATACCCTGTATAAGAGAAATCATAGCATAGCCGCCACCAAAGCCAAACAAGCCTATCTCAAAAAATGCTATAAAAAGTTGTATGAATATCATAATATTGATTACACTATAAAATGATGTTTATTCCGTAGGCCTTATATATTTACCATATAGGAAACCACCAACACCGGCAGCTATTATCACCCAAATTGGATTTACACCAACTAACCAGATGGCAATTGCTCCTATTGTAGGTATCCAACAGTTATAGATGTTGATTTTTGCACTTTTGGCAAGATTAAATGTAGGAACAGCAATAAGAGCCACAACAGCAGGGCGAATACCTGCAAATATTGAAGCAATGATCTTATTGTCCTGAAACTGATGAAAGAACATCGCTATTAAAAGGATGATAAGAAAAGACGGCAGCGCCGCACCGATAGCAGTGCAAACAGCTCCCGAAATCTTTCTCAGTTTGTATCCAATAAAGATACTGATGTTGATGGCAAATACACCTGGACAGCTTTGAGCTATTGCTACAAGATTTACAAATTCATCTTTATCTACCCATTTGTTTTTGTCAACAACATCAGCTTCTATCATTGGAATCATGGCATAGCCACCACCAAAGGTGACTAAGCCAATCTTGATAAATGTCTTGAATAATTTCCAATACATATTTATCTCTTTTCCTCAATCCACTTTCTAGCATTAACGAAAGCCTCAATCCAAGGAGTCACCTCGTCATTATTGCGGTCAAGTGGATAACAGGCGTTCTGCCAAGGGAATATAGCACGCTCAGGATGTGGCATCATTGCAAGGTGACGACCATCATTAGAGCTGATACCAGCTACATTGTAATCAGAACCGTTTGGATTGCCTGGATATTCAGCATAGTTGTATTTTGCCACAACATTATAATGGTCTTCTGGTTCTGGAAGATAGAAACGACCCTCTCCATGAGCTACCCATATACCAAGTTTGCTGCCACTAAGGCTGCCTAGAAGAACGCTCTTATTTTGAGGAATACTTAATCCAAGGAATGCACTTTCAAACTTATTTGAGTTGTTGTGACATAAATGACTTCTGTGTTCATGCTCAGGATTGATTAAATTCAATTCAACCATCAACTGACATCCATTACAAATACCAAGACTCAAAGTGTCCTCGCGAGCATAGAACTTGTCGAGAGCTTCTTTAGCCTTTGGATTGTAGAGGAATGCTCCAGCCCATCCTTTGGCACTTCCAAGAACATCACTGTTAGAGAAACCACCACAGAATACAATAAAGTTAACATCTTCCAATGTCTCACGACCACTGATAAGGTCGGTCATCATTACATCCTTAACGTCAAAACCAGCGAGATACATTGTGTAAGCCATTTCACGCTCACCATTAGTACCCTTCTCACGTATGATTGCAGCCTTCACTCCTGTTGGCTTTCTGCGATTAATATCGATACCGTAACTTGCAAGTGTACCCTTGAAATCTTTGTTGTAACTGATTTCAATAGGCTGCTTCTTATAGTTTGTATAACGTTTCTTTGCCATGCCGTTCATACTCTGATCACGATCAAGGAGATAAGATGTCTTATACCAAGTATCACGAAGAGAATCTATATCGAACTCATTTTCAGCATTACCATTCTTGACAACAATCTTGCGACTGTTTGGAGTAGGATAACCGATCTTAGCATAACCAATGCCTTCATCATCAAGGAATTTTTTCAATTCTTCCTTATGTTCATCACTCACCTGAATGACAACACCAGGATTCTCTGCAAACAACATCTTAACAATATCGTCACTTGCTATATCATGAAGATTGACATTAATACCACAATTCTCGTTGGCGAAAGTCATTTCTAGTAGAGTAGTTATCAAACCGCCTGCACTGATATCATGACCTGCCATTATCCAACCGCGCTTTATAAGTTCCTGAATAGCATTGAAACAGTCAACGAAATACTCTGGATTCTTTACTGTTGGAACATCACTTCCGACCTTTCCCAAGCTTTGTGCAAATGCACTACCGCCAAGATGTTGTTCATCGAAACTGAAGTCAATATGATAAAGACTTGAATTCTTATCGTTTACAAGTACTGGGCTTACAGTTTTCTTAACATCACTGATCTCACCACCAGCACTTACAATAACAGTTCCTGGAGCGATAATTTTCTCACCGTTAGGATATTGCTGGCTCAAAGATAGAGAATCTTTACCTGTAGGTACGTTTACATGGATGTCACAGCAGAAATCGCTCAATGCATTTACTCCTTCGTAAAGTCTTGCATCCTCACCTTTCTGAGAACGGCAAGGCCACATCCAGTTAGCACTTAGGCTTAGGCTATCAAGTCCTTCTGCAAGAGGTGCCCATACAATATTAGTAAGAGCCTCAGCAACAGAAAGTACACTTCCTGCTTTTGGATCAGCAAGACCAGCCTGTGGTGCATGTCCCAAAGAAGAGGCTATACCCTTTTCTCCACGGAAATCAAGGGCTACAACACCGCAGTCTGACAATGGAAGTTGAATATTACCTTGTCCCTGCTGACGTGCAACCTTACCCGTTACGGAACGGTCTACTTTATTCGTCAACCAGTCTTTACAAGCAACAGCTTCAAGTTGCAGGACACGATTAAGATATTCGTTTATATTATCTTGTGAATAAGTAACGTCTTCATATTTGCGCTCAACAGTCTCGTCAACCATAATGGTCTTCGGTGTGTGACCGAACATCTGGGCTACATCAAGGTCAAAAGGCTTTACGCCGTCACCCTGTTTGAAACTGAAATGAGAATCACCGGTAGTCTCACCGACAACATACATCGGGGCACGTTCACGTTCAGCTATCTTCTGAACATGGTCAAGATACTTTTCATCAATAAGAAGTCCCATGCGTTCCTGGCTCTCATTAGCGATAATTTCTTTAGCGCTAAGAGTCTTGTCACCGATAGGCAATTTGGTCATATCGATTTCGCCACCACATTCTTCAACAAGCTCAGATAGGCAGTTCAGGTGACCAGCACTACCGTGGTCGTGAATGCTGACAACAGGATTTTCATCCTCTTCAACTAAGGCACGAACAAGGTTATAGGCACGTTTCTGCATCTCTGGGTTTGCACGCTGAATGGCATTCAGTTCGATTCCATTGCTGTATTTACCTGTATCAACAGAAGATACAGAACCGCCACCAAGACCAATGCGATAGTTATCGCCACCAACAACGACAACCTTGTTGCCCTTTGCTGGTTCTTTTTTCAGACAGTCACGTTTTTTGCCATATCCTACACCACCGGCAAGCATAATAACCTTGTCGTAGGCATATTTCTCATTATTTTCCTGATGCTCGAAAGTTAGTACAGAACCACAGATTAGTGGCTGACCAAACTTGTTACCGAAGTCACTGGCACCATTAGAAGCCTTAATCAAAATTTGTTCAGGGCTTTGGTATAACCAATTACGTACAGGAAGAATATCCTCCCAATCACGCTCTACATCAGTCTTTGCATTCTCATCCTTCAAACGAGGGTAAGCAGTCATATAGCATGCAGTTCCAGCTATAGGCCATGAACCTACACCTCCACCCATACGGTCACGAATCTCACCACCTGTTCCAGTAGCAGCACCATTGAAAGGTTCAACAGTAGTTGGGAAATTGTGAGTTTCGGCTTTAAGAGAGATAACACTCTCAATATCATTAACACGGAAATAGTCACTCGTACTTTGATCTGCAGGAGCAAACTGCTCTATTACAGGACCTTGAGCAAAAGATACATTATCCTTGTACGCAGATAAAATCTTATTCGGGTTTTCTTTAGTGGTTTTCTTTATCATGCTGAAAAGAGATGATTCCATTTCTTTTCCGTCAATGATAAACTGTCCGCCGAAAATCTTGTGACGACAATGCTCAGAGTTTATCTGTGCAAAACCAAAGATTTCAGAATCTGTTAGTGGTCGTCCGTTTTCTTTCTCAAGTGTGTGTAGATAGGCAATTTCATCATCATTCAATGCAAGGCCTTCCTCGTTGTTATATTTTTCGAGGTCATCAACATACTTGATTGGTTCTGGTTTGTGGTTAACTGTGAATATGTTCTGGTCAATACCATTATACATACGTTGCAGCATAGGGTCATGTTTTGCCACCTCTGAATCAACCGGGAAATATTCCTCTATACGCAAAATGCCGCTAAGACTCATATTCTGGGTAATCTCAACGGCATTCGTACTCCAAGGGGTAATCATTTCACGGCGTGGTCCAACAAAGAAGCCTTCCAATTTTTGGGTTTCTTCTAACTTTGCATCGCCGTAAAGCCAGCAAAGTTCACTGATTTCGTTCTTGTCTGGCTGATGATCGAATTCAGTAGCAATAACACTCTTAGATTGAGTTCTAAAAAAAAGAATCATACTTTTTTATATTTATAGTAGGTGATATATTCGCTTTGCAAAGGTAGTGCAAATCATGCACAATACAAAATAAATTCTAATTTTATTTTTATTGTAATGACGCAGCCTACTTTATTTAAAGGTAGTGCAAATCATGCACAATACAAAATAAATTCTAATTTTATTTTAATTGCTTATGGCCTTCACTTTTACTATAGATAAATAATGTTTAGCATATTAGAAAAGTCATATTTCCCATTTTATACCTTACTATATACATGCACATGCGCGCGACATAAGTTTTTAAAAAATACCAGCGTCGAAGT
>JAGPKZ010000002.1:40971-75393 GCA_018053665.1 Prevotella sp.
GCCTTCACTTTTACTATAGATAAATAATGTTTAGCATATTAGAAAAGTCATATTTCCCATTTTATACCTTACTATATACATGCACATGCGCGCGACATAAGTTTTTAAAAAATACCAGCGTCGAAGTGTCTATGCATTGAGTACCAGCATACTAAGTCGTTAATTAGCAATAATCAAGTGTCACATATATGTCGTTTGTAACAACGCCACAACAATGAATATTACCCTTGTCAACCTAAACATATTTATCATCAATGCATTAAACAAATTATATTTTCACTGCTAGAGAATGGTAAACAAATTGTTTTTTAATATATCCATGCTGTTTATTCTATTGAAAAAACGTTTTCACAACCAGGATTCTGCGTTTCTACGACATAAAGGTTGCGTTAATACGTGGAAACGTTTCTGTTGCTACGACACAAAGTTTGCGTTTCTACGATGTAAAGTTTGCGTTTCTATATAGAAACGGAAATGCCGTTTGACATTTGCCCGACACTTTGTTTTTGCAAAAAGGGCATCTAACATACTGATAGCCAATCATTAGACATTTCGACGCTTGTTTATTCGCAAAACCTATGTATAATTTTCAAATTCATAAGTATGCACCCTATACTTGAAGTTTGATGTCGTAAAATTCTAATATTTTTTTACAGCATCATGCGCCCTTCTCATCACACTTTTCTTGACTTTACTTCGACTTTTCTCGAATATACTCAATAAATCTATTCCTGAAGGTCCTTTAGGAGAAGTCATTGGGTCATTAAACATATCAGATACGATTTTACTAGTACTGAAACCTAACTTGGGAGCTTTAGCCGTTATCACGACAGTATTTATTGTTATGGCTTTTGGAATAATGAAAGTTGAATCTTTCATGTTCTTAATTTCCATATTCCTTCTAACATAACTGTTATGAGTAAGCGTTAGACTAGTACAGTTTTGATCGGATATAAAGAAGTGTCCGTTTTTATCAGAAAAGAATTTTTTGTTGGTATTGGTATAAATAGCGACTCCCTCAACAGGGTGTCTCGTTTCCATGTCAATAATCACGCCCTTTATCTGCGCATCGGTATTATTTACCAAAGCACAAAGCAAAAACAATATGAGGAGCATCCTTATTTTCATAACCAATGTAAAAATCTTGCACAAAGTTAAGTTAAAAATGACAATCACTTACAATACCGCCTTTACTTTATATTTTCTTAAATCTTGTTGGGTTAAATATATCAAATTAATGACCATATACAATGATAAATCTATTGATTCCTACAAAAATAATATATTTTTAGGATTAATCAGATTAATTTACTATTTTTGCAATTGCAAGTGATTTTATATTAATCTATTATTGAAAGTTTGTGCAGTAATTTTTTACAGATGGAAAAACTAAGAACTATATGCCTTATTATCGCAGTTAGTATCGTGAGTATATTGCAGGCAAATGTGTTGCCACAATATGGTCGCGACATGTTTATTTTCGACCATCTGGGTATGAGCAGCGGACTTTCCAGTCAACGAATATATTCTATAATAGAAGGCCCTTATGGAGGAATGTGGTTTAGTTCAAAAAACGGAATAGACCGCTACAACGGAATTCAGATAAAGAAATACAATTTGAAGACTGCTAGAATGTATAGCGATGCCAGCGGGCGTAATGTAAGAGTATTTCTTGCCAATGCAAGCATATACGCTTTTGACAACAAGGGAAATATATTTAAATATAATAAAAGACTTGATAACTTTGAAAACGAGCTATCGCTAGACAGTATAATTCATGGAGAGATTATACTAAACGACGTTTATGTTGACAAGAAAAATAATATATGGTTGGCAATGAGCACAGGGCTCTATGCCCTTACTCCAAACAAAAGACTGATACGTATAATAAGAAATCGATATATTAATAAATTAGACCATGAGAGCAACTCGCTTATAGCATGCGCCAATGACGGAATTATACTTGTTGACATTAATAGATATAAGACCGCAAATATTATAAATGGAATAAACGCACAGGTAGCTTATTATGATAAACTTACATCATACCTTTGGATAGGTACATTTCAGCAAGGTGCCAAGATCTATGATATGCGTCATCACAGGATTCTAAAAATTGAAGCTTTTGACAATTTTCCAAAGACTCCTGTAAGAAGCATTATCAGAATGGATAAAAATATGATGCTACTTGGTGTAGACGGAGGTGGAGTTTATGCGGCAAAAAGAGACGGCAAAACAGTTAGTCTACTTTTCAATGCCGATGATAATACAGGTAATGTTCTTCATGGAAATGGTATATATGACATCTGTAGGGATCACTATGGTAATATCTGGATTGGTTCATATTCAGGAGGTATTGACGTAGCTTATCCCACAGACAACGTAATGAAACTATTTCAGCATGAGTATCTAAATAACCAATCGCTGATAAACAATAACGTAAACGATGTTCTTGAGACTCCAGACGGTAATATATGGTTTGCCACAGACAGAGGCGTAAGCATATATAACCAGCAGACAGGTATGTGGCATCATTCCATGACCGACAAGGTGGTGCTTACATTATGCCGGAATGCTAGTGGTGTTCTTGCCGGAACGTATGGCAACGGCGTATATTCAATAAACCGTGATGGAAGCGCATACTGTATATATAATGTCAGTAAAGGCACTTTGAAGACTGATTATGTATATTCATTGTGGAAAGACAAGGACAACACGTTGTGGATAGGTTGTCTGAACGGAGACCTTGTTCAAGTTGACGGAAACAAGACAAAGTATTATCCCATTCAGCTAGTACAGTGCATCACCGATATGCCTGATGGACGTATAGCAGTGGGTACTGCAAACGGTTATTTTGCTATAAACAAAAAAAGCTGTAGCATAAAACAGTATTTTCTTGCCTCGGAATTTCCAGGAAAAGATATAAACTCTTACGTACAGTCAATCTTATTTACCGACAAGAATACGGCATGGGTAGCCACAGACGGTGGAGGAATCTACATCTATGACATGAAGAAGGATGTGATAAGGCAGACTATAACAATAGCCAACGGACTACCATCTAATACCGTGTACACATTAGAGAAAGACAACCAAAACCGTATATTCGCTAGTACAGACATGGGACTATCGCTTATTCTTCCCGGAAAGAAAAATGACGTTATAGACATAAATTTCGTCAGAGGTCTTGACAGAGAATACAAACGAATGTCAGTGTGCAGACTTTCCGACGGAAAAATGGTATTCGGCAGCAGCAGCGGTGCTGTTGTAATAAATCCAGACAGAATATCACACCTTACTTATAATGCACAACTTGCATTGACAAGAATATCACTTCTTGGGAACGATAACGCGACCGATAATGATTCGGATGTAAGCGGCAGGCTTTATGATATGCTTGCCTCTGGAAATATAACACTTGATTACGACAAAAATACATTTGAAATCGATTTTGAAAGCATAAACTACAAATATCAACATGATATAGTATATCAGTATATGCTGGATGGATTCGACCGACAATGGAGTGCACCATCGGAAGCGCAAAACGTGAAGTACACCAATCTTCCCTCAGGCAATTATAAGTTACTGATACGGAGTGTAAGCAAAAATGACGGAAGAGTGCTTGATACAAAGTCGTTGGATATAACTGTAAACCAACCTTGGTGGAACACATGGTTCGCATGGTTAGTATATATATGTATAATGTGCGGTTTGGCTTATGCTGCATGGAGATTCTATCTGGAGCGTTTGGAACGTAAGTATTTCAATGAGAAGATAAACTTCTTCATTAATACCGCTCATGACATACGCACACCGCTTAGTCTCATTCTGGCACCACTCAACGATATCGCAGCCGACAATTCGCTCACTAAGACAACTAGAAAGTATCTGGATATAGCAAGGCTGAATGGTGAAAATCTATTAAAGATGGTAACAAAATTACTTGATTTCCAGAAAGCCGACAGCGATGAAGTAAATATGTGCGTAAGTCAATTAAATCTTAAATCTTTATTGCAATCGCAGATAGAAAAATTTATCCCACGAACATCTCAAAAACATATAATAACAACATTAGTGTCATGTCCACCTGAAGAAAATGTTTGGATGGATGCTAATATGGCAGACAGCATATTTGAGAATCTAATTTCAAATGCTGTAAAATATACTCCAGAAGGCGGATATATAAATATATGCGCATGGATTGAGGATGGAGATGTATGTATAGATATAGCTGATAACGGAATAGGTATTCCTCAAACAGCACAGAAACATATATTCCAGAATTTCTACAGAGCCGACAATGCCATCAACTCCAATGAGACCGGAAGCGGACTTGGACTGATGCTCACACACAGACTTATAACACTTCATAAAGGAAGCCTCACTTTCAACAGTTTAGAGAATAACGGAACTGTGTTCCATATAAGACTGAAAAGAGGTTTTGAACATCTTATGGAATTTATTGTTAGGCAGGAAGCTGAAATAAGTAATGTAAAAGACATATTACCGATAGCATCCTTAGATAAAGAAGATGAACCGTTGGCAAAAGATACAGAAAAAGACATCATGCTGTTTGTTGATGATAATGCCGAACTGCGTAATTATATCAGTCTGGCTTTCCGTAACGACTATAATGTTGTCACTGTGGAGAGTGCAGAGGAAGCACTGCGACATCTTGATAATGAAGTATGCGACATTATTGTCTCAGATGTTATGATGCCAGGAATGGATGGAGATGAGTTCTGTAAAATAATAAAAGAAAATCCAAATACATCTTTTTTGCCTGTTATATTGTTAACCGCAAAGTCTGGTAGGGACTTCGTTATTGACGGTCTGAATGTAGGTGCAGATGACTATATTACCAAGCCCTTCGATGTAGCAATATTGAAAAGCAAGATAGAAAGTATGTTAAGAAACAGGCGCATACTTAGCAAATATTACATGGGGCGATCTGTTGACATGGCTAGGAATGTGCAACCTGACGACAGTGCAATGGGACACATGAACAATAATGACCGTGAATTTATAGAAAAAGCCACAAAGATAGTAATGGAGAAAATATCTGATACAGATTTCAAGATAGACGACCTGTGCATGGAAATGGCAATGAGCCGTACTCTTTTCTATGGTAGGCTAAAAGCTCTAACGTCTCAAGCGCCACAGGATTTTATTAGAATAATACGTCTTGAACGTGCCGCAGCTCTAATAAAAGAAGGTAATTCCGTATTGGATGTTTCTGTTATGACAGGCTTTGCCAACGTGAAACATTTCAGTACCACATTTAAGAAGTATTTTGGAGCTTCACCAAGTAAATATCTGTAAATAAGCACTTTACAATATTATGGCAAAGTTTCAATACTGATTATATGTCAGAATTGAAACTTTTTCTGTTTGTTTTGAAACCTATATTGTAACGTATTCAATTAATTTTGCACCGAATTTGGTAACAAAAATCAATCATGAAAAGAAAGTCTATAATCTATTTACTGTTTTTCACTATTCCGTTATCCATTAATGCACAAAACTACAAACTTGTTTGGAGTGATGAATTTAATGAGAACTCTCTTAATAAGAACTGGAATGTTGAAGTATTGGACAAGCCATATAACAACGAACTTCAGTGCTATACAAATAGTAGTTCTAATGTGAATATCGAAAATGGCAATCTTGTTATTACCGCCCGACGGGAATCACACAACGGAATGTATTTTACTTCCGGACGAATAAACTCTAGTACAAAGGTAAACTTCAAACATGGAAAGCTTGAAGCTAGGATAAAACTCCCTAAATTGGCAAACGGATTATGGCCAGCATTCTGGATGATGGGCGAAGATCCACAGAATATTGGTTGGCCAACCTGTGGAGAGATTGACATCCTAGAAGCTGGGAATTCCAATGGTATTAAGAATGCAACTCAAGAACGATTATTCTCTGGTTGCATTCATTGGGGAAGCAGTTTGGCAGATCATCGCATGTGGACAACAGGTGCTGTTACTAGTGACTACGACATAACAGGTGACTATCATCTATTTACAGCCGTATGGGATGACAGTTATCTGCGTTTCTATCTTGATAATTCAACACAACCATATTATGAGGCGACAATAACTAAAGACTATGACTCATATAATTACTTTCATAAACCATTTTATATATTATTTAATCTGGCTGTAGGAGGAGATTATACAAATATTCTTTATCCAGCAGACATAACAGCATTACCATCAGAAGGGTCTGAGGCTAAGATGTATATTGACTATGTTAGGTTATACCAACAAGAAGGACAAATCAATGTATATTCGCAGGAAACAACTGGATTAGGCAAAGTATCTACCATCAAAAACAAAGACACTGCATATTATTCAATAAGTGGAATGAAATTGAATGGCAAACCGTCTTGGAACGGATTATACATCCACGGCGGTAAGAAAATCATAGAATAATGATAACTAATAAATTATAAAACCTAAATTTAAGAAGATGAAGAAAAGTAATCGGAAATTAGTTCACATGCTAGCTATAGGTCTGACTTTGCCTCTAGCCGGAACTATCCAAATGCATGCCGAACCTAGTATAACTATCGTACAGCAGAATCAGAATATTTCTGGGTCTGTTACCGACGGTAGCGAACCTATTATCGGAGCCAGTATTGTTGTAAAAGGTCGAGGTATGGGCGCTATCACTGATGCTGATGGCCATTTCAGCCTTGATGTCAAACCTGGCACGTTATTGGAAATCAGCTATGTCGGATACAAGACTATTACTGTTAAGGCAGGTAGCAACATGAAAGTTGTACTTGCTGAAGACAAGAAAATGATTGACGAAGTTGTTGTTACGGCTTTAGGAATAAAACGTGACCGAAAGGCTCTTGGTTATGGAGTCGGAGAAGTCAAAGGAGAAGAACTAACTAAGGCTAAAGAGACAAATGTTATAAACTCTCTAGCTGGTAAGATTCCAGGACTTATTGTCAGTCAGACAGCAGGTGGCGCATCTGGTTCCACAAGAGTTATTCTTCGTGGTAGCACAGAAATGACTGGTAACAACCAACCGCTATATGTAGTAGATGGTGTTCCATTGGATAATACCAATTATGGTAGTGCAGGTACTTCTGGAGGATTTGACCTTGGTGATGGCATATCAAGTATAAACCCAGATGATATAGAGACTATGTCTGTATTGAAAGGTCCAGCCGCTTCTGCTCTTTATGGTAGTCGTGCCTCTCACGGTGTGATTCTCATCACCACTAAAAAAGCAGGAAAAGATAAATTCAGCGTTGAATACAACGGTTCTGTTACAATGGACACACAGTTGGCTAAGTGGAATGACATCCAACAGACTTATGGTATGGGCAGCAACGGTACATATAGTATTGATGCCGTTTCAAATACCAACAAAAGTTGGGGACCTAAAGCCGACGCTCTTAACAGTCTGAAATATTTTGATGGTGTACAGCGTCCATATATGATTATACCTAACAATACATCAGATTTTTTCCGTCCAGGTTTTACGGCTACAAACACAGCTATTGTTGGAGTTAACAACGGAAAGACTGGTATGCGTTTCACATATACCGACATGCGCAACAAGGATATAGTGCCAAAGACTCACATGAGCCGTGACATTTTCAACTTGCGCGCCAATACATCTGTAGGTAATGTTGACTTTGATTTCAGTGCTAACTACACACGTGAGGATGTTAAAAACCGTCCGGCTCTAGGTGATAGCAAATCAAATATCGGCAAGAACCTTATGACTTTGGCTACGACATACAATCAGTCTTGGCTGAGAACTTATCAGGATGCCAACGGAGATTATGCTAACTGGAACGGTATGGACCCATATAATGTGAACCCATATTGGGATGTATATAAAAACTCTAACGACTCTAAAAAAGACCAATTCCGTCTTACAGGTAAGTTAGTTTGGAATATCGACAAGCACTTGAAATTACAGACAACAATGGGTGCCGATCTCAACTGGTTTACATTCGAGGATTTCAAGGCTCCAACAACACCAGGATTTGAAGCTGGTCGTATGCAAGACAGCAACTTCCGCAACCGCATGTATAACTTCGAGGCTCTTGCCCTTTACAACAACAGTTGGGGCGACTTTGACCTCAATGCTACACTTGGCGGAAGTATATACAAGGTGAACAATCTCACTACGATCACCACAGCGCAGGATATGCAGATACGTGATGTCAAGGCTTTGATGAGTTTCAATGAGATTAGTTTGGAACAGAACACATATCGTAAACAGATTAATTCTCTTTATGGTTCTTTAAACCTTGGTTGGAAACACCTTCTATATATGGACGCTACATTACGTGGTGATCAGAGCTCTACCCTACCAACAAACAATAACGTATATGTCTATCCTTCATTCTCAGGAAGTTTTGTCTTCTCTGAATTAACCAAACTGGGCAATCTGCTTCCTTACGGTAAATTGCGTATGTCTTGGGCACAGGTAGGTAGTGATACTGATCCATATCAGCTTGGATTAGTATATACAAAGTCTAAGTTTACATATCCAGGATACACAATAGGATACATCAACAATAATACAATTCCAAACAAAGACTTGAAGCCAACAAGAACAAACTCTTTCGAAATCGGTATTGAAACTAAGTTCCTCAACAACAGAATGGGACTTGACATCACTTACTATTCACAGAAGAGTAAGAACCAGATTATGGGTATGGCTTCATCATGGACATCTGGATATACATATAGATTGATTAACGCAGGTGAAATAGACAACAAAGGTCTTGAAATAGCATTAAACACACGCCCCATACAGACAAAAGACTTCTCTTGGGATTTAAATCTCAACTTTTCAAAGAATAGCAATAAGGTAAAAAGATTGGTTGACGACATGGATATGTTTGAACTTGAAAAAGCCTCTTGGCTTGATGTTCAAGTTGCTGCTAAAGTCGGCGAGAACTTTGGTTCTATTGTTGGTCCAGACTTCAAGAGAAACGATGCTGGACAGATTCTTATTAATCCTTCTACAGGTCTACCTGAATACGACAAGAGCAATCACGTATTGGGAAATGCCTCTTGGAAATGGACTGGAGGTGTCACGACAACTCTTACATACAAAAACTTATCACTAAATGCGATATTTGATGTAAAGGTTGGTGCTGACTTATATTCTATGTCAGCACGTGCATCTTACGAATCTGGAAAGGCAAAACAAACTTTAGCTGGTCGTGAAGATTGGTATAAGTCTGAAGAACAGCGTCAGGAAGCTGGCATCGCTAAAGGCTCTGAAAGCTGGAAACCGACAGGTGGTTATATAGCTCCTGGCGTTATAGACAATGGCGACGGAACTTATCGCAAGAACGATATCTACGTAAATCCGGAAGACTATTGGATGAACGTATGCCGCAATGCTCCGTCAATGTTCATTTATGACAACTCTTATATAAAGTGCCGTGAGCTCACATTGAGTTACAATGTACCTCAACAATGGTTGAAGAAAGCTATCAATGGTTTAACGATATCTCTTGTGGCACGTAATCCGTTTATTGTATGGAAGAACATTCCAAACATTGACCCTGATTCAAACTATAACAACACCACTGGTATGGGACTTGAATATGGTTCTATGCCATCACGCAAGAGTTATGGTATCAGCGTTAACGTGAAATTCTAATACAATAGGTCTTTTATAAAATAAAGGAGATAAAGAAATGAAAAATTATAAATCATATTTGATAATATTATTGGCTATCGTAGCTCCACTTATCACAGTCTCTTGTAGTGACAACTACATGAACGATATGAATACAGACCCATCAAAGGCTGCTACAATAGATCCAAACGCACAGCTCACCACTGCAGAATTGCAAACTTATGGAGACCTGAGCATGGTAGAAATATATCGTAATTATTTCTATGCTTTCTCACAGCAGTTGATGGGATGTTGGAACACCACCAACTATGGAGGACGACATACTGTTGACAACCAGGAAATGAGCCGCATGTGGACGACTCTCTATCCTAATGCGATAAAGAATCTTACAGATGGAGAGATTCGTACAAACGGTAATAATGCGAAGTCAAACGTTAACGCTGCAATGCGTGTGTATCGTGTTTACCTGATGTCTATAATAACAGATACCTATGGCAACGTACCTTATTCAGAGGCTGGACTTGGATTCTATGGAGGAATAACGAACCCTAAATATGACTTGCAAAAAGATATCTATGCTGATTTTTTCCAACAGCTTGATACTGCCACGACAATGCTTAATGCAGCCGGTGACAAGATTAGCGGTGACGTCATATATAAAGGTGATGTAGTTAAATGGAAAAAACTAGCCAATTCTCTTCGGTTACGTTTCGCAATGCGAATTTCTGACGTCGAACCTGACAAGGCTAAAACAGAATTCGTAAAGGCTCTTAATGCAGATGGTGGTATTATTGAGAACTCTGCCGATGACGCATTGATTAATTATATGTCTATCGCATTTAGTTTCGGTCAGGAAAGCTATTCTGATTTCCGTGGAAACGCACTTTCAAAACTGCTTTTCGGTAATGACCCGACAAATAATCCTAGCTACATCTGCTCGACTCTTTTTAATCAACTAAACAATAACAACGACCCAAGAACATTCAGTATGGCACGTTGCTATTATGACAAATTGATGAGCTCTACAGGAACTGAAAACCGTATTGATATCACTGACGAAGTTAAGACTAATAATAAGCTTACACCTAATATTCCAGGGGCATTCTCTTGGGAACCTTGGCCTACAGGATTCAAGAGTGATAAGTTAACCGAGATTGCAAAGAATAATCCTTCTGTTGATCCTAATGTGGCTCGTGAAGTTGAGCCTAAACTTGCCAACAACTTTCTGAAAAGCGACAATCCTGGTGTCATAATTACTTCAGCCGAAGTAGATTTTCTATTGGCTGAGGCTACACTAAAAGGATGGATAAGCAACAAGGGTACGGTTACCGAACTATACACAAAAGGTGTACGTGCAGCCATGGATTTTCTTTCAGATAGTTATGGATGCGACAAGGTTTCTGATGCTGACTTCAATACATATATTGCCAACAACGATATCGGCCACACTGCAGAACAGGCTAAGGCTGCTATAAACACACAGGCTTGGATTTTACACTTCACAAATCCTGCTGAATGTTGGGCTAACGTGCGCCGTTCTGGTTATCCTGCAATGAAATCACCTAAGGACTATGGATTCGGACAATACCTTACTGGTGGTGACGATATTCCAGTTCGCCTTTGTTATCCTGTTCTTGAATCTTCTTATAACAAGCAGGGCTACAATGATGCTTTGCAGGTAATGGGAGGAAAAGATGATTGGCACACTCACGTATGGTGGGATGTAAAGTAATAGTAAGTTAAACAACGTGTTAAAATTTAGAATAATATGAAAAAGATATATTTTATGTTGTTGGCAGTTCTCACAATGGCGGTTACCGTTACTTCGTGCAGTGATGATGATCCCTATGCCACAGCTACATCAAGTGATAATCCACACATTCTGGATCCTGTATTTCCAAATAGGGTTAATGGCGAACTCCCAGTGATTTCGGAATTCAATCGTGACGGTAGTTTCTCTATGACGGTTACCGTAACACCTGCAGAGTTCACCACAGTTAAATGGAACTTTGACGGACAAGAATCCCATACTGGTATGGCTATAGATACAACTCTTCTTGCTGGAACTTACGACGTTAAGGTCATTGCAACTACCGTTGAAGGCAAGTCTACATTCCGTGAGGGATTGGTAAATGTAAAACCACTAGACACCGACCCATATACATCAACCGTTGGTGTAGAACGTATCGTGGCTTCCGGTGGAAGTGCAACCCTTTTCGGAGGAAAGCTTACTGACATCAAGAGTCTTGTAATTGGTGGTGTTACCGTTGACGCACAACCTTCTTCTGACGGAAGTTCATTAAAATACACGGTCCCGACATCTCTTGCCGATAGCAGCTATCGTGTGGCAATGGTGACTTCTGACGGTAAAATGTATGGTGCCAATAAGATAACGATTAGCAAACAGACTATGGTTGTTGACGCAGCTATACGTTCAGGTGTTAAGGCCCCTGTCACTATAAACGGTATCAATATGGAGAATGTGGCTTCTATAACAATAAACGGTAAGGCTATTACTGATTTTGTAGCACAGACTGCGACATCTGTAACATTCACCTGTCCAGACCTTGAAGCTGGAGATTATGTAATGACTGCAAAAACAAAAGCTGGTGATGACGTAAAGTTCTACGTAAACAATACTTTTGTTGCTACTGGCAATCTCACAGTTACCTCAGAAAAGACTTTATGGGAAGGTCACAGTTATGTTTCATGGGAACTTCCAGATGGAGATCCAAACAAAATTTTCCAAAGTACGGTATCTTCTATGTTCAATAATGTAAATGTCGGTACACATGTCAGAGTTTACTATTCTCTTAAGTCGGGCGATTCTTATCATCAGATCCAACTTATGACTCCGTCGTGGACATTATTGTCTGTTGGTACGAAGAGAGACATTGCAGCTGACGGTGTTTGGGAATTTGTACTCAACGAAGACGACCGCAACCTTATCATCAATCAGGGTGCATTGGCTATCGCTGGTCATGGATTTTATGTAGACAGAGTTACTGTAGAATAAACATATACGCATATAAAGTAAATATGTTATTTAAAAATAAATTAGCAATACTACCGGTAATTTTAATGGCTGCTTGTAAAATACAAGCAGCCGTACCGGTAATAAAAGAAGATGTGAAACTAGAACAAAAAGTCAATCATACACTCAGCAAGATGACTACCGACGAAAAGGTAGGACAGATGATGGAAGTAGTTGTTGACCTTTTGGGTAATAATGACAAAAACGGAGTATTCCATATTAACTTAGCTAAGGCTGATAGTATATTCAATCGCTACAAGATAGGATCTATACTGAATGCCCCAAATACGATAGCTCCAACAGCTAAGCTTTGGGAAAAGTATTTGTCTGACATTCAGAAAATATCAATTAAGCGTATAGGCATACCATGCATTTACGGTCTAGACCAGAATCATGGTTCTACATATACGCAAGATGGAACTCTTTTCCCTCAAAACATAAATGTAGCAGCAACATTTAACAGAGATCTTGCACGTCGTTGCGCTGAAGCTACAGCCTATGAAACACGTGCGGTAAGTGTACCTTGGAGTTACAGTCCTACTGTTGACTTAGGACGTGATCCGCGTTGGCCTAGGATATGGGAAAATTTTGGTGAAGACTGTTTCCTTAATTCAGAAATGGCTAAAACTATGGTTTTAGGATTTCAAGGAAATAATCCCAATAATATAGATAACCAACATATTGCGGTATCTCTTAAACATTATCTTGGATATAGCGTTCCTTGGACTGGAAAGGACAGAACACCAGCATATATTTCTCCGGCAGACTTACGTGAAAAATTCTTTGCGCCGTTTCTTGCTGGTATTAATAATGGAGCACTTTCAGTAATGGTTAATTCTGCATCCGTAAATGGGATGCCTGTTCATGCCAATCATGAATTGCTTACTACATGGTTGAAAGATCAAACTGGTTGGGACGGTGTACTTGTTACAGACTGGGCAGATATAAATAATCTTTATACCCGCGAAATGGTTGCCAAAGACAAGAAAGACGCATTGCGAATTGCCATAAACGCCGGTATTGACATGATAATGGAACCATACGATCCTACCACATGTGATCTTATTAAACAATTAGTATTGGATGGTAGCATTTCTATGAATAGAATTGACGATGCTGTAAAACGTGTACTTCGTATGAAATATCGTTTGGGACTATTTGATAATCCTACACAGAAACTTTCTGATTATCCTAAGTTTGGAGGTAACGAATTCGCTAAACTGAGTTTAGAAGGAGCAACAGAAAGTATAATCCTTCTAAAAAATGAGAATGGTATACTGCCATTGAAAAAAGGACAGAAAATACTACTTACAGGACCTAATGCTAATCAAATGCGCTGTCTTGATGGTGGTTGGAGTTATACATGGCAAGGAAACTTGACAGATAAATTCGCAGGAAAATATAATACTATATATGAGGCTTTCTGCAATAAATATGGAAAGGATAATGTAAAACTTTGCCAAGGTGTAACATACAACGAGCAAGGAAAGTATTATGAAGAGAATGTTTCTGATATTGAGGCTGTAGTAAATGCGGCGTCATCTGCAGATGTCATAGTGGCTTGTATTGGTGAGAATTCATATACAGAAACTCCAGGTAATCTCACTGATCTTTCATTATCGGTGAATCAAAGGAATCTTGTAAAAAGACTTTCAGAGACTGGCAAACCGATACTTCTTGTTCTCAACGAAGGTCGCCCACGTATCATTTCGGATATAGTGCCATTGGCAAATGGTGTTGTAGATATAATGCTTCCAGGAAATTATGGAGCCGATGCTTTAGTAAGTTTATTATCTGGAGACAGTAATTTTTCAGGTAAACTTCCATATACCTACCCTAGTGAAATAAATTCACTTGCTAATTATGATTTTAAGAAAAGTCAGGAAGTTTCAACTATGGAAGGTGCGTATGATTATAATGCTAAGATAACTCAACAATGGCCATTTGGTTATGGAAAAAGTTATACTGAGTATAAATATAGTAATTTACGAATCAGCAAAACACATTTTCTGAAAGATGACACTCTTGATGTTTCTGTTGATGTGAAGAATATTGGTAGTACATTTGGAAAAGAGAGTATTCTTCTTTATAGTTCAGACCTCATTGCATCAATGACTCCTGATGGGCGCAGACTTCGTGGCTTTGAAAAAATCGGACTGCAACCTGGGGAAACTAAAACTGTAACAATACGCCTTCCAGCAAATGATTTGGCATTTGTTGGATACGATGGTAAATGGATTCTTGAAGAGGGAGATTTTAATCTTATGATAGATAATCTAACTGCCAAGATAACATGTGATGGGACATATAAATGGGACTCGGCTAATAAATAGTTGCTATTGGTTAATAGTTTTAGTTTATCTAAAGTTATTTACCTTATAAACAACAGTCCGCTGTTGCATAAATGCAACAACGGACTTCTTTATATAAATTCTAAAGTTAAAGATCTTTTATTAATCAGTTACTAAGACTTCTCTCCAGATTTTTTCTTATTGCAGCAATAAACTCATCACTGTTGGCTTGCGTTGTCTCAACACCTTCCATAAGATTTACTAAGTCTTTTGTAGCTATTCCTGAATTAAGTGTGTCAAGACATGCCTGTTCTAGTTTGTCACCAAACTCAACCAACTCGTTGATGTTATCTAATTCGCCTCTCTTTCTGAGAGCACCGCTCCAAGCAAATATCGTTGCCATAGGGTTGGTACTTGTCTCCTCGCCTTTCAAGTATTTATAATAGTGCCTTGTCACTGTTCCGTGAGCAGCCTCGTATTCATATTTGCCATCAGGAGAAACTAATACCGAGGTCATCATTGCAAGCGAACCAAACGCTGTTGACAGCATGTCGCTCATCACGTCTCCGTCATAGTTCTTGCATGCCCATATAAATCCGCCCTTACTACGTATTACTCGTGCAACAGCATCATCAATAAGTGTGTAGAAATATTCAATTCCAAGTTTTTCAAACTCTTGCTTATAGTCTTTCTCATACACTTCCTCAAATATTTGTCTGAACTGCGCGTCATAAGTTTTACTGATAGTATCTTTTGTAGCAAACCACAAATCTTGTTTTGTATCTATGGCGAATTTAAAACAACTGTGCGCAAAAGAGTTTATACTCTTATCAGTGTTGTGCATTCCCTGAATAACTCCAGCACCATCAAAGTTATGGATTTCTATCTCCTGCTTATTTCCACTTTTACCTTCAAACACTAGTTTTGCCACTCCTGGTTCATTAGCACGAATCTCAACACTCTTATAGACATCACCATAGGCGTGACGAGCTATTGTTATTGGCTGTTCCCAATTCTTCACAACTGGATGAATTGACGGGATAGTTATTGGAGCGCGGAATACAGTTCCGTCCATAATGCTACGTATAGTGCCGTTAGGACTTTTCCACATCTTGTGCAGATGATATTCGTCCATTCGTTTGGCATTTGGAGTTATTGTTGCACATTTCACAGCCACGCCGTATTTGCGTGTTGCATTAGCTGAGTCTATAGTCACTTGGTCACTAGTATTATCACGGTTAGGGAGTCCTAGATCGTAGTATTCTGACTTCAGGTCTACAAATGGAAGTATCAGTTCATCCTTAATCATCTTCCAAAGAATACGTGTCATCTCATCACCGTCCATCTCCACTAGTGGTGTGGTCATTTTAATCTTTTCCATAAAAGCTATACTTAATTATCAATAGTGCTTGCAAATATAGAAAAAAGATTCCAGATTAACGAAAAAAGCTAACGAATAGTTGTTAATTGATAGCTTTTACATTAAATATGCTATCCTCACAAAAATGAAAACAAAAAAATGGCGCAGAACTCATTTTACTGAGTCCTACGCCATTCATATAATCTTCTTACCTTTTAATATTCTTATTTATCTTCAGGAGCCTTATCTATCAAGTCCATAAACTGGTCAAGCTTTGGAGTGATGATAATCTGTGTACGGCGATTGCGCTGCTTTCCGATTTCAGTATCGTTGGTAGCAATAGGATTGTATTCACCGCGTCCACCTGCTGTAAGACGTTTTGGATCTACTCCGTAATGATCTTGCAGATACTTAACGACACTAGATGCACGAAGTGCAGAAAGGTCCCAGTTGTTACGAATATTCTTCATACTCGAAGCCATTGTGTTTACAGTCACATTGTCGGTGTTACCCTCTATCAGGACATCATAGTCTTTATAGTCCATGATAATCTTAGCAATCTTGCTCAGTGTCTCGGCAGCACGGTCGTTGATTTCATAACTTCCGCTCTTGTATAGCATGTTATCAGCAAGTGATATATATACCACACCCTTAAGAACCTGAACATCTACTTCCTTCATTTCGTCCTTGCTTAGAGAACGTGTAAGGTTGTTTGTAAGTACCATGTTAAGAGAATCACTCTTGCTCTTCACCTCAACCAGATGACGAATGTAAAGGTTGCTTTCATTTATCTGATCAACAAGTTTTGAAATGTTGATATTGTTTGAGTTTGCATTTGTTAAACTCTTGTCCAAAGAATTCTGCAAATATGCATAGTCCTTCTTCTGCTGTGCCAGTTGGTCTTCAAGGCTAGCTACACGGACTTTACTTGCAGCAAGTTGCTCCTTTGAATCCTGATAATTAGAAGCCAGTTCCTTATTTTCTGTCTGGCAATTCAGCAATTCCTTTTTGCTTGCACAACTGCTTATTAACAATGTTCCAGCTATAAGCGTTAACATCAATACATTTTTCTTCATATCTATAAATTTTAAGTTCTTTATGATTGCAAATTTAATTATTAGACGCATAAAACAATAAAATGTTTACTCCCTTTATAATATTTTAAATTATTAGTGATTATTTTAAGACAGCTTACCTGCTTTTTCATCGTTTTTTTGCATTTAAATATAAGTCATCAATCTTCTTATGTTATTATGTTATACATATTATCAAGCAAGTCAAGCCCTGATTTTGTACGGAATATTTTCTTCCTGACATTATCTATTGCCAGAGGTAATAACTGGTCTTCATATATATTTACAAGAAAGTCTGATTCTACAAGAATTTGATAGTCAAGTCCGTCAATATCATTGTAAGTATGATGATGAGCAATAAGATAGCATATTCTATCTATTTGTTCATTACTGTATCCTCCTAATGAGAAAAGAAGTTTGCTAGCTTCAGCCGGTCCTTCTTTCTCTTGATATTTACCATTAGAGGAACCATATTTTTCTTCGCTTATGTGTATTCCGATATCATGCAATATTGCAGCGGACTCAAGAATAGACATCATGTTTTCTCCCAATCCCTCTAGAGTACCTATTGTGACGGCATAATCATGCACTTTCATGAAATGCTGAATTCTCATAGCATCGCCTTTATCATATTCCGTCATCGCGGCTATAAGTTTTGCGTGTTGTATATCCATATACTTGATATTTTGACTACAAAGATAAGCCAAACAGGGGCAAAGCGTATAAAATAAGTGAAAAAACAACGATATTTTTTCTTTGATGTGAAAAAATAACTATATTCGCATGCATTTATAAAAAAATATATAATATTAATTGAAATCGGGCAATTGACGCAATAGGCAAAAGCCATATCATAACAAGGTAAATATTGGGATGAGAAAAATTGACATGACATCCAAAGAATGGTGCGATATAATCTTCGAAGGGAAGAACAAAAAGTATGGTGCATACAAATTGCGCATTGAGTCGGCACGTCGCAATATGATTGTTACTATTGCGTTGGTGGCGATTGTAGCTTTGCCTTTCTTATTTATGTTATTGGCACTACTCTTCACTCCAAAGGAAAAATACGACATGGACCTTGACCAAGTTTTGTCTGAAATGAAACCAGCTCAAAACAAATATAAGTTGTCTGCTCCAAAACTGCTTAATATTGCACATAAAAATATTTCTAAAAAAATTGGCAGACGCTCTGCATACACTGCTCCTGTTATCATGCCCGACAAGGATGTTACAGCCTCTGGACTTTCAACTGACGGTAACGCTGCTAAAGGTGAAGAATCAAATTCAATAAATATACCGGCTGACACCACGGGATTTGCCAATAAGACAACTAATCACAATGGGGTTAATGCTAACACGGATAAGATATTGTTTAGAGTTATTGAAGAATTACCTGAATTTCCAGGAGGTGCCACTGAATTTATGAAATGGCTTACTCGCAATCTTCGTTATCCTGCATCTGCCGAAGAAAAGAAAATTGAAGGAAAGGTCATTGTAAGTTTCATTGTCAATAAAAACGGTTCTATTTCTGATATAAAAATTATCAAGTCTTTGGATCCTGATTGTGATAGTGAGGTATTACGTGTAATGAAGAAAATGCCAAAATGGAAACCAGGAACAGAAAAGGGACGACCAGTTCGTTCTGAATATGTGATACCTATAATCTTCAAGGCTTTATCTTAATATTCGCCACTAACCAATAGTGTTTGTTTTATTGAGCAACGCAGCTACTGTTTCCTTATGAAAAAAGTGTTGCCTTTGAAAAAGTCATACCAATTATAAAGAATATCTTTCACGTCATTTTTATTGTTTTCTTCGTTTATTATGTAGTTTTTTACTAACTTTGCAACAAATTGTACCTGCGCCCGATAAACATGAAAGTAATAGAAATAATAAACAAGAATAAGGGTAAACGAAAATTCTCATTCGAAGTGCTGCCTCCATTAAAAGGAAACGGCACTGAAAATCTGTTTGCGACAATTGACAAACTAAAAATATTCGACCCCCTTTATATTAATATTACTACTCATCATAGCGAGTATGTCTACAAGGAGCTTCCAAACGGACAGTTTGAACGCAACAGGTTACGCAGGCGTCCCGGAACAATCGCAATAGCTGCTGCAATAAGCAACAAATACAGTATTCCTGTAATTCCACACGTTATTTGTAGTGGTGCAAGTGCTGAAGACATTGAATACGAACTCCTTGACTTGCAATTTCTTGGTATCGAAAATCTATTACTACTTCGTGGTGACAAGGCTAAAGACGACAGAATGTTTACTCCTACAAAGGGAGGATACACACATACAACAGAACTTATTGAACAGGTAAACAAATTCAATGAGGGTTTCTTTAATGACGGAACGCCAATCAAACATCCAGGTACTAAATTCACATTTGGTGTAGCTGCATACCCTGAAAGACATGAGGAAGCACCAAATCTGGAAATGGATATAAAATACCTCAAAATGAAACAGGATCTTGGAGCACAGTATGCTGTAACACAACTGTTTTATGACAATAATAAGTTTTTTGATTTCGTTAAACGGGCGAGAGAAATGGGAGTCACCATTCCTATCATACCCGGAATAAAGCCATTGGCAAAGCTATCACAGCTTACTGTTGTACCACGAACATTCAGATGCGACTTACCTGAATCACTCGCAGAGGAAGTGATTAAATGCAAGACCGATGACGACGCAAAGAGATTGGGTATTGAATGGGGTATACAACAATGCAAAGAACTATACGCAGCAGGGTTTGAAACAATACATTTCTACACTGTTTCTGCAGTAGATAGTGTTAAGGAAATAGCAAAGGATATATTATAGGCCGATGAAGTTCAGTGATGTTATAGGTCAGGAAGAGGCAATTGGAAGACTCAGACAACTTGTTGAAGAACAACGAGTGCCGAGTACTATGATGCTATGCGGCCCTTCTGGAAGCGGCAAGATGGCTCTTGCAATGGCTTTCGCGTCATATCTCTTAGGTGAGCGTGACGGTGAGAATTCACTATTGAGTGACCAAATGGCAATAAAGAATGCTGAAGCCATGCTAAAGAATTGGGAACATCCCGACCTTCACTTCACTTACCCTGTGATAAAGCCGACAGGAATGTCTGCCGACCACAAAATGATAAGTGACGACTTTACTAGAGAATGGCACGAGATGATTTCCGAAAGTCAATATTTCTTCATTGACAACTGGCTCGCAAAAATGGACGCTGCTAACCAACAAGCTATTATCGGCGCTGGAGAAAGTGACGAACTGACTCGAAAGATGAGTTTGAAATCAAGCCAGGGGGGATATAAGGTCAGCATTATATGGCTTCCGGAAAGGATGAATGCAGAATGTGCCAACAAACTATTGAAACTATTGGAAGAACCGCCACATCAGACAGTATTCATAATGGTTTGTGAAGAACCAGAACTGCTGCTTGACACTATAAAAAGTCGTACACAAAGAATAGATATAAAGAAGATTGAAGACGATACCATAGAAAAGGCTTTGACAGAACGCCGTGGACTAGACCAAGATATTGCACACAGAATAGCACATATTGCTAATGGCAACTGGTTGCGAGCACTAGAAAATCTTGATGCAGGAAACGAAAACCGTCAATTCCTCGATATGTTTGTTATGCTTATGCGACTGTCTTATCAGCGCAATATAAAGGAACTGAAGAAATGGAGCGAGATTGTATCCACAAGCTATGGAAGGGAAAAGCAACGTCGCATGCTGAACTATTTCTCTAGAATGGTGAGAGAAAACTTCATGTATAACTTCAAACAAACCGAGTTGTGCTATATGACTCAAGAGGAGGAAAACTTCTCTAGCAAATTCGCAAGATTCATTAACGAAGCCAATGTGATAGAGATTTCAGAACTATTGCAGAAGGCAAGAAGAGATATAGGGCAAAATGCCAACGGAAAAATAGTATTTTTCGATTTGGCTCTACAAATGATTGTTTTACTAATTAGAAAATAACAATTCGTATGGATTATAAAAATATGAAATTCAAGGTCTCTAAGGGTTGTGACCACGGACTCTGCTGCCGAGCTTATGGCAGACAGGACAGACAACTCAACACTTGTGATTGGCTGGCTGACGTTCCTGGTAACGCTGAGAGCACAGACCTAGTTGAGGTTCAATTCAAGAATACTCGTAAGGGATATTATCATAACGTGAATGGACTTGATTTAAAGAAAGGTGACATCGTTGCCGTTGAATCTACTCCGGGTCACGATATAGGTATTGTCACTCTTACAGGAAGACTGGTAATGCTACAGATAAAAAAAGCTAACCTGAAATCTGCCGAAGACATAAAACGTATTTACCGCATCGCTAAACCTGTTGACATTGAGAAATACGAAGAAGCTAAATCGCGTGAACACGACACGATGATTCAAAGCCGACAGATTGCTAAGGGCCTGAATCTACAAATGAAGATTGGTGACGTAGAATACCAAGGTGACGGAAACAAAGCCATATTCTATTATATCGCTGACGAGAGAGTAGACTTCAGACAACTTATAAAGGATTTGGCTGCTGCTTTCCACGTAAGGATTGAAATGAAGCAGATTGGTGCTAGACAAGAGGCTGGACGTATCGGCGGTACTGGTCCTTGCGGACGTGAGCTATGCTGCGCCACATGGATGAAGAACTTTGTTAGCGTTAGTACAAATGCAGCACGTTTTCAGGACATATCACTAAATCCACAGAAACTTGCAGGTATGTGTGCAAAACTGAAATGCTGCCTTAACTATGAGGTTGACGGATATGTTGAAGCTGGTAAGAAGGTTCCTAACAGGGACATCGTACTACAAACTATGGACAACGATTACCACTTGTTCAAGAGTGACATCCTTACAGGAATCATCACCTACTCTACCGACAAGAATATGGCCGCTAACATGGAGTCTGTCACTACACAGCGTGCACAAGAGATTATAGAAATGAACCAAAACGGTGAAAAACCTCTGTCACTTCTTGAAAATGATAAGGCAAAAGCACCAAAAACACATAAAGATCTTCTTGAAGACGACATCAACCGTTTCGACAGTTCTAAACGAAAGAAGAAAACCAAAAGTAAGAACCGCAATGTCACGAATGACAATAAGCCACAGGAAAACAATGCGGAAACTTATAATGCCGAGAACAACGGCACCTATAAGAACAACAACCGTCCTCAACGCAATAACAACAGAAGAAAAAACTATCCTCCTAAAGTTGAGAACAACGGGCAAGAAGGATAATATAATATGAGAAAGAATATCTTTACGATATTTATTATAACGGCAATGGCTGTTATAAGTTCCTGTACCGGTAACAAGGTGTATGACAAATATCAGCATACACCTGTTTCTGGGTGGGAAAAGAACGATACCCTAAAATTTGAGGTACCAAAAATGAATTCGGATGGTGTCTTTACAGCTAATCTGGGATTGAGAATCAACAGTTCATTTCCTTTTATGGGACTCACACTTATTGTTGACCAGACGGTTTATCCGTCACACCTCACTAAGAGTGACACCATTAACTGTCAACTTATCGACAAGAATGGTAACAGCAAGGGACTTGGAATAAGCTACTACCAATACAATTTCAAGATAAATCAAGTAAGTCTTAACAAAGGTGATAGTCTGGTTGTAAGGGTAAGACACAACATGAAGCGCGAAATACTTCCTGGTATCAGCGACATTGGATATTCACTAAGTACGCACTAGATTTCTTCCTGCATCTATACGCAGGAAGATAAACAGCAATAGCGTGAATCCCCACAAAGAGGAACCTCCATAGCTGAAGAAAGGTAACGGAATTCCGATTACCGGAGTAAGTCCCAACACCATACCAACATTTATAAATAAGTGGAATAGGAATATACTTAGCACGCAATAACCATATATTCGTCCAAAGGCAAACGGTTGCCGTTCGGCAAGATGCATCAACCTTAATATCAACGCAAGGAATAAGCATAGCACTCCTGCGGAACCAAGGAATCCTTCCTCCTCACCAACAGTACAGAATATAAAGTCAGTATCCTGTTCTGGAACGAATTTCAATTTAGTCTGAGTTCCATTAAGGAATCCTTTTCCCTGCAATCCTCCTGAGCCTATTGCAATCTCACTTTGATGTACGTTATATCCAGCACCGCTTATATCCTCGTCAAGTCCCAACAACACATTGATACGTACACGTTGGTGTGGCTCCATGACATCATTAAGCACGTAGTCGGCTGAATAGAAAAAGACTATTGAACCTATCGCAAACACTAATATAAAGAAGTAACTAGACAAGTGTGTACGTAACCAATGGTAAAAAAGATAGCCGATAAGGAACAGACAAATTATAAGTTGCACCCATACAATATTGAATGACGGAATTACATATACCGAGAACAAAAAACATATCAACGTAACTCCCAAGCATGAATAAAGCAATATCATCATCTTCTTCTTGTCCTTGCAATACACATTGACTAGCACTGCCGAAAATATCTGCACAAGTAGCAGGACTATAAACTTACCTAACGACGTCTGCGTATCAAACAGCATCACATTCTCATACTTTATTCCTAGCACGAAATATACTATCATTGCCAAACCGGTAAACAAAACACTTCCCGGCATTCCCTCACGATAGAACATCAAGAAGAATGATAGATAAACCAATGCCGAACCGGTCTCTTTCTGAGCTACAATAAACAACATAGGCAAAATAACAACAGTACTTGCAGCTACGAAATCTTTCCAACGATGAATATTAAAGCCATAAGACCCCATGAGCTTGGATATAGCCAATGCTGTAGCAAACTTAGCAAACTCTGCCGGTTGCAGACGTAACGGTCCCAACACAAGCCATGAGCGTGAACCTTTTATCTCATGTGGATTAAATATTGTGAGAAATAGCAATAGTAAGAATATGCCGTATATGACATAAGAGAACGTATCGTAAAACTTATCATCAAGCAACAATATAAAAAGTCCAAGGAGCAACGATGTCCCTATCCAGAGAATCTGCATACCTGAACGTGTGGAAAGACTGAAAATATCAGTATCTCCATAAGTATAACTGGCACCGCATACGCTAATCCATCCAAAGACCAACAATGCGATATATATTCCAATTGTCCACCAGTCAAGTGAACGAAGTACACTAGGTTGTTTATCTGTTACGCGAGCCATAAGCAATTCTACGTTTCTGTAATTCATCAGCCTGTCTTATAGCTGACGGTGATAGTTTACCATTCATATATTGTTCAAACAGCACTCCTGCTATAGGGACTGCGAAATCAGCTCCAAAACCACCATTCTCTACATATACAGCAATGGCTATTTTTGGTTTATTCATTGGTGCAAATCCCATAAAGACAGAATGGTCCTGACCTCTATTCTGGGCAGTTCCTGTCTTACCGCATACGACAAAAGGAAGACGCCCTAATGCCTTACTAGATCCTTTGACGGCTGATGATCGCATACCAGCAACGACTGCCCTATAAGCACGTTCACTTGCCTTTGTATAATGACGACGCATATAAGTCGTGTCAAGAGGCTCATATTGTACTTTTCTCACTACATGAGGTACATAATAATAGCCACGGTTAGCGATGGTAGCTCCCAGATTGGCAATCTGCAAAGGCGTAAGATTTACTTCACCCTGTCCTATTGCAATACTAATCACAGTAAGTCCGTTCCATGAACCATGGTAAGCTTTATCATAGAATGTTGAATTAGGTATAAGCCCTCGCTTCTCTCCAGGTAAGTCAATACCCAACTTATATCCAAATCCCATGCTCACCATATAATCTCGCCATACATTCATTGCATCTTCCACATTCTTGTATTTGCTTCGATTACTCATCATGTGGTAAAGTCCCCAACAGAAGTATCCGTTACATGACGTACTTATAGCATCAATAAGGTTTAATGGTGAAGCATGACCGTGACATCCAACATGCAATCCATGATAAGAAAATCCATGATTACAAGGGAACATTGTCGACGGCGTTATAATACCTTCAGTAAGATATGTAAGTGCCTGCGTGGTCTTAAATGTTGAACCTGGAGGATACTGTCCCATTATAGCACGATTCAGAAGCGGTTTCCACACATTTTGTGACAAAGCACGATGCGTCTTACTTCTCATTCTACCTACAAGAGTCCTCGGATCATAAGTTGGGGATGAGACAAGTGCGAGCACTTCACCTGTTGAAGGTTCTATCGCAACAACACTACCTATCTTGCCCTGTAACATTCGTTCGGCAAGAGCCTGTAACTTGACATCAATACTTAATGTCAAATCCTTACCCGCAACAGGGTTTCTATCGAACTTTCCCTTTTGATAACTACCTTGAATTCGCCCATGAGCATCACGAAGAAGAATCTGAACTCCCTTCTCACCACGCAACTGATTCTCATAAGCCTTCTCCACACCAAGTTTACCAATATAGTCACCCGGCTGATAGTAATTATCTTCCTCTATATCTGCATCAGAAACCTCACCTACATCACCCAATACATGGGCTGCATAAGGATACTGATACTGTCTGATGCTACGTTTTTGAACATAAAATCCTGGAAAACGGAACATCTTTTCACGGAACACACTGAATTCCTTGTCAGAAAGCTGACTTTTAAAAAGCTGTTGTGTAAAGCGACTATAGCCTGGATTCTTGTTTCGGTCCTTAACATTCTTCATACGCATGATAAACTCTTCTTTGGTAATTCCCAAAGCTGAGCAAAACTCAAGCGTATCTAAATGTCCGCGGGCTTCATTCATCACAACCATAATGTCATAAGCTGGTTGGTTGTAAACCATCAAATTACCATTGCGATCATATACTGTACCACGCGAAGGGTATTCTATTTTTTTTAGAAATGCATTACTGTCGGCATTCTTCTTGTAGTCATCACTAACCAATTGCAGAGTAAACAAACGAATAGTATAAATGAGCACAATAGCTATACCCACTCCACTAATGACAAAACGTCTGTTTTCAAGATTAAAATCCTTCACCGTACAGTAATTTAATTAAATGGAAATTCCATAAAACGCCATAAATGACAAAATCATTTTGAACGGAAATTTTCTATCGCTAATATCAATATTGCAGACAAGACGGTGCTACCAGCAACACATTCTAGCCATTGCAGCCAATTGAAAAAATTAAATGTCTCAAGAGTAAAAAATGAGACACAATATATTAGAACCATTATGATGGTATAATATCCAAACTTATATATGCCCATGCTACGTATCGACGGCGCTAAGTCATCAGCGCTATCACGTTGCAAGAATGTTTTCAACACACTAGGCTGCATGAGTCCAACAAAAGTCATTGATGCCATAGAAACACCTGGGGTATCTGAAAATACATCCACAAGAAATCCCATTACAAAGCATAACAGTAATTCAGCCCAGCGCGGATAATTGCGTGGAAAGAGCAACACCATATATACATAAAGCAAAGGTGTGGCGCAATTGAACAAATGTATATGATTCAACACCATCACCTGCACCAATAGTAATATGGCAAAGGCAAAACCACCTTTAAGCAACTGAATATTCATAACTTTTCTACTCTGTTATTTTTCGTCTTTAGTCTTTATCGAATCCTGCGCAGCACGTAATACCTGAAGTCGTTCAGCCATAATACTGTTGTCTACAACGCATACGTCACGCAGTTTTCCAAAATCTGTTGAGAGTTTTATCTTTAGTCTATACGACATCTGATCAGCAGAATTATACACGTGTCTTATTCTTCCTACCATTATTCCTGCTGGGAACACAGAAGAGTATCCACTTGTCACTACATAATCATACAATTTGAAATGAGCATGACGTGGCACCTCATCTACATAAGCCTGTGAAGCATCACCACCCGTCCAATGAAGATAACCGAAATAACCGCGTCCCTGAATAACACAACTAATGTTTGACTGTGAATTAAGTACCGGAATAATAACTGAATAATGTGCGGAAGTAAGATATACTATACCTACGACACCGGTTCCTGAAACAACTCCCATATCTTTTTTCACACCATCAGCCTCACCTTTATTGATGGTTATAAGGTTGTCATGCTTTTCAACAGAATTTGTTATTACCTTCGCAGGAATAAGTCTGAAAGGCTGCAAACTTTTCAAGACCTTACTGTTTTCCATTATTGAATCACCAATGGAATCGCCAATCTGCTGATGAAGTTCTCTGAGTCGCTGCTCAAGATACAAGTTTCGTTGAGTAAGTTCTTCGTTGACCTTTGACAACTTGAAATACGAACCAACCTCAGATTCTGCTTCATACACCTTTCCCGTAACAGCATTAGCTGAAGAAAACCAAACACTGCCCTGATAACTATTAAACTGAAAGAGAAGAACAAAACTTATCACCTCTAACAGAATAAAGAGAAACCAATGATTATATTTTGCCAGAAAATCAAGAAGGTTACGCATATCTGAATTTGGAGTTAAATGTTAGGTGTTGACAACTTGAGAATCCAAGCCTATCAACACCTTACATCTATATATTATCTCATTAAAAATGAGAAGTTATTTACATTCTTTAGTGCAATGCCTGCACCCTTTGCGACACTGTGCAACGGGTCTTCAGCAATGTGGAATGTAATATTTATCTTATCTGTGAGTCGCTTATCCAAGCCACGAAGCAAAGCACCACCACCACTAAGATAGATACCATTCTTTACGATATCAGCATAAAGCTCTGGAGGTGTATTTTCTAGTGCTGAAAGAACAGCATTTTCGACTTTCGCAATAGTTTTGTCCAAGCAATGAGCTACTTCCTGGTAGCATACAGGAACTTCCATAGGAAGTGCTGTTATGCGGTTAGGACCATGTACTACAAAGTCCTCAGGAGCTTCTGCTCCAAGATCTGTAAGAGCTGAACCTACATGAATCTTAATACGTTCAGCCATACGTTCACTAACCTTTACATTATGCTGACGACTCATATATTCCTGAATATCTGCTGTAAGATCATCACCTGCTGTACGAATAGAGTTATTGCTGACAATACCGCCAAGAGATATTACTGCTATTTCAGTACTACCACCACCGATATCAACAATCATGTTACCTTCTGGAGCCTCAACGTCAATACCGATACCGATAGCGGCTGCCATTGGTTCGAAAATCAAATAGACGTCACGTCCATCGGCATGCTCAGCACTGTCACGTACGGCACGCAGTTCTACTTCTGTTGAACCAGAAGGGACACCGATAACCATTCTTAAAGAAGGAGACCACAAGCGACTGCCTGAGTGAACCATTTTAATAAGCCCACGCATCATTAGCTCACAAGCTGTAAAGTCTGCGATAACACCATCACGCAAAGGACGTATGGTACGTATGTTATCGTGAGTCTTCTCATACATCATCTTTGCCTTCGCACCTACGGCAATCATCTTGTCCGTGCGACGGTCTAGGGCAACAACAGATGGTTCATCTACAACAATCTTATCATCACTGATGATGATAGTATTGGCCGTACCGAGGTCCATTGCTATTTCCTGAATAAAAGAAAAAAATCCCATATTTATTTAATTATTTAACGAACCAATTATGGATCGCTGTATCATAATGACTGCTTACGCCAAAAGCACGCTCAGCAAACATTTTGCGATCCTCAATATCAGTTTTTGCACCCTTTTTGTTAAGTATATCAAGCAATACAGAATATTCTGCCTTACTCGGAATGATTATAACATCCTTGAAATTCTTTGCTCCTGCACGTATCAAAGATATTCCACCTATATCAATTTTTTCAATAATATCTGCTTCTGAAGCACCACTTGCAACAGTCTGTTCAAAAGGATAGAGATCAACAACAACTAGATCGATAGAAGGGATTCCAAACTCCTTCATCTGAGCGAGATCACCCTCATTCTCACGACGTGCAAGAATACCACCAAACACCTTTGGGTGCAAAGTCTTTACACGGCCTCCAAGTATTGATGGATAAGTCGTTACACTCTCTACTGTCTGACATTCGTAACCCAGTGACTCGATGAACTTCTGAGTACCGCCTGTGGACAAAAATTTAACACCTTCTTCATTAAGTTTAGCTAGCAATTTATCTAAACCATCCTTGTGGAAAACCGATATCAAAGCGGTCTTAATTGTCTTTATTTCAGCCATTATTTGAATATATTAATATATTTGATGGCAAAGTTACTAAAAACTACTGATAGATAACACGAAAATGATAAAAAATTGTGTTTTATTTGTCTGCATTATGATCATCTTCAACTTTTTTAGCAACTTCAACTAGTTTTGTGGCATCCACATACTCTGCGATACCCTGAGCAACGTTCTTTGCGGCTTTCATTGCAAGCACCACCGTCTGCGGACGATGCACAACATCTCCACCTGCGAAAACGCCTCTGCGAGTAGTCATTCCGCATGGTCGGTCAACAACTTTCACATACCCTTTTTCGTCAACTTCAATTCCCCCGGTTGTACTAACTATTCTATTGGCAGGTCTACTGCCGATAGCCAGATAAATACGGTCAAACTTTTCTATATGTTCCCCTTCCGGAGTCTTTAATCTACACTCAGCAAGGCGGCCATTCTTTCCTTGAATAAATTCTTCTACGCTTGTTTCCCATTCAAACTTCACGCCTTCTCTCAATGCGTCTTCGTATTCTGAATTTATTGCAGGCATCTCCTCCTGTGCACGGCGATACAGCACTGTAACGTCAGCACCAAGTCTTATAGCTGTACGGGCTGCATCCATCGCAACATTTCCACATCCGATAACGCCAACCTTCTCACCTTCTTTCAATGGCACCATGTTTCTACCGATTGCCCCCTCATTGAAGCTGCTCACATTATGAAGGAAATAAGTACTTTGACTTACTCCATGAAGTTTTGCACCTGGTGTACTGTCCATATTCTGCGGAACAGCTGTTCCTGTTCCCATAAATATTGCATCATATCCAAGTCTGAACAAACTGTCTACGTTTAGTCCGTTTTCGCCAACGAGAGTATTACACTCAAAGTTTACCCCCAAAGCCTCTATCTTTGATATTTCGGCACGTACCACTTTCTTCGGCAAACGGTATTCTGGTATTCCATACATCAAAACACCGCCCGGTTCATTCTGTCCCTCATAGATAGTGACTTTAAAACCTTGTCTTGCCAAATCTCCAGCCACGGTCAGTCCGGCTGGACCAGAACCGATAATAGCAATTTTTCCTCGATCTTTCTGAGGCAATTTCTGGCGAATAAGATTCATATTTGTATCAAAGTCTGCAATAAACTGTTCTAGTTTACCTATTTGTATAGGCTCCCCTTTCTTGTTTAGCACACAATGTCCTTGGCATTGTTTTTCATGCGGACATACACGACCACAAATAGCAGGAAGATTACTTTTATTATTTATAATGCTCATGGCATCCCCCATATTACCCATACTTAAAGCATGGATAAAATCCGGGATATCGTTTCCTATCGGGCATCCTTTTCTACATAGTGGTGCCTTACAGTTTAAACATTTCTTGGCCTCTAAAATAGCTTCTTTCATTCCAAAGCCTTCATCGACTACATGAAATGAATTTGTGTCATCTTTAACCATAGTTTTGTCTTAATTAGTTTGTTTTATATATTAGCTTGTTTTATTATCTCACCTATTCGACAACTCTCTAGTTATCATTAGCCTCTAAAAAAAATAAGAGAAGACTACGCTTCTCTTATCCATCATATCGTAAATTGGTTTTATCCAAGATATTTCATTAAGATTTTTGCATAGCCGCTATCACGTAACTTAGCTATACTCTTCTCTCGTATCTGTCTCACACGCTCACGTGTAAGTCCTAACTGATCTCCTATTTCCTCAAGTCCTTTTTCGTGACATGCAATTCCGAAACATTCACGTATAATAGTGATTTCGCGTTCTTTAAGAACCTTTTTCAAAACAGATTCCAATTCAAGGGCCATAGATTCATGATCCACCTGACGGTCTGTACGGCTATCATCGCCACCAGCCATAATATCTACCATGCTGTTGTCCTCACCATCCTGGAAAGGAGCATCGATACTTACGTGGTGACTGTCTGCCATCAGACTCTGATCTATCTTTTCTTCCTCAATTTTAGTTACTGTAGAAAGCTCTGATAGTGATGGCTTACGCTGGAACTGCTGTTCAAACTTATTGATTTCACGATTGATTTTGTTTAGCGAACCAACCTGATTCAATGGCAAACGCACAATACGACTTTGCTCTGCAATAGCCTGAAGAATGCTTTGACGAATCCACCAAACGGCATAAGAGATGAATTTAAATCCACGAGTTTCATCAAACTTCTCGGCAGCCTTAACAAGACCAATATTACCTTCGTCAATAAGGTCTGTAAGTGATAGTCCTTGATGTTGATACTGTTTTGCAACAGAAACGACAAATCGCAAGTTGGCTGTAACAAGTTTCTCTTTAGCACGTGCTCCTTCAGCACCGCCCTTTCTGATTTTCTGCGCAAGATCAATCTCTTCATCAATAGAGATTAGTGGTGCACGTCCAATTTCAACGAGATACTTATCCAAGGCTTCGCTTGAACGGTTAGTTATACTCTTTTGAATTTTTAGTTGTCTCATCCTTTTACCTAATTCTTATTCTTAACTTCCTGACTATCAGTTATTTCCGTATTCTCACCCTATCAAAAGGCTTGCAAAGGTAGTCATTTTATTTGATATAATGACATCTTACATATAAGATTTAATCATAATTAACCTCATTGGAAGTTTTTGGTTGTTGTATATTTATTGGAAATCAATATAATAACGCCAAACATAATTTTATATTGCATCGCAACATAAATTTTAATAATACAAATACATTAAAAAAGAAATACAATCTGTACATATCAGTATTTTTTATTAACTTTGCACCGTTTCTTCCGTAAAGACTACAAAAAAGAAGACAACAATTTATTGAATATGAAAAGATATATTCTATTCGGTATAATAACATTACTGAGCCTTTCTATTCAGGGACAAGAGATTTGGAAAAATTATAATTCGGTTAGTATTATGCCACAATATTATTTTTCTGCCATTCCTCCTGGCAACTACAGTGGCATTGCCAATATAGGTAATGATGACTATGCCGTTGTATCAGATAAGGGTGACAATGAGGGATATTATATTTTCCATATTGATATCAATGATAACGGTGAAATAACTAATGTGACAAATAAGGAATTTATAAATCTTAATGGCAACAATCTTGATCAGGAGGCTATAACTTTCAATCCAACTACAAATCGTATATATATTGGTAACGAGGGACCGTCGAATATCATAGAATATGACGTTAATTTAAAAAGGATCTTACACTCTGTCGAGATTACTGATTATAAGAAACATTGCATCCCCAATAGAAGTATAGAGAGCATTACATACGATAAAACCCGCGACAAACTGTTTACTATCAACGAGTCGCCACTTATCGGTGATAGCTGCTTAATGTTACGACTAAAACAATTAAATACGGACTTAACTGAAGAAAAAGAATTTCCATATTTCATTGAGAAACCTATAAAGTCTGGCAATACGCCACAAAACCGACATGCCTATGGTGTTTCCGAACTACTTTCACTTAACGACTCCACCCTTCTTGTTCTCGAACGTGAACTGTATCTTACTTCTATGAAATTGGGTAGTTGGGTGCAGAATCGCATATTCCGTATCGTTCCTGGCAAACCAAACAAACATCTAATCTGCTCATGGCGTACTTCATTACAACTGGCGAGTTTCAACTTTGCCAATTACGAAGGTATGTGTCTAGGACCGAAATTATCAGACGGTCGGCAGATTATTATACTTTGCGCTGACAGCCAGAATCGCTACAAGGGTGTACTGAAAGATTATTTCAGAACTATAATATTGCAATAAAAAATATAATAATTTATGAATCAACTCGATATCTGGTTTTTAGCATTGGCACTAGCCATGGATTGTTTCGCCGTATCTATAGCAAGTGGCATCATCGTGAAGAAACACATAGGGAAAATGATGATAAGAATGGCTTTTCTTTTTGGTTTCTTTCAGGCTGCTATGCCATTGATAGGTTGGTTTGGAGTGAGTACATTTACATCATATCTTGAGAATATAGACCATTGGATAGCATTCGGCTTACTTACTTTTTTGGGTGGCAGAATGATAAGAGAATCTTTTCTCCCAGAAGAAGAAAAGAAGATCAAGCCACGCAAACTAAAAACTCAGGTTGTTCTCGCCATTGCTACAAGTATTGATGCTCTGGCTGTTGGCATATCTTTCGCCTGCACAGGTTTCTCAAATCTTAAGATGCTTGTATATCCGCTATTCATTATAGGCTTCGTCTCGTTTGTTATGTCTATAACTGGCGTATTACTGGGAGTAAAATTCGGCAAACCTATTGCCAAGAAATTTAAACCAGAACTATTGGGAGGTATTATCCTTATTTTTATAGGAATAAAGGTTCTACTTTCACATCTTTATGGGTTATAGCCTATAAAAAAGTTCTTCGTAACATTTGATTTATCTCTCACGTTATTTATTTTCACTTGCACGACACTTACGCATGTGCATTAAATAACATGTTGACATCACCAAAAGTTACGAAGAACCTAAAACTCTGTGAAACAAAATAGTCAGTGAGCAAAAGCTGTTTAACTGTCTTGCTTCAAGACTAGTACTGTTGTCCGCCTTCCTTCAATTCTTCTTTTGTCAAAGACTTCTTGTCTATCGCATGCCATGCATACACAATATAAGCCAACACAAAAGGTACAAGAATAGAAACAACAGACATCACTTGCAACGTGAAATAACTAGAACAACTATTACCAAGATAAAGCGAACTTTGCAAGTCTGCATTCGATGGATAATAAGCCGTATTGTTGTAGCCTGCGACTAAGAACAACGCTATCACGGTCAATGTTGTGCCAAATCCCACGTACCAGATGCCACGGATAAACTTCTTTGATATGATACTGCGAATCGTACCATATAAAACCAATAACACACCAACGAGGAA
>JAGPKZ010000002.1:75493-80054 GCA_018053665.1 Prevotella sp.
GCACCTTGCACGAACATCAAAAACACTAGCAATCCCGCCAATAGCGAAATTACTAACCACCAATATTGTTGCAGTAATTCATAAGTTATCATAAGGCAACATTTTTATTTTGATTCAACAATAGGCTCTGGTCCTTTGCGAATGGCTTTCAATAAGATTGTCAATTCCGCAACAAGCAAAGCTGTAAACAATAACAAAAACAAGAAGAATGTAATGACTACCGAACTGCTTTCTACGCCAGAAACAGCAGCCGACAATGGTAGCAGATCCTGAATTGCCCAAGGCTGGCGACCAACTTCCGTCAGAATCCAACCACACTGCCCTGCTATCCACACCAAAGGTATTGAATAAAGTGCAGTATATAGCAACCAGCGATTATTTTCTAATTTGTCTTTGCGACCATACCATAACATCAATACCATGACCAATGTCAGGAAAACTCCTATACCAACCATGAAACGGAAAGCCCAATAAACTAATACAATTTTAGACTTAGACATCAGTTCGTGCTTATCTTTTATATATCCATAACCAAAATACTTCATGTTTTTGTTCAGTACTAACTGAGCTGAATCTTTTTTGGTCTGGTCTGTCTTTTCATATTTCTTGAAATCTCTGAAAGCATTCAAGGCTAACCTTCCTTTAACCATTTTTTGATCTGCCGACAAATGTTTCTCGCCTGTTATTGGATCAGTGTATCCATTAATCAAATCATTGATACCTGGCACATAACCGTTTACATCATGTGTGGCAAGAACAGAAAGCATATCTGGAATTTTTACACCTGGCACAACAGAGAATGGCATATTCTTTCCGCCATCCATCAGTCCCTCGGCTGTAGCCAGTTTCATCGGTTGGTTTTTTGCCATCTGCAATCCTGATTGGTCACCCGTAAATATAATGAACAGGGCTGAAAATAGCCCGATTATCGCAGCCACCTTTATACTTGCCTTTGCCATCGGTTGTTCACGCTTTTTCAGCAGAAACCAACAGCTCACTCCAATCACAAACACACATCCTGTCAACCATCCGCTACTTACGGTGTGAAGGAATTTCATAGCTGGTTCGGCAGAAAAAGCGACAGCAGAAAAATCAGTCATTTCATTGCGCACTGTCACAGGATTGAATGCCATTCCCACAGGATGCTGCATCCAAGCATTGGCAACCAATATCCACCAAGCCGACAACGTAGCACCTATACCCGTGAGCCAAGTAGACGTAAGGTGAAAACTTTTACTGACCTTATTCCAGCCAAAAAACATCACCGCTATAAACGTCGCCTCCATGAAGAAAGCTAAAATACCCTCTATAGCTAATGGTGCACCAAAGATATCACCTACAAACCAGGAATAATTACTCCAGTTAGTTCCGAACTCGAACTCCAGAATTATTCCCGTTGCCACGCCGATAGCGAAGTTTATACCAAAGAGTTTCATCCAGAATCGTGCGGCACGTTTCCAGAAATCATCTTTTTTAATAACATAAAGAGTTTCCATTGTTCCCATGATAACCGCTAAACCTAGCGTTAGTGGAACAAATAACCAATGATAGCATGCCGTTAAAGCAAATTGTGCTCTCGACCAGTCTATTAGTGAAGTGTCTAACATATAGATTATCTTTTAAAGTTTTTCTTTAGGTTTACTTTATTTTATCTTTTCTATGAGGTTCTCTCCCACTTTATTTTGTTTTTCCTTATCACTCATGCCACTAAGTGCTGGATGAAAGAAGAACAGTCGTAATACAACGAATATGATAAACAATTTGATAATTATCACGAGCCATAGGGTACGGCCCCACGTCATGTTACGGAAGCCATCACGATAGAATCGCCAAACTGAAGTCAACATGTGTATAACTTTCATAGATGCAAATTAAATATTTTTTTTCCACTTTTCCAATTCTATAACTGAAAAACGTATCATATTATGTTGCAAAGCAGAAAATAAAGGTTCATAAACAACACGAGAGAGGAAAAACATTAAAGTATAATGATCAACCTCTCTCGTGTTCATTCAAGAACTAACTAATTTTATTTTAAAGCAGCCAAAGCAGCTTCGTAGTTTGGTTCGTTAGTAATTTCATCAACCAATTCTTCGTAGATAATATTTCCTTCCTCGTTAACAACGACAACTGCACGAGCCAATAGACCTTTTAAAGGACCTTCTGTGATGCCTAGACCATAGTTATCTTCAAGACATTGACAACGGAATGCTGAAAGAGAAACTACATTTTCCAATCCCTCTGTTGTACAGAAACGAGACTGTGCAAATGGTAAGTCCTTACTAACGCACAGAACGACTGTGTTAGGTAAAGATGATGCCTCCTTATTGAAACGTCTTACAGAGTTAGCACAAACAGGTGTGTCAAGACTAGGGAAAAAGTTGAGCACAACTTTTTTACCAACGAAATCACCAATGTGAGCAACGCTTAAATCTGCTTTAACTCCACCAAACTTAGGTGCTTTTTCTCCTACTTTTGGAAGTTCACCAGTTAATTCTACTGGGCTTCCTTGAAAATTTACTTTTGCCATAATTATATTTTTAATTTAAATAGATCTTCAACGACGATAGTGCAAATCAGTGGAAATACAAAATAAAAACTTGTTTTAATTCTGGCTTTTCCTAATGCTGACTATGTTAACTGGTGGTAAAGATAGTGCAAGTCAAACACAAAACAAAATAAATTTGATTTATTTTATCTATGGCAAATGTTAATCTTATCTATGACAAATCCAAATGACTCTAAATCCATAATAAAATATAAATTTCTTGAGATTTATTTGGAAGTTACATTAAAACAAGCTACATTTGTTCCCGATTGGTAACATTGCTATTTTTATGAATAAAACAGGGAATATTGAGCACGATAGAGAGGCTACAGAAAACAAACTGATTGTGGCTATCGGACAGATGATTGAAGAAAATGGATTTGAAAAAATCGGTATCAACGCTGTTGCGGCTAAATCAGGCGTATCAAAGATATTGATTTATCGCTACTTTGGTTCTATTGACGGACTCATTACTGCCTTCATCCGCAAGAACGACTTTTGGCTTAACTTCCCAAATAAGTTTCCCGAAAAAAAAGATATACCTGCGTTTATTAAAGGTGTGTTTCATAAAATGGTGATACAATTAAGAACCAACTCTGTGCTAAGACGCTTATATCGTTGGGAACTGTCAAGCAATAATAACATTATTGAAGTGGTGAGACGGCAACGTGAAGTTGCTGGCAACGAGATCATTGCCAACATATCAAAAATAATGATGTGCGAAACCAAAAACCTCGCTGCTATAGCTACGCTAATAACGTCATCAATCACTTATTTAGCTATGCTTGAAGATAATTGCAATGTATATAATAGTATTAGAATTGATCAGGAAACCGGCTGGAAACAGATTACAGACGCAATAGACATGATCATCGATAACACATTTAATTCACTTAAATAAAAATCAATTCTTTTTTTTAGTATTAAAAAATTCTTGGGACTTTTGCGTTCGCTAATGTTCCCAAACGGTAACAAAACAAATAACAATTATAACTTGATATGAAAAAGATGGCATTAATTTGTAGTTTACTGCTATTGATAAGCAGTTTCTGGTCGTGCAACAAAGACTTAGTAGAATATAGTCAGGGCGACATTAAGGTAAAGATTGTAGAGGGTGACGAATGGCTTCATGATTTTCCCCTATTTCTTAGCATTAACAAGAAAAATCCACCACAGGTGGCAATATGGCTCGAAGACACTAATGGCAACTACCTCACAACCATATATGCGTCTTATAAGATAGCTCATCAGGCTTGGCAGAATGCGAATGGCAATCGCCGTAAAGAAGCACTTCCATGTTGGTGCTATGCCAGAGGCGTGAAATATGCTGACGGTCTATATTTACCAACAAAAGCGCAACCACTGACGGATGCAATGTCGGGGGCCGCACCACGTAAGGGATTCGACGTGAAGATTACTCCAAACAGCAACTTGAAGAAATTCATTGTTAAGATAGGACTTAACCACTCTATTGACTTTAACGACAGCTATCCAAAGAGTGCTAAAGAGGGTGACACCAACTATTCTGGAGGAAAAGAAGGCAGCGGACAGCCGGCACTTGTCTATGAGGCAATGGTGGATTTAACCACAGGGCAGAAAACATTTAATGCACAATTGATTGGGCATAGTAGTCCTGACGGAGCTTCAGGAACTATATATAAAGATATGAGCGGAATCACAACAGCGCTTAAAATTGTAAAACAAATAACAGTAACCGTACAATGAAAAAAATAATTCTACTCCTCAGCATCATGCTAACAAGCATTATGACTGTCAAGGCCCAAGAAGAATGCAAGATTTCATTTTCTGGATATTTAGGAATAGGACTTGCAATGAGTACTCCCGATCGTACTCCTGTCACTATTCATGCAATAGGTTATTACAACTTAAGCTGTCTGGGATCAAGCCAAACAGAAGGATAAAAGATAAACTTGTAAAAGAACTCATTGATATAGCGGCTTATCAGGCGGCATGAACTTCTTATAACGAATAATTTTATAACGAACTATTGAC
>JAGPKZ010000018.1 GCA_018053665.1 Prevotella sp.
TATGTACCCGTGATTTCACAAATCTTAGAAATTACTTGAACAGCTTTTTCCATGACTTGAATAGATACAAACTCATAAGGTCCGTGGAAATTCACTCCACCTGCGAAAATATTTGGACATGGAAGTCCACGGAAACTGAGCTGTGCTCCGTCCGTACCACCACGTATAGGCTCCACTTTTGGTGGAACTCCAATTTCCTGCATTGCCTTAAGCACAATATCAATAACATGCATATTAGGATCAATCTTTTCCTTCATGTTATAATATTGGTCATGAATTTCAATACTTACGATACCTTCGCCATATTTCTCATTCATCTTTTTAACGCAATTTTCCATAAAGTCCTTACGGTCTTCAAACTTTTCACGCTCATGATCACGAATTATATAGCTAAGTTTAGCTCCCTCTGTACGACTATCTATATTCAGCAAATGATAGAATCCTTGATATCCCTCTGTTGTTTCAGGAATATCTGTCTCAGGAATCATATTATTAAATTCGCAAGCCAGTCTGTTGGCATTAACCATTTTACCCTTTGCATATCCAGTGTGAACACTTACACCTTTGATATAGACCTTAGCTCCGGCAGCGTTGAAATTTTCATATTCAAGGTCGCCTAAGTCACCACCATCCATTGTGTATGCCCAGTCACAACCGAACTTTTCAACATCAAAATGATGTGCACCCATACCTATTTCCTCATCAGGATTAAATGCTATACGTATATCTCCGTGCTTAATTTCGTCGTGTTCGCTCAGAAAGCACATAGCCTGAACAATCTCAGCAATGCCAGCCTTGTCGTCAGCACCAAGAAGAGTTGTTCCGTCAGTGACAATAATATCCTCACCAACATGGTCCTTTAGTTCAGGGAACTTAGATGTAGAAGATACTATACCAGGAGAAAGTTCAATGTCTTTTCCGTCATAGTTCTTTATAATCCTAGCCTTGATGTCTTTTCCGCTTGCATCGGGACTTGTATCATAATGAGATATAAAGCCGATAGTAGGTGTCTCCTTCTTGGTATTACCCTTTAGGGTGGCATAGATGTAACCCATCTCGTCCATCTCTACGTCGCAGAGTCCTTCGTCCTCAAGCTCTTGTTTTAAATACTTGGCGAACTCCATCTGTTTCGCCGTACTAGGGACACCGTCTGAGTCCTCACTAGACTGTGTGTCAAACTTTGTGTAATTAATAAATCTTTCAGTTAATTCCATATAATTGAATAGAATATAAGCTTTTTATTGTGTATTAATCTTTATCGTCTCGCTTAGTGTGAGCTCCTGAAATGCAAATATACATATTTTTTCGGATATTTATATAAATACAGATTAAAATATCCATAAAATAATGATGATCAGTAGCCTCACTCTAATGACAAGTGATCTCGGCGGGATTCAAACCCGCGACCTTCAGAACCGGAATCTGACGCTCTATTCAGCTAAGCTACGAGACCAAGCGTTTTGCAAAATTACAAATAAAATCCCTAATTCCCAAAAGAATAAGACAGATTTGTGTTGCTCATCACTTTATGGACTATCTTAAAGAGTCATAACAATCAGTCTTAGTAACTTTGCCGTCTAAATTAGATTGCTATGTTTCAAGATAAGTACCTTTAGGCTGTCTTCCCTACGCTTTTTTGTGTTTTTAGCTACGGAGCTACGGCATCTCTCGCAAAGCCTACAAACAGAGGGATTGACGATACGTAGCTAAATCAATTTAGCTTCGGTGAGCTACGTTTTAGCTACGTTATCTATTTCTATATATATTAATGTACGTGTATACACGCGCGCACTTAAGAGTTTTAAAAATACAAGTGTCGAAGTGTCTATCCATTGAACATCAATCAGTTATACTTCTTTTCGAGTATAATCAAGTGACGGTGAGGTGACGGTAAAATATCAAGTTTTGCATGCGTTTTAACGTAGAAACGCAACTCGTTTCCATATAGAAATGCATTGCGTTTTACGTTGTTTTACCTCCTAATGCATCGTAAAACGCAATGCAATACATCACAAAACGCAACACAATATGATGAAAATCCTTTTTTAAATTTCATCGACACATCACCGTCACTTGATTATACTCGAAAAGAAGTATAACTGATTGATGTTCAACGGATAGACACTTCGACACTTGTTTTTCAGAAAAGTCCAGAGTGTGCGTGTGCGCGCGTATTATAGTGTGTAGCACCAGTAATTAAAACTTTGGCTAACAGCTCAAACTTAATTTCATTGCATGAATAAAAATCTTGCAGTATCTTTGCCGAGAATTCAGCGGAATTCGGCAGAACATTTAAACAAGCTTGAAAATTCTGCTTTCGTTTACTGAATCAATTACACATCCTCAGTTCCTCAGATGCAGCCAACGGTTCTTTGACAAATTCACTCATGAATACATTTCATCCTTAAAACGACACCAGTTGACGTAGCTAGAACGTGGCTTGACGTAACTAAATCCTGCAAGCTACGTTTCGTTACCCCCAACATTTATGGGCTTTGCGAGAGACGCCGTAGCTTCGTAGCTAAATAAAAACAAAAACACAGGGAAGACACCCTAAATATAGAAAATTCAAATCGTCACTGAGAAATCTAGGGACAACAGTTAATTTATCATACGTTACACTAAATGTTAATCATTTTAAGTGGATAATGAGCTTTCTTGTATTATTTAATTATCCCGATTTTAACGGGACACTAGTGAAACTCGGAAATAAAATATGACTAATTTAATTTTGCGTTTTCCAATAATCTAAAAATATCATTATACATAGTGAAGACAAGCTACGCATAAATTATAAAAATACATTTTTTTATTTTGTTTTGTGTTAGGCTTACAGTATCTTTGTAACTTTAAAATAGCACAAAATGATTACTACTTTCTACATTACAAATATTATATTACTAATAGCGATATTTTTTATCATAATATTTATATACGGTAAGGCGACGCGATTGAAAATTCCACACTTTCAGTTGCGTAGGCGTTTCTTCATTTCTATGTATATTATGCTTGCGATATATGTGTTATCTACATTCAATATTTGTTCAGAAAAGGGCATCGAACTGTTTGCCACAGAACCTATAAGTTTGCTGTATATAACATTTATTTTATTCACATTATTTTCTGCTGCATATTTCGGACGTGATTATCATAAGAAAATAATTGTCTGGCTATTTCTTCTTCAATATCCATTGGTATTATTACTTGTTCATGCATTTTTAGTCGTCTCTGGTTATGGTATTAAATTCAACACAATATATGGAACACTTCAAGATCACAAATTTACAATAGCATTTTTTATATCAAGAATAGAGAGTATGGTAATAATGATATCAGGATATATTTTAATGACTGGAATAGTGATAAACTCATATCTCCATTTTCGCAAGAACTTTACACAACTAACAACAGAAAAAATGCTGTCTATGCACCATGCAGAAGTCATCGATATCATGATATACTTGATAATATTCATATGGATTATGCTGAGTAATTTCATATATTCTTTATGGCCTAGAATACTCGCAAATATATTCATGACAGTGATGATTGTACGTACATATATGATATACAGCAAATTCATTCATTACTCACAAGAACTATCCAAAATGAACATTATCATTCCTGAAAGAATAGGAAAACTGATGGGGCAGTATATTGAGAATCCTTTCTATACTAGTAATCCTACATTGGAAGCTATATCTGAAGCATTGGATGTTGAAAAGGAAGATTTGAGAGATTATATTTACTCGGAACTTGGAACTACATTATCAGCATGGACTAGTGAGAAGCGAATACTATACATATCACAACAACTTTTAAAAACTGATCGTATGGTTAGTGAACTTGCATTATCTTGCGGTTATTCTAATCCATCAGCTTTGAATCGTGCATTTAAACAACGCTTTGGTGTAACTCCGTCAGAATTCAGAGCAAAACACAAAGATTGATTTTGCATCAATAATTATGCAAAAAAAAGTTTATTTTTTATTTTTAACGTTACTTTTTGTTAAAACAATATGTAGTGGTAAGTCTTTTTGTTGTGTTGGTAAGTCCATTGTAGAATAAAAACACTAAAATTGCAAATGAAAATTCAACTTTAAATTTAATTAGAAGTAAATTCATCTGCTTGGGTTTGTGAAAATCAGCATTTGTAAACAAGTTAAAATTTATTAGTCGAGAAAATGTGATCCATGTTCATAGAATAGCGATTCTTATGAATGTGGATTTTTTGTATATATTATTTTTTAATTAATATTTTGTGCCTCACTGAGATGTATTTTTTGTATTTTTGCAACATTCATTTAACATGTATATTATTATGAACACAAAACAAGACTCCACCATCAGTTTACTTTTTATATGTCTAGGAAATATATGTCGTTCGCCGGCTGCTCATGCAGTTTTCTGTAAAATGATTGCTATGCGTAAACTAGAATACAACTTTATTGTGGATTCTGCTGGCATAGGAAACTGGCATGTAGGACAACTACCAGATAGCAGAATGATAACTCATGGCAGTAAACGAGGATATAATATAAATCATCACGCAAGACAGTTTAATGTTGATGATTTCAATAAGTTTGATTATATTATTGTTATGGACGAAGACAACTACCGTATAATAACAGGTATGGCTCAATCAAAGTCAGACGTTGCAAAGGTAATACGTATGTCTGATTACTTTAACCAACACTCTAACAACTCAGTTCCAGATCCTTATTATGGTGACTCTGCTGATTTTGAACTTGCCCTTGATTTAATTGAAGACGGATGTGACGGATTACTAAAAAAGTTTTCACTCTCAGAAAAGTCTGAAAACGACCAAATAGAAACTAAATAGTAAAAAATCATTTCGTTTTGCAAAATGAACAAGCAAAATACTTGCAATATAATTAATAATTCTTATCTTTGCAAACATATAAGAAAAAATAAAACTTATTGAGATGAGCAAATTGATAAAACCTGAAGGTTACGTAGCGCTTCTAGACATGAAGCAGACAGAACAAGGTATAAAACTTATAAAAGAGTTTTTTCAGCAAAATCTTTCTACCGAACTGAGACTTCGCCGTGTTACGGCTCCTCTGTTTGTTTTAAAAGGTCTTGGAATCAACGATGACCTTAATGGCGTCGAGCGCCCTGTTACATTTCCTATAAAGGATTTAGACGATGCACAGGCTGAAGTTGTTCACTCTCTTGCAAAATGGAAGAGACTTACACTAGCTGAATACAATATCGAACCTGGATATGGTGTGTATACAGACATGAATGCCATCCGTGCTGATGAAGAACTTGATAATCTTCATTCACTATATGTAGACCAATGGGACTGGGAAGCTGTTGTAACAAAAGAACAACGCACGATATCATTCCTTGAGAATGTGGTAAGACGTATATATGCTGCAATATTACGCACAGAATATCTCACGTGTGAGACTTATCCAGAAATAAAACCATTTTTACCTAGTGAGATACATTTCGTCCATAGTCAGGATCTTGTAAATATGTATCCAGACTTATCACCGAAAGAGCGTGAGGATGCTATATGTATGAAATATGGTGCCGTATTTGTTGAAGGAATTGGCGGAAAATTGAGCGATGGTAAGAAACACGATGGTCGTGCTCCTGACTATGATGACTGGAGTACAATAGCAGAGAATGGAAAGGCTGGACTTAATGGGGATATTCTTATTTGGTATCCTATTCTGCAACGTTCATTCGAATTAAGTTCTATGGGTATAAGAGTAGACAAGGAGGCTTTGTTGCGCCAGTTGAAACTTGAAGGCAAAGAAGACCGCGAGAAGCTATATTTCCACAAGCAGTTGCTTGAAGACAAGCTACCTCTAAGCATTGGTGGAGGTATTGGTCAGAGCCGTCTCTGCATGATAATGCTTCACAAGGCACATATCGGAGAAATACAGGCTAGCATTTGGCCAAAGGATATGCGCAGCGAATGCGAGAGTTTAGGAATGCCACTTATTTGATAATTATTGATATAATGAATATCGGGACAATCTGAATCTTTAGATTGTCCCGATTATTTTATGTAAGATCAAGTTCTAGATTTTTACATAGTTTGCTAAACGATTCATTGTCTTTCCTAAGCATTTCAAAGACATCACGTTTAGACATTAGTTGTTTTATTTCACCGGCTTCTGCCAGCCTTAGCCTTATCTTTATGTTACCATTATGGAGTTCAGTAGCAAGGGTCGTCTTAATTCGTTGTTTAATATCCGTTATCTGATTTAATAGAATTTGGTTATCAACAACAGCGTCTATTACTGGATAATCAGAAATCTGCGGAGTTATATTCTTCATGCGTGAAGCTATACCTTTCATTGATTGTGGCATCCTTGTACACATACCCAACCAACATCTTTCCAAATCATCTTGTGAAAACTGCCCAACTTCGTCCTTATTGGTTTTGTTTTTATCGTCTGAATCTACAACTTGTTCTTCATCCTTTGTTCTGGCTGCCTTAAAAGTAAAACCAATATTATTCAATTTTAACTTAGGCCTTGCAGCTCCAGATATTCGTTTTACAGAAACCGAGCTATTATCGGAAACATTAACTATAGATGCATTTTCCTCTTGAGGTTCCTGAGTAACCTCCTTTTTCCTGTCTCTTGGAGACAAGACATGACTCTTAGCGGCAGCTACCTGCGATGCTGCTTTTGGCTGAGATAAAATCAGGTTCTTAAACAGGGATTTTAATCTTTTAGGGCAACGCCGCGCACTTGCCGAATCATCATTCGGCTGTGTTATCTGTGCCACCTGTATAAGCGAAATTTCAACTAGCAGTCGCTTGTTACTACTTTGCTTATAGTTTATGTCACATTGATTAAGGATGTTCAATGCCTTATATAAGAAGTCTACAGGACATTTCTGCGCCTGCTCATAAAATTTCTGACGCTGTTGCTCACTTGTTTCAAGTAATGGCAAAGTCTGTTGGTCTTTAGCCATAAGGACATTACGTATATGACTAGCCAAACCATTTATAAGATTTCCTCCGTCAAAGCCCTTACCGAGAATGTTATTCAACAAAAGCATTATCTCGTTAACCTTATTTATAAGAGAGCATTCCACAATTTTGAAATAGTTTTCTGAATCAAGAACATTCAAGTCCTCTATAACTTTCTTATAAGTTATGTTCCCCGTACAAAAGCTTGCAGCCTGATCAAATATAGACAATGCATCGCGCATACCACCATCAGCCTTTTCTGCAATTACGTTCAAAGCCTCTTCCTCATATTTAATTCCCTCTTTTTCAGCTACACGCTTAAGGTGATTAACAGTATTAGAAACGGTCATACGTTCGAAATCATATATCTGACAACGCGACAGAATTGTCGGCAGAATTTTATGCTTCTCTGTTGTTGCAAGGATGAAAATCACATGAGAAGGCGGTTCCTCTAAAGTTTTAAGAAACGCATTGAATGCTGCTGTAGACAACATGTGTACCTCATCAATAATGAACACCTTGTAACGTCCTATCTGCGGCGGAATGCGAGTCTGTTCCATAAGCGCCTTAATATTTTCAACCGAGTTGTTGCTGGCAGCATCAAGTTCGAAGATATTATAAGAACGTTGCTCATTAAAAGATTTGCAACTCTCGCATTCATTGCAAGCTTCACCATCCTCGCGTGGGTGTTCACAGTTGATAGCCTTTGCGAAAATACGTGCGCAAGTAGTCTTTCCGACTCCTCTTGGACCACAGAATAGGTATGCGTGAGCAAGTTTTCCACTCTTAACAGCATTTTTCAATGTTGTAGTAAGTGAACTTTGCCCGACAACCGAGTCAAAAGTCATTGGACGGTATTTTCTGGCAGAAACAATATATTCTTCCATTATTTTTTTAGAATTGATGATGCAAAGATAGCAAAAATTATTATCTTTGCAAACAAATAATATAAATATGGCAAGTCGTTTAAGTGTTGTATGGGGATTTATCTCTCACTATAAGTATCTTGTAGTGGTGGTGCTCGGTGTTCTCATAGTTGGATTTATCGATGAGAACAGTTTCATGAGACGCATCCAACTTGAACTGCAAATAAGTGATTTGCAGAGCAATATCAACAAATACAACAAACAGTATGCAGATGACTCCAGACAGTTGAGAGAAATAAGACGAAATCCGAAGACTATCGAAAAGATTGCGCGTGAACGTTATTTCATGAAAGCTGACGACGAGGACATCTATGTACTTAGTGATGACGAGAAACCTTTAAATACTAATGATGAAACAACTAAGTAAGTTACAGAGCATTTTATTTGTGCTGGGCGGCATATTGATGGTTATCGGTGTAGGCTGCTTCGTTTTTATGTTTAAACAGCAAATTGTTAGTTGGCTGTTCCTTGTTGGTACAGTATTGTTTGCTACAATGCAGATGATGCAGGGATACGAAGGAAACAACATAACCATTCGCAGGTTGAAGAATATTATGAATTTGGCAGATATGGTATTCATATTCTCAGGAATTCTTATGGTAGACAATGTTTATGGATTCATACGTCCTGCATTCAGTAATCCAATGGACTATCTTAACTATTTATACAATAAGTGGGTGGTACTTTTGCTAATTGCCGCAATAATGGAAATATACACCATGCATAGAATAGAATGGGAGATTAAAAAAGAAAATAAAAACAACTCTAACATATAGTATTCAAAGGGGAAAACGTGTCTGAATTACGAAAAAAACATAAAAGTTGTGTTATATAAATTAAATAGCATGAATTTTTTTTCGAACCTCATTTATACATGTTATCTTTGCTTTTAAAGAAAAAGGAAAACTGTTTATGATTAAATTTTTGTATCCAATTATATCACTACTAGCTTTAACGCTAACGTCATGTGGAAAATCATATAATGTAATCGGCACATCAAACGTATCTAACCTTGATGGAAGAATGTTATATCTGAAAGTTCTGAAGAACAATGAATTTAAGACTATAGACTCATGCGATGTCGTACATGGACAATTCCACTTCGAGGGAACATTTGACTCTGTACGAATGGCAAATATCTTTATGGATGACGAAAGTGTACTGCCGCTAGTTATTGAAAATGGCGACATTAACATAAAGATAGACAATACACAACAAACAGTAAGCGGAACTCCGCTTAATGACAAGTTATTCAAGTTCTTCAACAAATATAACCAGATGAAAAATTTGGAAAATGAACTTGTACACAAGCATGACCAAGCTATCATGAACGGAAGAAATATGAATGTTGTCAATGCTAACCTCAACAAGGAAGCTGCAAGATTGTCACAACAGGAAGACAACTTGATTACTAGTTTCGTTACCGAAAACTTTGATAACATTCTTGGTCCAGGAGTTTTCTTCATGGTAACTATAAATTACCAATATCCAGAGCTCACACCATGGATTGAAGACATTATGAGCAAGGCTACTGATAATTTTAAGAGCGACAAATATGTTAAGGACTATTACAAAAAAGCTCTTGAAAATCAACAGATAATGAACGGTATGCGTGGTGCTCCAGCAAACGCACAACCAGCACAAGCTCCAGCGGCTCCAAATGCAGCCCCTACACCAAACGAGATGGCAAGACCTTCTCAACCGCCTATGACTAGATAAGGCTATAGATTTCATAAAACATTGAAGATGACAATATTAATAAAAAGTGGTACAATAGTAAATGGAGGTTGCTCTGTATTGGGCGACATTGTAATCACTGATGATATTATATCCGGCGTCTATGCTGAAGGTGAAACACCCCGCGGAGTCTATGACAAAATAGTAGACGCCTCGGGGTGTTTTGTTATTCCAGGAGTGATTGATGACCATGTGCATTTTCGCGAGCCAGGACTTACAGGTAAGGCTGATATAGAAAGCGAAAGCAGAGCTGCTGCTTGTGGTGGTGTGACATCATATATGGATATGCCTAACACTTCTCCTCAAACAACATCCATAGAAGCCTTTAATAACAAATTAAACATTGCCAAAAAGAATAGTCTTGTAAATTACGGATTTTTCTATGGTGCAACAACATCAAATGCCGAATCGTTCAAGTCACTTGACCGTCATGCTATACCTGGCATAAAACTATTTATGGGCGCAAGTACTGGTAATATGCTTGTTGACAAAGTTGAATCTTTGAATAATATTTTCAAAACTTGTTCAGACAATGACATCATATTGATGACTCATTGCGAGGATACTGATATCATAAATGCCAACATGCATGCGGCAAAAGAGAAAAACGACGATCCAGATATAACAATGCATCCATTGATAAGAAGCGAACTTGCATGTTATAAAAGCACGCTGACTGCCATAAATCTTGCCAAGAAGTATAATACTAGACTGCACGTTGCCCACGTTAGTACGGCACGTGAAATTGATCTTTTCGGAAACGATGACCAAATAACAGCAGAAGCTGTAATTGCACATATTTATTTTGACGATGAAGACTATAAGTCTTTAGGCGCATTAATAAAATGCAATCCTGCCATAAAGACAAAACATGACAGAGATGAAATAAGAAAAGCTCTAAATGACGGAAGGATTACAACCATAGGAACAGATCATGCGCCACATGAAATGAAAGATAAACAAGGAGGATGCAGCAAAGCAGCTTCTGGTATGCCAATGGTTCAGTTCTCACTTGTCACGATGCTTGAACTTGTCGACAAAGGTATACTTTCGATTGAACGTCTAGTTGAACTAATGTGCCATAATCCAGCTGCTCTTTTTAATGTAAGCAAGCGCGGATTTCTTCGTACTGGATATAAGGCTGACATCGTTGTGATACAACCGTCATATAAATGGGAAGTTACAAAAGAAGTAATAAAGAGTAAATGTAAATGGAGCCCTATGGAGGGACATATTTATAATAATAAGGTTAAGACAACTATATGCAATGGTCACATTGTTTATGATAATGGTAACCTTGTAGAGAATAGTAGAGGTGAAGCTCTTGCATTCAACATTTAGTTGTTTGATTTAGAAACTATGACGATTCATTATAACATACAGGATATAGAACCATACATAAACTGGATCTATTTCTATCATGCATGGAACATGAACGGCAAACCTGAAGCAGAAAAGATTAAACTTCGTGGTGATGCTGAGAAAATGTTGCATGAATGGTATGGCAATTATCATACTCATGCCGTATTTGAGATTCTTGACGCCAACAGTGATGGCGATGATTTGATATTAAATGGAATAAGAATTCCGATGCTCAGACAGCAGAAACTTGCCGCAGACAGATTACCGAACTTATGTTTGACAGATTTTGTACGCCCAGTTTCAACTTGCATAAAAGACAAGGCTGGTGTTTTTGCCACAACTGTAGATACTGAATTACAGAAAAAATACATCAATGACGATTATAAACGCATGATGTCTCAAGTACTTGCAGATAGATTGGCAGAAGGAACTGCAGAACGAATGCACGAAGAAGTAAGACGTGAATATTGGGGATATGCTCCAAATGAGAAACTCTCTATGAAACAAACTCATAATGAAGAATATCAGGGAATAAGGCCAGCTGTTGGTTATCCTTCACTACCAGACACCAGTATCAACTTCATCATCAGCGACATCATTGACATGAAAGGAATAGGAATTAGACTTACCGAAAGTGGTATGATGACTCCTCATGCCAGTGTAAGTGGTTTCATGTTCTCGCATCCACAAAGCAAATATTTTGATTTGGGAAGAATTGGTAATGACCAGATAGTTGATTATGCCAACAGAAGAGGCATACCTGTAGAATTAGTGAAGAAGTTTTTGAAAGTGGTATAATGTTTTAGCATCGTTATTTTTTGATTCATGGTAGCAAAAATAATAATTTTAATAATATTGGCGATAGTGCTCCCCGACTTATATATAGACTTGCATTATCTCAGACATAGGACAAATTTCAGCCTATGGAAAAGAGTCGTGTGGTGGACACCGACAATTATAATAATTTTCATTAGTCTGTGTTTTGCAGTTAACAAGAATTTCGCTCCAGACGACATGCGGCTTTTGGTGGGATATTTCATGCTATTGGGAATATTTGTATTTCCAAAGATAATATTTTCTGTTTGTTCATTTCTTGGTTGGAGACACTGTGTATATCATAAGACACACAATAACTGGGGAAACATAATTGGAATATTTCTTTCTGTCGTATCTGTCATTATGGTTGTATACGGATTCACCATCGGCCCTAGAAAAGTGGAAGTTGTAAATGTTGAGATACCGATAAAGGGACTTCCACAAAATTTTAACGGACTGAGGATTGTTTTATTCTCCGATGCTCACATAAACTCATTCCATAACATTATGGAAGATTGTCTTATACGTGACATTGACATAATAAACACTCTCAAACCTGATATCATCTGCTTTGCCGGAGATTTGCAAAACATTCAGCCTTCAGAACTTTACCGCTACAAAAATATTCTATCACGAATAGCAATAAATACTAACGTACCCGTTTATAGCGTACTGGGAAATCATGATTACAGTATGTATCAAAGTGGAACGCCTCAGACAAAAGCTGCAAATGAACGTAAATTGCAGGAATACGAAAAATCAATAGGCTGGCAACTTCTGAACAATCAACATACAGCATATTATTCTGCCAATCGCAAGGATTCAATTATCATTGCAGGTGAAGGCAATTGTGGAACAGGTCGTTTTCCAGACTGGTCAAACATAAAAAAGACGATGAGAGGAGTGAAGAAAAACGATTTCGTGATACTTTTGCAACATGATCCAATGACTTGGAAATCTAGGATATTACCAAATAGTAATGCAGCCCTTACACTAAGTGGGCACACTCATGGAGGTCAAATAAATATATTCGGATTGCGACCTACAACGTTCGTCTATCCTAATGACCATGGACTTAGTGAAGAAGGAGGTCGCTATCTGTATGTAACAAGCGGAATAGGCGCATTAATTCCTTTCAGACTCGGGGCAACAGCCGAGATAACAGTCATAACATTGAAAATAAAGAAATAAAAACATTAAGACAACATGAAATATATCTATCGACTTTACCAATTGTTTATCTGTCTGCCGATATTAATTATCGACAGCATTTTTACATCACTTGTAACAGTTATAGGTTGCATGCTAGGCAACGGACATTTCTGGGGATACTATCCCGGCAAATGTTGGTCGTGGTTGTGGATAAGAATACTACTTCTTCCCGTAAAGGTTGAAGGACGTGAGAATCTTGATTCTAAACAGTCATATGTTTTTGTATCCAACCATCAGGGAGCTTTTGACATATTCTTGATATATGGCTTTCTTGGAAGAAATTTCAAGTGGATGATGAAAAAAGGAATTGGTAAAATACCATTGATTGGCACCGCTTGTAAATATGCCCATCATATTTTTGTCGACAAGAGTGGACCATCAAAGATAAGGGCAACTTATGATAAGGCACGATCAATATTAAAAGAAGGAATGTCATTGGTAGTATTTCCAGAGGGCGCACGTACATTCACCGGACATATGGGAGTGTTTCGTCGTGGTGCGTTTATGCTTGCCGACGATCTTCAATTACCGGTTGTGCCACTGACAATAAACGGAAGTTTTGATGTTAAGCCACGTATAAAAGATAAGTACTGGATATTCTGGCATCCGCTAAAGCTCACAATCCATAAGCCGATTGCTCCAATTGGCAAAGGACCAGAGAATATTAAGAATCAGATGGAAAAGAGCTATGCTGCCGTAATGAGTGCCCTTTCTCCAGAATACCAAGGCTTTGTGGAAAACCCTGACCAATAAAATAAAAAAATCTTTATTTATTTTGTTCTTCACCCAACTTGCACTATCTTTGCAAAATATTAAAATATTGAATAGCTATGCATGAAAGTGATTCTATCGTAATTATTCCTACATACAACGAAAAGGAGAATATTGAAAATATTATACGTGCCGTATTTAATCTTGAAAAATGTTTCAATATTCTAATCATTGATGACGGAAGTCCAGATGGCACTGCCGCTATTGTGCATCGTTTGATTGATACAGAATTCTCCGATCGTCTATTTATTATTGAGCGTAAAGGAAAACAAGGACTAGGCACTGCTTATATTGCAGGTTTCAAATGGGCTTTGAATCGCGATTATGGTTATATTTTTGAAATGGATGCAGATTTCAGCCACGATCCCAAAGATCTTCCACGCCTCTATGCAGCTACTCATAATGAAGACAACGATGTTGCTGTAGGATCACGCTACGTAAGTGGAGTAAACGTTGTGAATTGGCCTATCGGCAGAGTGCTGATGAGTTATTTTGCATCTCAATATGTGCGTATTGTTACTGGTTTCAGAATTCATGACACTACTGCTGGATTTGTATGCTACAAACGACGTGTACTTGAAACAATATCTTTTGATGATATACGTTTCAAAGGATATGCATTCCAGATAGAAATGAAGTACACATCTTATAAAATAGGATTTAAAATTAAAGAAGTTCCTGTAATCTTCGTAAATCGTCGTGAAGGCGTGAGCAAGATGAATGGTGGCATCTTTGGCGAAGCCTTTTTCGGAGTAATGCGTCTTAGACTTGACGGTTGGCTTCGCAAATATCCAAAGTTAAAAGACTAGAATTGGACATTAAGGATATAAAAAATCTTTATGGCAAAGCTCCTCAAATCGGAGCTTTGATGAAGTTACTTAAAGATAATACTGTTGGTAATATCTTTTTGAAAGGATTATCATGTTCTGCAACACCAGTTATCTTCTCTGCATTGTCCGACAAACTAGACAATACATTTATATTCATATTGCAGGATGCTGACGAGGCTGGATATTTGTATCATGACCTCATGCAGATTATTAATTCAGACAATGTGCTGTTTTTCCCTTCTGGATATAAGCGTGCCGCCAAGCACGGACAACGTGATAGTGCAAATGAGATACTACGTACTGAGGTTCTAGCCAAAGTTGCTTCGCATAATAACACGAGCGATGCATTGTTCATCGTCTCTTATCCTGATGCCCTCGCAGAGTTGGTAGTATCGAAGAAAGGACTTGACGAAAGGCGTTTGTCGTTGAAGAGAGGACAAAATATAGACATAACTGATGTAGAACACCTATTACGTGAATATGGTTTCACTGAAGTAGATTATGTTTACGAACCAGGACAGTTTGCTGTTCGTGGTAGCATCTTGGATGTTTATTCTTTCAGTTGTGAATATCCTTTCCGCATAGATTTCTTTGGTGATGAAATAGATACTATTCGCACTTTTGAAGTACAAGACCAGTTATCAAAAGACAAACGTGAAAGCATAGATATAGTCCCAGAACTTATGAAGACAACCTCGGATAAGATTTCTTTTTTGAAATTTCTACCCGACAACACCTTCATTGTTATGAAGGACTTCACATATATTCGGGATATCATCGAACGAATATATAAAGACGGTTTCTCTTCGCAGGCTCTTACAGATAGACTTGAAGGCGCTACCGAGATGGAACAAAAGCAGATTGTGAATGAACTTAATCGTGAGAAGTCTCTAGTCAGTCCATTTCAATTTACCGAAGATGCAGCAGCGTTCCGTCATATAGAATTTGGACCAAACGTGAAATCCGCAGTAAAGCAATCTTCGCAAAGTACGGCTATCCGGGATGCATCAATAACGTTTGACATCACGCCACAACCACTTTTCCATAAGAATTTTGATTTACTCACACAGGCTTTTGAGGATTATATTCTTAAAGGCTACAAGCTATATATACTTGCCGATAGTGAAAAGCAGACACAACGATTAAAAGACATATTTGCAGATATGGATTCCCCACAGGCGAATTCAATTGTCTTTGAACCTGTAAATAAAACCATTCATGATGGATTTGCCGATGACAAATTAAAAATATGTCTTTTCACAGATCATCAGATATTCGACCGTTTCCATAAATACAACCTTAAGAGTGATAGTGCTAGAACTGGAAAGATTGCTCTAACGATGAAAGAACTTCAGGAAATGGAACCTGGAGACTTTATTGTTCATGTAGATTTCGGTATTGGCAAGTTTGGTGGCCTTATCCGTGTACCAGCAGGAAACAGTTATCAGGAGGTCATACGCATAATCTATCAGCATAACGATAAGGTTGATGTTAGTATACATTCATTGTATAAAATCAGCAAATACAAGCGCAGTGACACCGGAGATCCTCCACGTCTTAGCACGCTTGGAAGCGGAGCGTGGGATAAACTGAAGGAGAAGACCAAGAAGCGCATCAAAGATATTGCACGTGACCTTATCAAACTATATGCTCAACGCCGACATGAAAAAGGATTTGCATATAGTAACGACAGTTATATGCAACATGAACTTGAAGCTAGTTTTTTATACGAAGATACACCAGACCAAAGTAAGGCGACGCAAGATGTCAAGAATGATATGGAAAGTGGACTCCCTATGGATCGACTTATTTGCGGTGATGTAGGTTTTGGAAAGACCGAAGTTGCTATCCGCGCAGCTTTTAAGGCCGCATGTGACAGTAAGCAGGTAGCTATACTTGTGCCTACAACGGTATTAGCTTATCAACATTATCAAACTTTCCTTAGTCGCCTTAAAGGTATGCCTGTTAGAGTTGAATATCTATCAAGAGCACGTTCCACAAAGCATACAAAACAGATACTAGAAGACCTAGAAGCAGGAAAGATTGATATCTTGATAGGAACGCACAAACTTATTGGCAACTCTGTTAAATGGCATGATTTAGGACTTCTCATCATTGATGAGGAACAAAAGTTTGGTGTGTCTACAAAGGAGAAACTCCGCAAGTTTAAGACAAATGTTGATACTCTCACTATGTCTGCCACACCGATACCGCGCACATTGCAGTTCTCTTTAATGGGGGCACGTGACATGAGCATAATACGCACTCCGCCACCCAACAGATACCCTATAAATACAGAATTGGCAACATATAGTCACGAAGTTATAGCCGATGCTATCAACTTTGAAATGAGCCGTAATGGACAGGTTTACTTTGTCAACGACCGTATTAGTAGTTTAGAGGAAATCGCAAACCTCATACATAAATATGTACCCGATTGCCGTATAGCAATAGGCCATGGTAGAATAAAGCCCGAGGAACTTGAAAAAATTCTTGTTGGATTTATGAACTACGACTATGACGTACTTTTGTCAACAACAATTATTGAAAATGGTATAGATATAAGTAACGCCAATACGATAATAATCAATGACGCGCATAGGTTCGGACTTTCCGACCTCCACCAGATGCGTGGCAGAGTGGGACGCAGCAACCGCAAGGCTTTCTGCTATCTTCTCGCACCACCAAAGAGTTTACTTTCCCATGAGGCACGCCGACGACTAGAAGCTTTGGAGACATTCTCGGATTTGGGCAGTGGCTTTAATCTTGCCATGCAGGATCTTGACATTCGTGGAGCTGGTAATCTTCTTGGTGCAGAGCAAAGCGGATTCATGGAAGATTTAGGATATGAGACATATCAAAAAATTCTTAGTCAGGCTGTAACAGAGTTAAGAAACGACGAATTTCAGGATATCTACGCACAACAGATTGCCGAAGGTAAGAATATCACCGGTGACGAATTTGTTGAGGATTGTGCTATTGAAAGCGACTTGGAAATGTATTTCCCTGATAACTATGTTCCTGGAAGCAGCGAGCGAATGCTACTTTATCGTGAACTTGACAGCATCAACGACGATAATGAACTGTCTCTATACAGAAAACGACTTATTGACAGGTTTGGTGAAACTCCAAAGGAGGGAGAGGAACTTATGCAGGTTGTAACTCTTCGCCGACTTGGCAAACGTCTTGGCTGTGAGAAAATTATGCTAAGACAAGGAAAGATGAACATGCAGTTTGTGGGCAATCAGGAAAGTGCATATTATCAAAGCAACGCCTTTGCTGCCGTTATAAACTATGTTGGAACAAATCCACGCAGATGCGAATTCAGACAGGTTGCAAGGAGACGCTTGTTAAGCGTAAATAAGATTTCTACTGTTGGAGATGCAGTCGTTATATTAAGAAAGATTTTAGAAAGCATGTAATTGAACATTTGTTATATATATAACAAAATGTTGAACAGTATATTTTGGTGGACAAAAATGCATTATTTTTTGTCCACCAATTTGTCCACCATTGTTCAATATTTATTTTCAGATATGTTAATTATTACACAAATAGATACATTTAGTAAATACATTATGGCAATCTAGCGGTATTATTCACAAAACAACATATAAGGACAATCTAACAACAAACGATACATAGATTAGTAACATTTTGATTAGGACATTTGGTTTTAATATTTTATCTTTGCAACATTATAATTAATAATGATATGTATTATCATTTATAACTTAATTAATCATACTAAAAAAAATATATGATAGAGATGTTTTGTTAAACATCAAAACCATATTATAAAATATTACATAAGAAAAGAAATGTTTAATGCGAATAGATTAACTCATTTAAAATCATACAATTGCATAAGAGTTATTGTTTGATTTTGAATCCTGTCAAACGAAGACAGGTTAAAATGACATAATAAGGGCAAATAAGTGGAACGTGTGAACGCTTTCTTTTTTGTCCATGTCATTTTAAAAGATGCATATTAACCCCTAATTAAATTGACTTAAAAGTAAATAAATAAACTATTTCTGAAAACAAGTTATTTGCTATAATAAGGCAATTAATTTTGTGTAGAATAATTTTTTTGACTAATGAGAATATGACTCATACGACTAATTGAATTTTTAATGATAAGCAAAAAGCTTAAAGCAGACAAGCCCAACCAAATTAGATGGCTGGGCTTGTCTTTTATGTTACTTATGGTTTTATTTCTCTATTTCGTTGATATCAAGTTGCGGAACGTCTTTAAGATTCTTTTCAATCTCACTGTCGCTAATACTGTAATTACGAAGATCGCCATTAATGTAGCTTTCATATGAAGTCATATCTATTAATCCATGACCAGAAAGACAGAATAAAATTACCTTCTCCTTACCCTCTTCTTTGGCTTTCTTTGCCTCTCTTATTGCAGCAGCTATCGCATGACCGCTTTCAGGTGCCGGGATAATACCTTCGGCACGTGCGAAAATCATACTTGCCTCGAAACTCTCCAATTGAGGAATATCTACACCGTGCATATATTTATCGCGTACAAGCTGACTTATAATCATACCTGCTCCGTGATACCTCAAACCACCTGCATGTATGTTGGCAGGCTTGAAATCATGTCCAAGAGTGAACATTGGCAATAGAGGTGTATAACCAGCCTCATCACCAAAATCATATTCAAACTTTCCACGTGTCAGCTTAGGACAGCTTTCTGGTTCGGCAGCAATAAACTCTGTTTTCTTGCCGTCCTTGATATTGTGTCGCATGAAAGGAAAAGCAATTCCGCCGAAATTACTTCCACCACCAAAACAAGCTATCACAGTATCAGGATATTCACCAGCCATTTTCATTTGTTTCTCAGCTTCCAGACCAATAACAGTCTGATGAAGTGCCACATGATTCAGAACAGAACCAAGAGTGTATTTGCAGTTAGGAGTTGTGGTGGCAAGTTCTATAGCCTCGCTTATTGCTGTTCCCAATGAACCGGGATGATTAGGATCTCGAGTTATTATGTCTTTTCCTGCACGCGTACTCATAGATGGCGAACCTTCTACAGTTGCACCAAAAGTGCGCATGATTATAGAACGGTAAGGTTTCTGCTGCATACTTATCTTTACTTGATATACAGCAGCTTCAAGTCCGTATAGTTTTGCGGCATAGCTTAATGCAGCTCCCCATTGTCCTGCCCCTGTTTCTGTTGTAACATTAGTGTCACCTTCCTGTTTGCAATAATAGCATTGTGGGAGCGCAGAATTTATCTTATGCGAACCAAGTGGATTTGTACTCTCATTCTTGAAATAAATGTGTGCCGGAGTTCCAAGTGCCTCTTCAAGTGCATAAGCTCTTACAAGAGGAGTAGATCTATAGTAGGTGTACTTTTCACGCACTTCCTCTGGAATTTCTATCCATGCATGTTCTATATCCAGTTCCTGTTTTGAACATTCCTTGTTAAAGATATGGCTCAGGTCATCGGCATTCAATGGTTTATGTGTTGCCGGGTTAAGTGGTGGCAGAGGCTTGTTTGGCATATCTGCCTGAATGTTATACCAATGTGTTGGGATTTCATTCTCTTGAAGGATAAATCTTTTCTGTCTCATGATAAAGTATTTGTTATTATTATTGTCTCTATTTGTATTTACAAAGATACAAAAAAGAAATCGCTATTTTATTGGTTTACATGCTTTTTTATTAATTTTGCACCCATTATGATAATTATATTCACCATACTTGCATATTTTTGCATATTACTTTTATTTAGTCGAATAACAAGCAGAAAAGCCAACAATGAGACCTTCTATCGTGCCGACAGACGCTCACCTTGGTATATGGTTGCTTTTGGCATGATAGGAGCTTCTATATCGGGAATAACATTTGTGAGTGTACCAGGTATGGCTCTAACCACCGACATGACTTATTTACAGATGTGTATAGGATTTATATTCGGATACATTGCCGTTGCATTCATTCTTCTGCCCGTCTACTATCGACTTAACCTTACGACGATTTACAGTTATCTGAAGACTCGTTTTGGACAACGATCATATAAAACAGGAGCATCATTCTTTTTACTTTCAAAGCTCATTGGTTCTGCCGTACGATTTTATGTAGTGTGTATAATTCTACAAAAGTTTGTTTTCGATTCTATGGGGATACCTTTTCCTATAACAGTTTTGGTTATGGTTGGTTTGATATGGCTCTACACTCGCAAAGGCGGCATAAAGACATTAGTATGGACAGACTCATTCCAGACTCTGTGTATGTTTGTTGCATTAATCCTTATTATATATAATGTTATAACATCGCTGAATATGAATGTCGGTGAAGCCGTAAGCGCTGTTGCGTCGAATGTCCATAGCAGAGTATTTGTTTTCGATGATTTCATATCACGCCAGAATTTTTGGAAACAGTTTCTTAGTGGTATTTTTGTTGTTATCGTAATGACAGGACTTGATCAAGACATGATGCAGAAAAACCTTACATGCAAGTCTCTACGTGACGCTCAGAAAGATATGTGCAGTTACGGCTTAGCATTTCTCCCAGCAAACTTTTTATTCCTTTCACTTGGCATTTTATTGATGATGCTTGCCAACAAACAGGGTATTCCCTTACCAGCAATGACTGATAATCTTTTACCTATGTTTGCAGCTTCAGGAAACCTTGGTACAGTTGTCGTTATCTTGTTTACAATAGGAATCGTAGCCGCAAGTTTTTCTAGTGCTGACAGTGCCATGACTGCGCTCACTACGAGTTGGTGTGTAGACATTATGGAACGTGACAAAGACGAACGTCTGCGCAAAATCACTCACGTTGTTTTCGCATTATTGTTTGTCCTCTTTATCTTGGCATTCAAGGTAATCAATTCCACAAGTGTAATAGATGCTATCTACATTATATGTTCATACACCTACGGACCTCTATTGGGACTGTTTGCATTTGGTTTGCTCACAAAGCGCAAGACCAACGACCGCATGGTGCCATATATAGCAATAATAAGCCCGATTATATGTTTTGCCATCGATACGATAACACAACATACAACCGGGTATAAGTTTGGTTACGAGTTGCTAATGGTCAATGGTGCATTGACATTTGCCGGAATGTTTATTTTCCGATCTCGTTAAGATATTCCTGTGCGTCAAGGGCAGCGCTAGCACCAGTTCCTGCAGCGGTTATCGCTTGCTTATAATGTGGGTCGCATACGTCACCTGCAGCAAATACGCCTTCCTTGTTTGTCCTCTGGTTTCTACCATCAAGCTTAATAAATCCCTGTTCATCAAGGTTTATATAGTCCTTTACAAGGTTAGTCTGTGGCTTGTGACCTATTGCCAGGAAAAATCCGTCTATAGCTATATCGTATTTTTTTTCATCAGCCAAACCTTGTCTGAACACGATGTGAGCGCCTTCCACGCCATTTTCGCCAAACAGTCCGAGAGTGTTAGTCTCGTAGAGTATTTCTATTTTCTCGTTTTCTGCTACACGTTTCTTCATAACGTCAGAAGCACGCAGGAAAGACTTGCGAACAATCATATAAACTTTTGAACATAGTCCAGCAAGATATGTAGCCTCCTCACAAGCTGTATCACCACCACCAACAACGGCAACAACTTTCTTACGGTAGAAGAATCCATCACAAGTAGCACATGCGCTTACACCCTGCCCCATGTATTTCTGTTCATCATCAAGTCCCAGATATTTTGCGATGGCACCAGTTGCTATAATCACGCTTTCGGCTTCTATTTCCTCTCCGCGGTCATTTGTAAGGATATACGGTTTCTTACTTAAGTCAGCCTTAACAATTTCACCGTCTCGCAAATCAACATCAAATCTCTGGGCCTGTTCACGCAGGTCCATCATCATCTGATTACCGTCAACACCTTGTGGGTATCCCGGGAAATTTTCAACGATAGTAGTCTGTGTTAACTGACCCCCCATTTGCATTCCGCAATATTCTATTGGATGCAAGTTTGCACGTCCGGCATATATTGCCGCTGTGTATCCCGCAGGACCACTACCGATGATAAGACATTTTGTATATTCCATAAACTATGCTTTTAATAGTTCTTCAATTTTCTTTGCTATATTACTTATTTTCTCTGTTGGTTCAAATCGTGCCACTACTTGTCCTTTTTTGTTTACAAGGAATTTAGTGAAGTTCCATTTGATGTCAGAGGTTTCCTTGTAATTAGGATCTGCCTCAGACAGCATCTTGTCCAATATAGGATAGATAGGATGAGTTTCGTCCCAACCAGCAAATCCAAATTGTTCCTTCATGAATTTATATAATGGATCAGCGTCTTCGCCATTAACTTTCAACTTCTTGAAACGTGGAAATTCTGTTCCATAGTTTAACTTGCAAAAATTATGAATACTATCATCTGTTCCAGGTGCTTGTTGACCGAACTGATTGCAAGGGAAATCTAATATTTCGAATCCTTGAGCATGATATGTTTCAAAAATCTTTTCAAGCTCTTCATATTGTGGAGTGAATCCACACTTAGTCGCGGTATTTACAATGAGCAACACTTCGTTTGCATACTCTTTAAGGGATACATCTTTACCTCTTCTGTCCTTGACAGAGAATTCGTAAACAGTTTTCATTTTCTGGTTATAGTTATATTATTTTTTTTGTCTTCTTTTGCAAAGATAATAATTTTATTTTATTTCCGCAATGCATAATGCTACATTAACACAGATTTAGATTTCCCGTATTTTTTATTAGATAATCTACAGGTTCTGCCATCTTTTCCATCATATAGTAACATTATAAATAGGTATCAATCAAATGATACCGACATCGTTTTTACCGTCAATCTTAAGCCATCAAGTATGGTTCTAAAGCAATCGCTCTAGATAAGCTATAGCATTAGAAATATCTTCAGCAAATGTAGAATGTTCCAACAGAAAGCCATTCTTTTCTCCAGACATTTCCGTATATAATTCGCGATTCATATCATTTGCATAATTACCTATAGCATATTCAATGTCATCTCTCTGTCTTTCATTTACAGACTTTGAATATATGTTCCACTTTTGATGAAAGAAGCAATAGGCTGACTCTATACTATCTTTTGTTATCATATATTATTATTTATCCATATATTGAGTTCTATTTTGTCATCTAGTGAAGAAAGAATTGAGGCGATTTAATGCTGCTCCTTTAAAGTCGGATATGGAATTTCAACGTCCTTAATTCTTTGAGCATTTAAATTTTGTTGTGTACCTCCATTTGCTAAAGAAGCTAACCGTTGATAGTCATTATAGAGGGCATAATATACAAATCTAAAGCCTGCTTTTATGGCATCAATCGTTAGATTACAACAAGCTTAATTAGTTGTTAATGGAATTCTTATTCTATTAATTTTTTCCACAAATATATCGCTTATTTTATATTCTTTCAATTCTCCCATAGTTTTCTAGTCTTTTATTTCGTCAAATAATCCACCGATAGAATTGTCAAAATCAGATTGAAATAGTCTATCTTGAACAATACGATATTTCTCAAATTCAGATTCAGCAAAGTTTTTAGCTTCATCAGCAGATACACTTCCTTTACCAGAAAGTAATGGTCTTTCGTCAGAAGTCAAGAACACGTCAAGTCGCTTAGCCCAATCTTGCATGGTCATAGGTATATGTCGTTTTGCTCTACTCTCTGCCAAGTCCAAGAATGCATTGACTATTCGCCCCATATCTTCTAATTCATTCTCTTTCAAATAATTTTTAGCAATAGACACATCTGTTTTTACAATTTTTCCTTGTGGCGCATTCTCCCATGTTATTAACCCCATTCGCTCACATTCTGCATTCGCTCTATCTTTTATCAATTCCGCAGCAGTGTGCCCATGAATGGCATAATGCATCTTATTTTGAACTTTTGCAAAAAAATCGTTTGTTGTAGGAGCATCTTTATTGTAATCAACGGCAGTAGCATATATATCTGTAATCTTTTGATAGAAACGACGTTCACTCAATCGAATTTCGCGTATTTCAGCAAGCAAATGTTCGAAATAGTCTTCATTAAGATATGTTCCATTCTCCATTCGTTTCTTATCAATTACGTAACCGCGAATAGCAAATTGACGCAATACAGCAGTTGCCCATTGGCGAAATTGAGTTGCACGTGTAGTGCTTACCCTATATCCAGTTGAGATTACAGCATCAAGATTGTAAAAAAGGAGATTTCTAGTAACATTTCTATCTCCCTCTTTTCGAACTACCGAGAAATCCTCAGTAGTTGCCTCTTTTAACAATTCTCCATCAGAATATATATTCTTTAAATGTAGCCCAATGTTATCTGTAGAGCAATCAAAAAGAGCACTCATAGCTTTTTGGGTCATCCATAAAGTCTCATCTTTATAGTAAACCTCTATGCCCTGTTCCTTATTATCGAGCTGAAACATAAGAAATTCAGCCGTGCTGTTCCTTATGAGCTTACGTTTATTATTTTTATTCTCTTCCATAAATGATAATTTAGTTGTTATTTCATGGACATTTAACTCACCAGACATTAGTTTGGGCAAAAGGGAATCGCGAAGTGCCTTTTAGGTTTTCTGATTCTTGGCATGTCTTAGATATGTATTCCAATAAAGCATTTACCAGTTTTGTGTATTCTTTTAACACATCTTCCGCAGGGGATAAAATTAATAAATTTTCAATATTTTGTTTATTTATATGTTGTTGAGTTCCTCCTGCTTGATGTGATAGAAGTTTCTTTATTCTATAACAGATTAAAGGATAGATATATTCAAGTCCAATATTCAGAATGATTTCTGCTAGGAGTTCCGTCAAGAACACATTTACAAAAATCCTCTAACTTTTGTATACTCCCTCCACCCAGAAATCTTTCCCAATTCAGAATCAACAATTTTTCCATTCTTAACGGCTCAAGATCATCAAACCAAGACTTGAACAAAGCCTGTGCCTGCTGTTCTAAATTATATATTAATACCATTGTACGGCATTGCTATATCCGCTGCGCTTATCATATTTCAGAGCATCAGTAAGAGTACTTGCGTTACAACGGAATGTGAAGTTGTAACTTGTGTAAGGAGCTAGAACCACAGAGCAACTCATGTTGAAACAGTGAAGGTCACGCTGCAAACTTGCGGTTGTCATACTGATGTCATGATTCTCGAAGTCGTAACCTGAAGAGAAGCTTATGTTCCAGCCTTCACTTATACGAAGGTTTCCACTGAAGTTAAGAGTCTGCGTAAACTTATATGGATAACGCATACTGCTTGTGTTGAATGTGCCAGAAGTATTCTCGCGCATTGTGATGCCATATCCAAATGTAAGCGACCAAGGCATTGAGCACATCATATATCCGTCATCGTCTGTCGCAGCTTTACTTGTATCCTTTTTCTTCTTTGCTTTGCGCTGTCCATCTATCATCGTTTCATCAACATTCGACTCGATATCTGTATCTACACCTTCCTCATCAGCATCCTTTTTTTTCTTATCATCATCCTTCTTGGTATCGTCGCCACCGCCAAACAATTTCTTTATCTTTTCAGGATTCAATGTGTATGATATGTTCTGTGACATTCCTTGGAAACGTCCAAACTTGCCCATTCCCCAATAAGTATGATTTCCTACATAAGGTTTTCCGCTTGCATCAAGCTCATAAGCATAAGAGGCAAACACAGCATTCATATTGAATGTATAATTCTTCCACCACTTCAATCTGATGTTCATAGACAAGTCACTCCAAGGTTTCTGCTTAGCAGCCATGTTATATGACATATTCAGACCAAGATTATCAATGATGCTCAACTTTCTGTACCCAGTAGAATCCTTGTCAGACTTGACTTTCATCTCAATATTATTGTCAAGGCCGAAGCTAAGACTTCCCGTCTTTCCCTTTCCAGGAACACCATACAATCCATTCTGATATGGTGAATACTCTACCAAATCAACAGAACCGTCTGCATTAGTGCGCTGGTAAGTATCATAATATCCATATCTAGAAGCACTGAAGTCAGGAGCGTAGCTAAAACTTACAGTTGGAGTGAGTACGTGGCGTATAGTTTGTATCTTACTACCGAAAATCTTTTGGTTAGGTGTCCAGAATCCATACAGTTTTGTACTTGCGCTCACACTAAGATTCCAGTTATATACATTATGGAACCCATACGTAGTATCAGCAACAACTTCCTTTTGTGCAGTCTTATCCCACGTTCGATTCACCTTATTGGTATACATACGATCGGTGAAATTGAAAGACGGATTGATATTAATGTAGTTGAACAACGAGAAACTACCACTTATTGGAATCTGATGCTGCATACCGTTTCTCCAATCTTTAATAAGACTAGACTTCAGCAGTTTGTCTTCCTTTGTAGAAATAGAGTTACTTATCTGACCGGTATAGCTCATCGCAATCTTTTCATACCAACGTTCCTTGCCTACCGCGTGGGCACGCTTAAAAGGGTAAAAACGACTGAGACTGATATTCAGGTCAGGTAGTGTCATCGCGATACTGGAGTCACGCATATTCTGACTCAAGTTAGCGGTACTGCTCAGAGAAAGTCCTATATTCGAGAATGTTGTACTCCAACTTACAGAAGATGTACGTGTAGACTGTGTCATCGTCTGCGGGTTGTACAAACTTCCCATGTTGTTGTGCTCATAACTAGAAGTTGCAAAGTTTACACTTGCCGAAAGACTGTTAAATGGATTAGCCTTCGCATCCTGCCTGTGACTCCATTGAATCTTGAAACTCTCCTGACGAGTATAGTCCGGCATACCCTTGTCTCCAGTCTGTGTGTCCTGATAACTGAAATAAAAACTGCCGTTATATTTATATCGCTGGCGATAATTACTTGCAGCACTTATGCCCCATGAACCTTTCGTATAAATTTCGCCTAGCAACTTCAAATCCCATTTATCACTCATGGCAAAATAATATCCACCGTCACGAAGATAGAAACCACGTGTGCTCTCATCACCATACGTAGGCATTATGAAACCGCTTGAATAACTCTTTGTAAAAGGAAAAAATCCATAAGGAATAGCTAATGGCAACGGAACATCCGCCACCACAAGATATGCAGGTCCGAAAACCACATCCTTGTTTGGACGCACCTTTGCACGCGAGAGTGCTATATAAAAGTCAGGATGCTTCTCGTCACATGTCGTGTAGCGACCATGCTTCATAAATATCTCACCGTTATTGTTACGCTTAGAGAGCTCACTTGTCAGAAAGCCTTCCTGCTGCTGGGTGTATACATTGCGAATAAGTCCCTTTTTGGTCTTGAAGTTGAATGCCATGGTATCACTTTCGTAGTTATCCGATCCCATAGCGAATGTAGGAGTTCCTGTAAGTACTTTCGTTGAATCTTTAAGTACTCCTGTTGCATGAACAATGCTGCTATCCATATTCAGAGCAATCTTTTCACTCTTCAGATCCATTGTCTGATATTTCACATTAGAAGATCCATAAAGATGTGCAACCTTATGCTGTGCATCATACACCATAGAGTCATTTGCCGAGAAGTTTACAGGAGACTCGATGCCATTTTTTTTCTGCTTATTCAGCGAATCAAGATGTATAGAGTCATCAATCAACTTATTGTGATGATAAATGGCCAACTGCAAAGAGTCCATTTTGGTTGTATCAACAATAGCACGACCTAAAGAATCCCTTTTTACAGAATCGTTTACAGCCACCGAGTCTACAGAGGCCAATTTCTTGTGCCTCTTAAATAACTGGAAGTTAGAACCCGCCATAACAAACATGACAGCGAGCAACAGAATTGCTATAAACGAAAATTTCCTCATTCAGTCTGCAAAGATAATAATAACTTTTTAGTTTTCTGTTTTTAACCTTTAGTTTTTTGTTTTTTAAACCTTATTCGAACATCATTTCCCATTCCTTAAAGCGCTTTAAGCCATCTTCGCCGAATTTAGCGAGACTTTTCTCAGCTTTGCTTATAGATTTCTCTACTTCAGGGTGAGTTTTTGAATAGAATTTATCCGCATAACATATCACTTTCTCTTCCATCGTTTCTGGCAAAAAGTCCTCATACGGAAGTGGAAGCTCAAGTCTTTTTATTTCTTCCTTTCCTATTCCGGCTCCTGTATGTCGCTCACATACGCGGGCATGATCAGGATATCCCTCGGCACGCATCATCTCGGCACCTACCCTTCCATGTATCAGATATGGTTCACTCCCAAAACAATAGATACCCGGAGCATTACATTTTATGATACCTATATCATGAAGCATTGCCGCTTCTTCAACAAATCTACGGTTGAGATTCAGTTCTGGATGCAAGTCGCAAATTTTCAGAGCCCGCTTTGTTACAAGTCTGCTGTGAGTCATAAATATATAACGCAGTTGGTTGTCCTCGTTATAATATTTATCTATAATATTCTGATAGTTCATAGTCATATATTAAAAAGGGGAAAGGGCGTAGCCCAATCCCCTCTATATTAACATTATAATATTTTCTATTATGCTTCAGGACGCTGGATATAAGCGATGACATCACCCTTATTAACCTTTGTTCCCTGCTTTGCGTTGATTTCTACTAGTTTGCCACCAAGAGCTGCGTTGATTGTCTCAAATTCACCCCATGAAGTACAAATGAAGCAGAAAGCATCACCTTCCTTATATTCCTTGCCGATAAATGGCTCAACAGCAGGAGCTGCTTCACCCTCACCTTGGAATTCCCAGAATATCTGTCCCTTTACAGGAGCCACGATAGCATCAGCCTTAGCATGCTTGAATGCAGCAGCCTCTTCAGGACTTGTCTTTGCACCAAGTTTTGCGTCTTTAGCCTTCTGCAAGTCTGCAAGGAAGTTCTTCTTAGCCTGACCGCTCTTGTAGTTACGATACTGTTCAGGATGCATAGCAAGTTCAAATAGTTCCTCGTTGTCCTTACCGCAATCCCATCCATTCTCGTTCATTTCTTTCTTGAAGTCGTCAAGTGCGTTTGTCAACAATGTATGAGGATCAGCATCAGTGAACTCACGTCCCTGCTTCTTTGCCAACTCTATCAACTCTGGAGATATTGTTCCAGGAATCTTTCCACTCTTACCAAGAATCATACCCCACATAGAATCGTCCATCATCACGAAGCGGCCTTTGCCCTGCTCTATTGTGAGAAGATTCATCAATGCGATGTTCTTTGTATATTGACTGAATGGAGTTACCAATGGAGGATAACCTACGCGTGGCCATACATATTCAACTTCATTGAATAGTTTCACTAGCATGTCGTCCATAGAAAGTTCCTCTTCACCCTTCTTCTTACGAAGGTTGTTGATAGTCTGGCGAATACCACCAAGGTCTGCCATCATAGAACCCATCATGCCACCAGGAAGTCCACAACCAAGAAGCAAAGAAGACATAATCTTGTTTGCAGGGTTGATGAAATATCCAAGCCATTCATCAATGAATTCCTGAGTAAGGGCACGAGCCTTCATATATGCATTCATGTTGATTTCAGGTACATCAAAACCTTCATTCTTCAACATGCTCAATACTGATATAACGTCTGGATGGACTTTACCCCATGCCAATGGTTCAATAGCTGTATCAATGATATCTGCACCATTGTTGCAAACTTCAAGAATAGAAGCCATAGAGAGACCTGGACCTGAATGTCCATGATATTCTATGATAATATCAGGATACTTATCCTTAATAGCCTTTGTAAGTTTACCAAGAAGTGCAGGCTGACCTACACCAGCCATATCCTTAAGGCAGATTTCTTCAGCACCGGCTTTGATAAGTTGGTCAGCAATCTTTGAATAGTATTCCAATGTGTGAACAGGAGAAGTTGTGATACACAGAGTACCCTGTGCTGTCATGCCAGCTTCCTTAGCCCACTTTATTGAAGGAATGATATTACGCACATCATTCAAACCGTCAAATATACGAGTTATATCTGTTCCCTGAGCATGCTTTACTTTATACATAAGCGCACGAACATCATCTGGAACAGGATACATACGAAGTCCATTAAGGCCACGGTCAAGCATGTGAGTCTTTATACCAGCCTCGTTAAGAGGTTTGCAAAAAGCACGTACTGCTTCATTAGGGTTTTCGCCTGCAAGAAGGTTTACCTGTTCAAAAGCACCGCCATTAGTTTCAACACGAGCGAAACAACCCATTTCTATAAAAACAGGAGCTATGCGCTCAAGCTGATCCTTGCGAGGTTGGAACTTGCCTGAACTCTGCCACATATCTCTATAAACAAGACTGAACTGAATTTTCTTTCCCATATTATATTTGTATTTGATTTTTACTAAAAACAGATAAGAATTTGCCATAGTTCCATATATCAACAGGACTCTGGGGACTTATCAGCGTGCAAATTTAGATAAAAAATTCCAAAAACGCCACCATTACATCCATTTTTTACAATTATTCCCTTATATTTGCACAAAATTTATAATGTTATGAAATCGAAACTATTCGCTGTCATTTCTACCGTTTTATTGTCTGCAACAGCATGCAGCAACAAGGATAGCAACAAGTCTGACCCTATGGCGGGACATACCAATGAGGAAATGAAGATGACGGGTGACAAAACTGTCTACGGACTGGCTTGCGAAGGCTGTAATGACTCAACAATACTGCTCCTTCCCAACGACGGAAGCGACCCTATTAAATATGATATCATTGATGCTCACAATAAAAAGCGTGTACTAGGAAGCATACATGTAGGAGACTGGATTGGTGTTGTCTTGAATAAATACGACAAACATATTGCCGACGAAGTTGTTAACCTAGACGAACTGAAGGGTATCTGGTGCTACGTGGTCATGCCGAAGATGCGCAACTATGAAAACATGAGCAA
>JAGPKZ010000140.1 GCA_018053665.1 Prevotella sp.
GTTGTTTGTGGCTTATATTTACTTTTAATCTGAGCTTTGATCCCATGTTGATGCATGATACGTTGCACCCGGCTGCGACCTACAGAAATTCCTTTTCCGTTTAATTCTTCATACACTTTCTGAACGCTGAATAATATTCTCCAACAGAACCACTCGTGCGATTTTTTAGAGCCACCATGTGCATGAAATAGAGCCACGATGTTCCTCAGAGAGCCACTGCTTGTAGATCCCCGTATAATGAATTTATGCACTTTTTTTAGTGTAAATAAATTCAGGGGAGGTCATTAAATTGACCAATTATCGTGAAATCCTTCGACTTTACAGCCAAGGAATCAGTCAACGTGGCATCGCATCGAGCTGCCAATGCTCACGTAATACCGTTTCTGCAGTCATCAAGCGTGCAGATGAAATCGGTATATCTTGGCCATTTGAAAAAGAAATATCAAATGGCCAGTTACAAACGCTCATATTCCCAGAAAAGGATCTACCTACAACTAGAAAAATCCCTGACTGCGAGTACATTCACAAAGAAATGGCAAAGAGCGGTGTTACATTAAGTCTTCTATGGGATGAATATTGCCAGCAATGTCGCCTAATTAATGAAATTCCACTCATGTACAGCCAATTCTGCCGATATTATCGCAAATATGCTAATACTACAAAAGCTACTATGCACATAGACAATAAGCCTGGCGAAAAACTTGAAGTCGATTGGGCTGGGCAAACGACTCAAATTGTTGACCGTGATACTGGAGAAATCATTCCTGTTTATGTATTTGTGGCGGCCCTATCTTGCAGTCAATACACATATGTAGAAGCATTTTTGTCTCAAAATCAAGAATGCTGGATAGCGGCTCATGTAAACGCCTACAAGTTTTTTGGTGGCGTTACAAGAATACTTGTACCTGATAACTTGAAAACAGGAGTTGAAAAGGTATCATGGTATACGCCAACAATTAACAAAACTTATCATGAAATGGCTGAACATTATGGGACCGCAGTTATACCAGCCCGTGTTAGAAAACCGAAAGATAAAGCCAGTGTTGAAGGTGCTGTAGGCATCATATCTACATGGATTATCGCTGCACTAAGAAATCAGAGATACTTTACGCTAAAAGAACTGAATGAAGCTATACACCATAAGCTATTCGGATTTAATAACAAGCCTTTTCAGAAAAAAACAGGATGCAGGCTGAGTGCTTTTCTCGATGAGGAGAAAAGCACCCTTATACCGCTACCTGCAACCCAATACGAATTAGCCTATTGGAAAACAGCTATCGTTCAGTTCAATTATCACATATCTACCGATAAAATTCACTATTCAGTGCCCTATGAGTATATAAAACATAAAGTAGATGTACGGATTACGCGAAATATCGTAGAAGTATTTTACAATAACCACCGTATTGCTTCACATGTAAGGCTTTATGGCCGTGCTGGACAATACAGTACGATTCCAGAACACATGCCCGAAAATCATCAAAACTACAACTCCTGGAATTCAGAGCGTTTTCTATCTTGGGCCAAAAACATTGGGACCAATACCGTTATAGTCGTTAAAACTATTTTATCTTCACATAAAATAGAGCAGCAGGGGTACCGATCTTGTATTGCACTATTAAAACTTGCAGACAAGTATTCTGTCACCCGTGTAGAAGAAGCCTGTAAAAAAGCACTATCTTACACTCCTCGTCCTAGTTATAAAAGCATTCAAACAATTCTTCAAACCGGGCAGGACAAGCTGAAAGATAAAGAAAGTGCTACGCCAATCAGCAATAATACCACGCAGTTTGGTTTTACTAGAGGCGCTGGCTACTATGGAGGGAAGAATAATGGTTAATGAAACGACTATATCAAAGTTATATGAAATGCGTCTTACAGCAATGGCTGATTCCTATAGAGAACAACTTAAAGACAACGCATTCAGTGACTTGAGCTTTGAAGAACGCTTCGGTCTTGTCGTAGATCTGGAATGGTCTAGACGTAAAAACAATAAGCTCACCAAGTTAATCAAAAAAGCTGACTTTAGATTTAGTAATGCCTGTGTAGAAGATATTGAATACCATGCTGACAGAAAACTAGATAAAACACTTATTACTCGCCTGTCAACCTGCAATTATATTCAAGAAAAGCATAATGTAATTGTTTTGGGCGCATCAGGCAATGGCAAGTCCTATATCGGTTGTGCACTGGGCGTAACTGCTTGTCGAAATTATTTTACAGTTAAATATGTTCGTCTGCCTGACTTGCTAGATGAGTTAGCTATCGCCCGAGGTGAAGGCATATTTAAAAAGATAATGAAGCAGTACAAAAGTGTAAGTCTACTCGTACTTGATGAATGGTTACTTGTTCCTCTAAAAGGAACTGAAGCTCGTGATTTACTTGAAATCATCGAGGCAAGACATCAGAATGGTTCAACCATCTTTTGTTCCCAATTTGCGCCTGGCGGATGGCATGAAAAGATTGGCGAAGATACATTAGCAGATGCTATTCTTGACCGAATTGTTCATGATTCCTATACGATCCATATCGATGGTAAAACATCAATGAGAGAACGCAAAGGGTTACAGGATAAAAACTAACTAGGAACATCATCAATGGGAGTCATCAAATTGGAAGGTGGCTCCCACTGATGAACATAGTGGCTCTGGTTGATGCATGAGGTGGCTCTCGCAAAATACACACATGGCTCATTTTCAAGATAATATTCATGAACGCCATAGTTATGATCATTTTCACGTTCAATTTGTTGTATATGTGCCACTAAAACAGCATCTTTGGCAAAAGGCTTGGGACAGCCGACTTTGATCCAGTTGTAATAGCCGCTCTTAGAAATTGACAGTACGCGGCATAACTCTCTAACAGCAAATTTCGAGCGATAATCATGAACAAATTGATATATTACTTGCTGTTCTTTGCAAAGTATACCGC
>JAGPKZ010000141.1 GCA_018053665.1 Prevotella sp.
CTGTCAACGCCATATTTTTCTGATAGTCTTCTGAACTCTGTTACTGCATTTACTGTATTGCGTATGATATCCTCAGGATCTTTGATGTTATTTTTTCTCCCATAAACCAACAGATCTTCATGAGTGATATTCATGGACTTCCCATTTACTTTAAGATAATGGGCTGGATCAAAATGATTACCTGGATTGAAACAAGAGAATGTCATGTCGTAAGCTGGTGTGATATGCCATGCACCCTTCTCTTCCAGCATGAATGAGAAATTCTGGATATGTGCATCTACATTTGTTGTCAATATATTGAAGACCATGCGTCTATATGTCTCTTCTTTTTCTTTGTAAGGCAAATTTAATTCATCGCAAACGTCCATCAAATCTTCATAACTGCTGGCCTCTGGGTTCATCGCTGCCAAGGTCTGTGTGTGAATCTTCTTTCCATCCTTTCGATCATAACGCTCTGTAAGAAAATGGTAGTCTCCATCTATCTTAATCAACTCAGAGGGCATCATTGTTATTCCTGCTAATTTCGCCATTTCGCTATAAACCATCTCTATTATTGTCAAAGGATAATAGTCTTTCTCGGCAAATTTCAATATATAATAGGTGTATTCTGAAGGTAGTAAAATCTGTCCAGACCTGATTTCGCCTGTATGATTGTTACGCGCGATGATTGCTTTGGTATGTTGACCACCAGCTGATGTGCCAACTTCGTATAAGCTTTCCAAAGAAATGTCCTTGCCTGCAACAACTGTATCTTCTCTTTTTTGCAAGATTTCTTGAGCTTTATGGTACAAATCATCTAAGCTGAAATCATTGTTTTGACTAATCTTGTTGGAAGGCTCAAATTCCAAAGCTCCCATACTTCGTTGCCCGATAAATGACAGCTTATCAATTGGTGTTAAATTTCTCTCCTTAATGTTGTTTGATTGTGCCCATGCTGCAAATACTGTATTTCCCCATCTACCAGGCATACTGTCACTGATGAAAGCTGGTAGACCATGGAAAATATTATCGTTTTGCAATCCATAGAAAGGAAAACGACTTTTGGTATTTCGTATAGATGCAGTAAGCGGTGCTATGTCTGGTCCATTCTTTAGAAATGTCGGGTTATATTCAAAGATGGAACGATTGCGTCGGGTATTCCAAGTGAGCCGTCCTACTTCCTGCCCCCAGATGATGACTTTAAGATTGTTTTCCATGTCTTATTCTTTTAGATTTGCGTTCTTCAAGTTTGGCCATCACATAAGGTGATACAGGAATCTCTGGCATAATATCAGCAATACCATCAGTAAAGTCTATAGCTTTCAGCATGGAGATGAAATTACCCATTGTGATATTGTATGAATATCCCAACTCAAAACGTCGGATCGTGAGTATGCTCACACCTGACTTTTCTGAGACCTCTTTCTGCGTAAGTCTTGAAGCTATTCTGTATTCTTTAAAGCGTTTGCCTAAAGCCGTTATTACTTCACTTGCAGATTTCTTGTTTATGTGATTAAGCTCGTCCATTTTACAAAGGTACATAAATTATCTGTTATATGCAAATAATTAGTATAAAGAATAATATATGAACTCTTAATTGAAGAATATGTTTGCATTTAGATGGATTTAACAACAAAAAACTGAGACCGATAAATTTGTTGTGATGTCTATAAAACTAGTATGGTGAAAAGTAATATAACACATTGGATGACGTGATTCTGTGAGTTTTATATTATGCTGATTCGCCCCATATTATGGGCTTCAAAGCATCACAATTGATATTGATATATCTCTATTTTCTATGATAAACCAGAACAAATGAGATAAAAACTTGGAGTTTTTAAAAATACTCGTTATATTTGCGACATGTAATCGGACTTTTAAAACTTCTTGCTATGAAAATATTAATTGCCGGTGGTACAGGGTTTATAGGAAAAACCTTAGTTCCTTTTCTTGTTAAGAATGGACATGAAGTAAATGTTCTGACCCGAAGGAAAATGGTTGATGTGGAAAACATTCATTATTACCGATGGGATATTGATAAAGAATTCATTGATTCACAGGCTTTTGATGGTGTGGAGGCACTCATCAATATGACTGGTGCTAATATTGGCGAAAAAGATTGGACCGTTGACAGAAAAAATGAACTGTTGAATAGTAGGGTGAGGCCATTGGACTTGCTCTTGAAATATATCATTGAATCAGGAAACAAAATAAAGGTGTTGATATCGTCCTCTGCTGTGGGATATTATGGAGCTGTAACGACGGATCATATATTCACAGAAGAGGATAAGAACGGAAATGATTTCCCTGCTTATGTATGTAGATTATGGGAAGATACGGCATTGAAGTTCAGAGAAGTGGCAGACAGAGTAGTTATCTTGCGCAAAGGTTTGGTTATCGGATCTGGAGGAGGAGTATACCAGAAATTACAACCACTAGCTAAATTAGGGCTGAATGTTGCACTAGGCAGCGGCAACCAATATTTCCCATTGGTATGTATTAATGATCTAATCAGTGTTTATAATTACGTTTTGGAGCATAACGAAATTGACGGTGTCTTCAATATTGTTTCAAATGAACATGTTACCATGAACGAATTCTCAGAAAAAATGTTGCATTCTTTTGGCAGAAGAAAGTTCTTGCCAAACATTCCTGCATTTATAATCAAAATCTTATTCCGCGAACGTTCGCAAATGTTACTACAGGGTTCTAGGGTTAGTAATGACAAAATCAGAAGTACTGGCTTTGAATTCTGGTATTAATACAGTTTCAATATTGTTCATATTTGTGGTTTGTCTGTGGGATCAGCGTGAGATATTTTTGTTTGTGTGGATTGATTGAGTATTCTTGCGTGAATATTCTCCCGCAGATTACGCTGATTACGCAGAGGGAATGCAGCAAGCTGCATTATTCCGCAGAGAAAGACAGTTAGTCG
>JAGPKZ010000019.1 GCA_018053665.1 Prevotella sp.
CTATTGGTGATACTAATTGCTTCAGGTCCTGATACTCTTACTATTCCGATTGCACCTCCGGCAGGTGTAGCCAGTGCACAGATATTGTCGTTATTCATTTAAATTCTTTCAAGTACAAGTTTTATTAATCCATCAATGGTATTCTTATAGCCCGTGTTTGCTTGCTTAGCGCGACGATTGGCTATAACCATACAGCATGTAAGTGCTTTATGTCCCATCAATGCAGAAAGACCAGCAACGGCAGAACTTTCCATTTCAAAGTTTGTGATGTTCAAACCTTTGTATTCAAAGCTTTCAACCATCTCATTCTGATCAGGGTCTGCTAAAGGAATACGTAGCTCTCTGCCTTGAGGTCCGAAGAAACCGCCGCATGCGATCGTTACACCTCTTACCATGTCTGTACCAGCAACACGATCAAGTAGTTCGTTGTCAGCATCAATTACGTAAGGTGCACACAGTAAAGGATTCCAATCCATGTGTTTCTTGAATGCTTCTTCAAGTTTGAGATCGCAAACTTCATTACGTCCTGCATAGAAGTTGAGCAATCCGTCAAATCCAATACTCTTTACACTTGCAATATATGTTCCTGTAGGAGTGTTCTCCTGAAGACCTCCACATGTACCAATACGTACAAAAGTTAGTGTACGATGCTCTGGCTTTTCATGTCTTGTTTTGAAGTCTATGTTTGCCAATGCGTCCATTTCGTTTAGTACAATATCTATATTGTCACATCCTATACCTGTGCTTTGTACAGTTATGCGCTTTCCCTTATAAGTACCTGTTATAGAGTGGAATTCACGACTTTGAACATCACATTCCTGTGCATCAAAATGTGATGCTACAAGGCTTACACGTCCAGGATCACCAACTAGGATTACTTTGTCAGCAAGCTGTTCTGGTTTAAGGTGCAAGTGAAAAACACTACCGTCTTCATTGAGAATCAGTTCTGATTCTGCAAAATATTTTTTCTCATCCATAGTTAATAAATTATTTGATGTTTTCGTTATTTCTTATTTCTTTTTCAAGTTTTGAAATATCGTCACATTGTTGTTCGTATGACTTTTCTATATTGATAATTTTATCGTATAATGCTTTTTTAGAACTTGCATTTGATGCAGCATATTTATCACGCATAATATTCAATTGATGTGCATTGCGTTCTTGTTCTGACATTATTTGCGTAAGTGTTGCATATTTCTGTCTGTTGACAGGCGAAAATTCTGAAATGCTATGATATGTTACATTGTCGTTGATAACAAATTTTATATCCTTATTATTTTTCGTAGTTGCATTGTTACGGTCAATCATTGCTTTCAGTCTGGCTAAGGCTACATTGCGGTCGCCAAACTTCCAAGTATCTGATATAGAATGTATTGTAGCCATTCTGTTCAACTGTTTCTCGTTTAGATTATCGCTTGTAAAATTAAGTCTTTCTTTTGTCGGGACAAATGTATATATGCACACTTTTCCTTCCGGTTGATTACGGTCTGTGACAAGCCACCCCAATTGATCAAAGTCGTCTATAGCAAGCAAATAGTCGTTGGCTGTAGAGTTAAATGGAAGTCCATAATTTTCAGGAGGAAAGAATGAATTATTATTGCTATTGTATCTTGTTATGAAAATATCATAGCCTCCGATACTATTCTTACCCTTAGCAGCAAAGAATAATGTAACGCCGTCGCTTTGCAAAAATGGATATAGCGGCATCTCATAGTTTTTGTCGATAGAGTTTATGCTAGTTGGAGTCGTCCATTTGTCAGCTAGCTTATCTGTAGTGTAAATATTCGTCTGTGCAGAATCTCCGTCTGCAAATATTGCTCTATTGTCGAATTCGTTGATGTAGACAGTATTATTATTACTTGTTTTCTTATCAAAGAATTTATTTGTATATTCAAATCTGCCAGATTCTTTGTTAAGTGGGATATGGCTTAAAAAATCGTTTTTGCTTACTACAGTGCTGTCAATAAACATTATCTTGGCTGTTGCAGGCATCAACTGTTTCATCAAATCAAGATTTACAGCTTTCTTATCAGATGTGATGCTTATGGCAGCTTTAGCCTTGACGCGCTTTATTGTTTGCGCATTTACGGTTAATAATGCGAGCATTGACGCTGCCATAAGATATTTTGCTTTACTTTGCATTTTGTTTATTCCTTAATATTATAACAGAAGTTATTATCCTTCACATTTACAAAATTACAAAATAAATTTCAAAACGCCATAATAATTGTATAAATTATTGTTTGAATTGTCTATTCCTATAAATGATTTATGCCTCTAGTGTTACAGTGAAAGTACTACCGCTGCCTATTTGACTATCAACGGTGAGAGTTCCACCATGTGCTTCGACGAAATCTTTTGATATAGATAGTCCAAGACCGCTACCCTGAACTTTTGTTCCTGGAACACGGAAGTAGTGGTCGAAAATGCTGCTATGATAGCGAGGGTCTATTCCTTTACCATAGTCAGATACATACAACTGTACATGAGTGTGGTCTTTCTGTCGTGCGCCTATTATAACTCTTGTATTATCATGAGAATAGCGTATTGCGTTAGAGAGTAGGTTTGTTAGCACCCAAGCAATTTTCTCACTGTCTACAAATAGTTTTGCTATGCAATTGTCGTCAGGATATTCAACTTCTATAGATATATTGAATTTATCTGCCTGAACACGATTTGCTTTTATGGCATAGTCTATTAGTTCTATTGGACGAGTTATGCGAGGCTTAAGTTGTAATTTTCCAGATTCAACTTGGGTCATATTAAGCAATTCGCTAGTAATGGTGAGCAATCTGTCGCTATTCAACTTTATATCGTCAGCTAATTCTATCTGTTCACTATTTAGCTTTCCTATTCGGGTGTCTTCAAGTAGCTGAAGGCTCATTTTTATTGCAGCAATAGGAGTTTTAAGTTCGTGAGATATTGTAGATATAAATGTTGTCTTTGCTGAGTCACGTTCTTTAAACTCTGTCACGTTTTTCAGCATAATCATATGGCTATCAGGAATATCATCTTCTTCAATAGAATCAATATCAGTGTCTTGTGCCTCGTGTGTAATCGTTATATATTTAACTTGGAAGTAGCTCTCCTTGTCGTTTGCATATATTTTTAATGGAGAATCACTTGTTTCGTTTCCGTCTTTCTCCAATCCACGTATAAGCCTTCTTAGCAAGTCATTGTTAATAGCTAGCTTTCTGGCTGGATGCGCTATAGCCTCAGTTCGTGAGATGTTGAGTATAGATAAGGCTGCATCATTTATAAATATAATGTTTTGATGTGAGTCTAATGCTATTATCGGTTCTGTGATGCTATTTACAAGCGTCTCCATATATTTCTTTGCAGCAATGATTTGTGATAGAGAACTAGCATGGTATGCCGCAAGGCGCTCTGCCATAGCATTAAAGTTGCGAGATACATCATCAAACTCCTTTGTTCCATATAGGCGCAAACGCCTGTCGTAGTTGTGTGCTGCGATGTCTTGTATGGCATCAAGCAATTCTTTTATTGGGTGAGCTATAGATGATGGAAATGATATCCAGATGCTTATTCCTGTGAATATGCATACTGCACCAAGACCTGTGATCCATAATAGGGCACGCTCCATGCCAGGACCGGCTGCTGGACTTTGTGGGTCGGTTGCTGTGAGTATCTGCACATTAATCACCGACACAGCGACGAGAGCAAATGTCATCGTCACGAGAAGTCCAATTACTAATGTTAGCTTTGTTTTTATATTCATAATGGCATGTTATTTTTTGTTTTATTATGCAAGTATAATCAAATCTATTCTTTTTTGCGCAAGAAAATTGAGAAATTTGCGATATTTTCTTATTTTGATAATGGTGGACGGCATTTTAAATGCTGGCTGACCAATACACACTGTTGTGATGCGACGTTGAGTGCACACATCTTCCATTTCTTTAATCACATTTGATGATGCTGCCTGAATTACTTCCCCACCTAGTTCTACTGTGAGTTGGAAATGATTCATCAGATGCCGTTGGGATGCAAGGTCCACTCTATCAGGACTCTCTGAAGGGCGCCTAACGTAAAGTGTGCAGAATGTAGAGTTGCGCTGAGCAGCAATGCGTGCTGCCCTGCGTATTATGTGGCGAGGGGTGAGGGCATTACTACTTATGCAAGCGAGAACGGCATGAGATTGTAACGGTGTGGTAAGTGAATCACCAGATTCGTTTATAGCCTTGTTGGATACTCGCAAAGCAACTTCGCCAAGGGCTAGAGATCTTAGCCTAAGAATGTTTTCTGTTCTAAAGAAATGGTCTAAAGCATTTTCTATTTTATCCTTGCTATATATTTTCCCATCTCTCAGTCGTTGTATTAATTCATCGGCAGTAAGATCTATATTTACGACCTCTTCAGCCTCTTGCAACAAACTGTCTGGTACGAGTTCTCTAACTTCAATGCCAGCCAGCCGACCTACGTCTTCGCTGAGGCTCTCAATATGCTGTATGTTGACAGCTGTTATTACGCTTATGCCCGCTTCAAGAAGTTGCTCTACATCTTGCCATCTTTTAGGGTTTTTGCTTCCTGGTAGGTTTGTGTGTGCCAGTTCGTCAACGATAGCCACTTCTGGGTGTATGAGAATCACATTGTCGATATCCATCTCTTCCATTTGCCGACCCTTATAGAAAAGCTGTCTGCGAGGAATGACGGTAAGACCTCCAACTAATGATTCCGTGTCACGCCTTTTGTGGGTCTCTATATAGGCAATCTGCACATCAACTCCTTGACGCTGCATCTGATGTGCGTCTTTAAGCATACGAAATGTCTTGCCTACGCCAGCTATCATGCCGATGTATATCTTTAGACGTCCACGACGCTGGCGACGTATGATGTCAAGGAAGTGCTGTGCAGCACTATCGTTGTCGTAACCGGTTGTGTTCATGTTGTTATTAATTAGAATTATTATAATCTTAAATACCTTTGTCAAGCATCATGTTAAGCTTTAGTACGTTTACCTTTGCTGGGCCGAATATGCCTAGTAGAGGTTTTTGTACAGATTTGTCGACCATACTCTTAACTGATTGTTCTGAGAGTCCACGTGATGCAGCTACACGTCTTACTTGGATGTAGGCACTTTGTGGTGTTATGTCGGGGTCTAGCCCTGAGCCACTTGCTGTAACCATTTCTGATGGTACTTCAGATGGGCGTAGATATGGGTGAGCCTTTAGAAAACGTTTACTGCGTTCGCTAACTTCCTTTAGATATTCAGCATTGGTTGGTCCCTTGTTGCTACCAGCAGACGCAGATGCATCATAGCCTTTGCCGGCACATGAAGGACGCCCCCAAAAATATTTATTGCTGGTAAATTGCTGACCAACATTTGTTGCTCCAACTATGTGTGAATGATTTGCATTTACAGTTGTGGAGTAGGTTAATTCTGGTTTACCACCGTTAGGACCGGCTATTTTTGCAAAAGCCCATAGCACAAGAATATATCCAATTGTAAGAATAAGACAGATGACAAGGGTGAGTCTTATAGATCTCATCATGTTTGTCATTATGCTCTTTATCCAAATACTTTTCATAATCGTAATTTTTTGTAATGTTTAAATCTAAAAACAAAGTCCAACTAGCATATCAATAAGTTTGATGCCGATGAAAGGAGCAATCATGCCTCCAAGTCCATAAATAAGTAAGTTGCGGCGTAGCAATGCTGAAGCGCCAACCGGACGATATTTTACACCACGCAATGCTAATGGAATAAGCATTGGGATGATGATCGCATTAAATATAACAGCTGATAGAATTGCGCTGTCGGCACTGTGGAGCCTCATCACATTGAGAGCTGCCAATTGTGGTATAGAAGCCATGAACAATGCAGGGACAATTGAAAAGTATTTAGCCACATCATTGGCAATTGAGAATGTTGTAAGAGTGCCACGAGTCATTAGCAATTGCTTACCAATCTCTACAATCTCTATCAATTTGGTAGGATCGTTGTCTAGGTCTACCATGTTTCCTGCTTCCTTAGCTGCTTGAGTGCCACTATTCATAGCAACGCCTACATCAGCTTGTGCTAATGCTGGGGCATCATTTGTGCCGTCGCCCATCATAGCTACTAGTTTGCCCAGTTGCTGCTCATTGCGAATATATGTCATCTTATCTTCTGGTCGAGCCTCGGCAATAAAGTCGTCAACTCCTGCACGCTCGGCAATAAAGGCTGCTGTGAGAGCATTGTCGCCTGTTACCATAACTGTTTTTACTCCCATCTTGCGTAGGCGGCTGAATCTATCCTTGATTCCTGGTTTTATAATATCTTGCAGTTCTATTACTCCCGCAATTTTTTTATTCAAGCTAACCACTAGCGGTGTACCACCTAGCTTTGTGATCTTCTCTATCATCTCCTGTGCAATTTGTGGAAAAGTTCCACCAGCTTCTTCAGTAATACGCCTCATCGTATCGAATGCGCCTTTGCGTATTGCTGTTCCATCGGCCATATCTATTCCTGAACATCTTGTTTCGGCACTGAAATTAATCATTCTTGTGCCAACAGTCTCAGAGCGATTAATTGATATTCCCATGTTGTGAGAAAGTTCTACAATAGATTTTCCTTCAGGTGTTTCGTCGCTCACTGATGATAGAAGGCACAAACGAGCAAAATCGTCAATACTAATTCCATCAACAGGATAGAAATGTGTGGCGCGACGGTTTCCAATAGTTATTGTGCCAGTCTTATCTAGTAATAGGGTGTCTACGTCGCCAGCTGTTTCGACTGCGCGGCCAGACTTGGTAATAACATTGGCTCTAAGAGCACGGTCCATTCCTGCAATACCGATTGCAGATAGAAGTCCGCCAATAGTAGTAGGGATGAGGCATACAAATAGAGATATCATTGCAGCAATACCTATTGTGGTGCCTGAATACCAAGACATTGGTACAAGAGAAATACATACTATAATGAAGACTAAAGAAAATGCAGCAAGCAATATTGTAAGTGCAATCTCATTAGGAGTCTTCTGTCTTGCAGCACCTTCAACAAGTGCAATCATTTTGTCGAGAAAACTTTCTCCTGGTCTGGTTGTAACTTTTACTCTAATATGGTCGCTAAGTATTCTGGTGCCTCCTGTTACAGAACTTCTGTCGCCACCAGCTTCTCGTATCACTGGAGCAGACTCTCCTGTAATAGCACTTTCATCAACAGATGCCATGCCTTCAACAATCTCTCCATCTGCAGGTATGAGATCACCTGCTTCACAAAGAAACTCATCACCAAGCTTTAGCAAAGCGCTGCTTATTATTTTTTCGCTATTGCCACTAACAACTCTCGCAGGAGTGTCTTCACGAGTCTTTCTCAAGCTATCAGCTTGTGCCTTTCCTCTTGCTTCGGCAATTGATTCTGCAAAATTGGCAAATAGAAGGGTTATTAACAATACAATAAATACTGTAAGGTTATATCCAAAGTGGCCTAACACAGCGGAACCATTAATAGCAACAGAGAAAATAGTTACAACAGCCATTATCGCAGTACAGATTTCTACTAGAAACATAACCGGATTCTTGATCATCGTTCTAGGATCGAGCTTTTTTGCAGCTTGCTTGATGCTATCTTTTATCATCCCATTCTCAAAAAGAGAATTTGATTTCTTATCTTTCATAATTTCTAATTTTAATTCGTTTGGTCTATATATTTAAATATTCAGCCATTGTGCTTAGTGCATGGGCAGGGAAGAATGACAAAGCTGCAACTATTAAAATCACGGCTAGGGTCATCATGCCAAACGTTACCGTGTCAGTGCGCAATGTACCGGCACCCTCTGGTATTGACTTCTTTTTTGCAAGTATTCCAGCTATTGCTACCTGACCTATCATAGGAAGATAGCGACCTAAAAGCATAACCAAGCCTGTTGATATATTCCAGAACCAAGTGTTGTCACCGAGTCCTTCGAATCCAGAACCATTGTTGGCAGCTGAAGATGTGAATTCATAAAACATTTCGCTCAGTCCATGGTAGCCAGAATTACAAAGCCATCCACCCTCATTGCTAACAACTTCTGGAGCTCTTACAAATATCCATGCTGCAAGTGCAGTGCCTGAAAGAATCAGAAATGGATGAAGTAGGGCTACCAGTGAAGCTATCTTCATTTCACTAGCTTCGACTTTTTTGCCAAGAAATTCAGGCGTTCTTCCAACCATTAGTCCGCTTATAAATACAGCAATAATTATGAAAGTAAAATAGTTCATCCAACCAACTCCAACACCGCCAAACCATGTGTTTATCTGCATATTAAACATTTCAACCATTCCTGATAATGGCATCATGCTATCGTGCATTCCATTTACTGAGCCATTGGAGGTGGCTGTAGTTGAAACGCTCCATAGAGCTGTGGCTGCAGAACCAAATCTCACTTCTTTTCCTTCCATAGCTCCGCCATGCTGGCTTATGCCCATAGCAGTGATATGTGGATTTCCTGCCATTTCCTCGTGTACGTTTACTGCTACACCTATAAAATATGCCAATAACATTACTCCAAATATGCTGTAACCTAGACGTCTACGCTTAGTATAGAAACCAAAAGCAAACACCATAGCCATTGGAATCAACATAATGGAAGCACATTCTACAATATTTGTTAGGTAATTAGGATTTTCGAGTGGATGGGCAGAGTTTGCTCCGAAAAAACCACCACCGTTTGTGCCAATCTGCTTTATTGCAACGATAGCTGCTGCAGGTCCTTGTGACACATGCTGAATGGTGCCTTCGAGAGTTGTTGCTTCAACTTTTCCATCGAAGCTCATAGGTACTCCTTGCAATATTAGAATCATACCAATTATTATTGATAGAGGAAGCAATATACGAGTTAAACTAACAACTAGCAGATGCCAAAAATTTCCTATTGTATGAGTTGTCTTTGCCGCCAAAGCTTTCATAATTCCACCCATACATGCCATTCCGGTAGCTGCTGTAACAAATTGGAATAACATCACAACCGATAACTGAGTGAAATAGGTGAGTCCGGTTTCTCCACTGTAATGTTGTAGATTACAATTTACAAGGAAACTAATAGCTGTATTGAAAGCTTGGTGAAATGTCTGTCCTCCATTACCATCTGGATTTAAAGGCAGATGGCCTTGTACCATGAGAAGTACAATTGCCCATATAAACCAAAAAAGATTTATAATTAGCATTGCTCTCAAGAATTCTTTCCAGTTCATCTCTTTATTAGGGTCTATGCCACTAATTTTAAAGATGAACTTTTCTATAGGTTTAAGAAAATCAAGGAAAGTCTTTTCGCCCTTATATACTCGTGAAATATATCGTCCGAGAGGATAGGCTAGTCCCAACATTAGGACTATCTGGAATATTATGCCCCAAATCTCTGTTTTCATAATTTATTAAATGCTTTAAAATTTTTCTGGTTTTATCAGTACATATAACATGTAGCCAAACATAATGATACTGATGATAAACATAATTAAATACATAGTTGTTTTCTCCTTAATTTTAAATGTTGTATTGCAATTTGATGCACTTGTTAATAACTAAGCAAACCATTCCACAAATGGTAGATGCTAAAAACCCAATAGTGAATAATATCATAATTTATTTTTTTATTTTAAAAACATTTTATTTATTATAGTATATGCCAAATGCGTGCCATATGAATCTATAACAACGCAACTAGCAGATTAACAATAAGTTATAAGGTAAATGTGCTTTTGGTGCCATTATCTATACTATATCAAAATGGAAAGTAACCATACCAAAATGAAAATGAATATGGATTAAATGGTGCAATTTTTCGTCGTTTGTAAAATAATGTCTATATTTGCAAACAAAGGAGGATTATTGAAATCAACTATTAGTATGAATACATTACTTATTATAGACGATGAACCGATTATTCGCAAGCTTCTGTCAAGAATGATGGAACTTGAGGGGTATGAGGTGTGGCAGGCTGCTGATTGTGCCCATGGCATGCAGCAGATAAAGTTACATAAGCCTCAAGTTGTTATTTGCGATGTTTTTTTGCCAGATGGGAATGGTGTAGATATGGTTGCTAAGATAAAGACTGATGAACCACATAGGGAGGTTATTCTGCTTACGGCTCATGGTAACATTTCTGATGGTGTTCAGGCTATTAAAAATGGAGCTTTTGATTATATCACAAAAGGAGATGACAATAATAAGATAATTCCTATTATAAGTAGGGCTATGGATCAGGTGAATAGTAGTATTGCTTTATCTGAAGGTAGTTACGCAAATGACAACGGTAATAAAAAGAAAATAGCTCCTCAAAGTTCTTTTGATACTATAATAGGGAGTTCAATCTTGATGAAACAAGTTGAAGAACTGGCTAGAAAAGTTTCTGCGACAGATGTTCCTGTCTTGCTAACTGGTGAGACGGGTACTGGTAAGGAAGTTTTTGCGCAAGCTATTCATAATGCTAGTTCTCGCCATGGTAATCCTATTATGGCTATTAACTGTTCGGCATTCAGTAGTGATTTGTTAGAAAGTGAATTGTTTGGATATCGTGCAGGATCTTTCACTGGGGCATCTAAAGATAAGAAGGGATTGCTCGAAGTGGCAAATCATGGAACTCTATTTCTTGATGAAATAGGCGAGATGGCGTATCCACTTCAGGCAAAACTATTGAGGGTTTTAGAATCAGGAGAGTATATAAAAATAGGGGATACTGCACCATCAAAAGTTGACGTGCGGATTATTTCTGCCACAAACCGTGACTTGAAAAAAGAAATTTCTGCTAGTAATTTTCGTGAAGACTTATTTTATAGGCTATCAGTATTTCAAATACATTTACCAGCATTGCGTGAACGCCGCAGTGATATACCTCTACTTGCAAAATCTTTCTTGGATAGATATTCTGCTAAATTAGGCAAGAAAATAGATGGAATGACTACTGATTTCATAAAAGCCATTACAAATGCAGAATGGCGTGGTAATGTGCGCGAATTGAAAAATGTAATGGAACGCAGTGCTATAGTATGTGATTCGAGTCTTACTTTACAGGATCTTCCGCTTGATTTGCAATTTTCAGAATCTTCGTTTAGCGCATCTGATTTAATTAATGATACATCTACTGAGCGTGAGTCTGGAAATGAACTTGGAGGTACTGATTTTGAACTTGCAGAAATAGAGAAACGACATATAGCTAGAGTATTACAATATACTAAAGGAAATAAGACAGAGGCAGCACGACTACTTAAAATAGGACTTACAACACTATATCGTAAAATTGATGAATATGATTTTAGGTCAGAATAGCTATACAAGATCCTTCGATCTAGGTGATTGAAGTGTATGGCTGAAAAAACTTAAATGGTTGCAAATAAAATTTGCAACCATTTATTTATAATTAATCGTAATAGCCTATTATTTGATGAAAACCAAATATACGGCTGCAATAAGGCAAAAGAATGCTGCAAGGTGATTCCAATGAAGTCCGTTTCCATGAAACATCAAGTTTGCCATTAATCCAAATACTATTAGTGATATAACCTCTTGAATGACTTTTAGTTGAACGAGTGTAAAAGGTCCCCCGTTATCAATAAATCCAATTCTGTTTGCTGGTACCTGACAGCAGTACTCAAAGAATGCTATGGCCCAACTGAATGCTATAACCCCAATTAAGGGCCAACTGCTGCTGACCCCTGATTGTTGTAATTTTAAATGTCCATACCATGCGAATGTCATGAAGACATTACTGCATATTAATAATAAAATGGTATATATTGTGTTCATTTATCCTTTTAATTCTTTCGCCATGTTGGCAGCGGCTCTGCGTCCGTCACCCATAGCTAATATTACGGTGGCACCACCGCGAACGATGTCTCCTCCTGCATAAATATTATTTATGCTTGATTTCATGTTATCGTCAACAACAATTGTATTTTTGCGACCTAATTCTAGTCCTTCAATACTCTTTGGTACTAATGGGTTAGGAGAGACGCCAACTGCAACGATGACCTGATCACATTCTAATGTTACTGTTTGTCCTGTAGTCTCAGGACGGCAGCGACCGCTTTGGTCTGGTTCACCTAATTTCATTACATCAAGTACGGCAGCCTTAACAGCACCATTTTCATCAGCGATATATTCTTTAGGATTGTGTAACGTCATGAAATTAATGCCTTCTTCCTTAGCATGCTTTACCTCTTCTAATCGAGCTGGCATTTCAGCTTCGCTTCTTCTGTAAACGAGAGTTACGTAAGCACCAAGTCGTTTTGCAGTACGGCATGAGTCCATAGCAGTATTTCCACCACCAACAACAATAACGTGCTTGCCTATATTGATAGGTGTATCAGTATGTGGATTAGCAGCGTCCATAAGATTTATTCGTGTCAGGTATTCGTTACTAGACATGATGTTAAGCGCATTTTCTCCAGGTATTCCCATGAAATTAGGAAGTCCAGCACCTGAACCAACGAAGATGCCCTTGAAGTCTTTATCTTCAAGATCTTTTACGCTGATAGTCTTTCCGATAATACAATCAGTTTGAAAATGAACCCCCATTCTCTTGAGATTTTCTATTTCAACATCTACAATCTTGTTTGGTAATCTGAATTCAGGAATACCATATTTCAATACACCACCGATTTCGTGCAAAGCCTCAAATACATATACGTCAAAGCCCATTTTTGCCATATCTCCAGCAAAGCTTAGTCCTGAAGGACCTGAACCGACAACGGCAACTTTAATCCCGTTTAAAGGATCCATTTCTGGTACTGTAGCCATACCGCATTCACGTTCGTAGTCAGCTGCAAATCTTTCAAGGTATCCAATAGCAACTGCTTTTTCACCCATTTTAAGATGAACACATTTGCTTTCGCATTGCTTTTCTTGAGGACAAACTCTACCACAGACAGCTGGTAGGGCAGAAGTACTTTTCAGAACTTTAGCTGCTGCCAGGAAATTTTCTCGTTCAATATTTTTTATGAATGATGGAATATTAATGCTTACAGGGCATCCTTCTACACAAGACGGCTTAGCGCAATCAAGGCAACGGTGAGATTCACTTACAGCCATTTCTTTAGTAAGTCCAATATTGACCTCTTCTAGTCTTGTTTTAGCACGATATTCAGGATCAAGTTCTGGCATTTTGACACGTTCAATGGTCGTGCGCTCTTTGGGCTTCATACTCTTGCGTAGTTCTAAGCGCCAATTAGCATTTCTGTCGGTCAGGTCTTCGATGCTCTCTGTTATATCGTTGTGTTTATCATCATTTGTTTTGCAAGCTTCACATTCTGATTTTTTAGTTGAGTCAATATGTTCCGAATAATGCTCCATTTCTTCTTTTTCAGCATTCTTGAATGTTCCCATACGTTTGAACATTTCGTCCCAATCAACCAATGCTCCGTCAAATTCAGGACCATCAATACACACGAACTTCGTTTCTCCTCCAATAGTAAGTCGGCATGCTCCACACATTCCTGTACCGTCAACCATAATAGTATTAAGAGATACGTCTGTAGGGATGTTGTATTTTTTTGTGAGCATACAACTGAATTTCATCATAATAGGAGGACCAATTGCAAAGACTTTGTCTATTTTCTCTTGGTTAATCAATTTCTCGATACCAACAGTGACTACGCCCTTTTCTCCATAACTTCCGTCATCAGTCATTATGATAGTCTCGTCTGATGAAGCTTTTACTTCATCCTCCATGATTATAAGGTCACGATTTCTTCCTGCAAGTACAGACAACACTCTGTTGCCAGCTTTTTTCAAAGCACGAATAATAGGTAGCATTGGAGCAACACCAACTCCACCACCTGCACATATAACTGTACCAAAATTTTCAATATGAGTAGGATTGCCAAGAGGCCCAACGACATCAGCGATATAATCACCTTCGTTGAGGTTACAGAGTTTTGTAGAGGAAAGCCCAACCTTTTGTACAACTAATTTAATTGTACCATTCTCCATGTTAGAGTCAGCTATTGTAAGTGGCATGCGCTCACTATTGTTGTCCACTCTAATTATGACAAAGTTTCCTGCCTTTCTGCTTTTAGCGATTAAAGGCGCTTCAATGTCAAAGCTAAATACTTTCTCCGAAAACTGTTTCTTGCAAATAATCTTGTTCATTGGGTATCAGTTAATATGAATTGATATTAAGTTATAGTTTTATAAAAGATAAATTCAGTATCGTTGATGTTATGTCAATCAATACTGAATTTAATTATTTTTTAATCAAAGTTCTTATCATCTAAGTACTCGAAACCACAGTATGGCACAAGAACCTTCGGAACTTTTATTCCATCTGGAGTTTGGTTGTTCTCGATTATGGCAGCAACTATTCTTGGTAGGGCAAGAGCAGAACCATTGAGTGTGTGGCAAAGTTCTGGTTTCTTAGTATCAGAACGGCGGAAACGGCACTTTAATCGGTTTGCCTGATAGTTTTCAAAGTTAGATACAGATGAAACTTCCAACCAACGTTTTTGTGCAGCACTCCATACCTCGAAGTCGTAGCATATTGCTGAGGTGAAACTCATATCACCACCGCAAAGTCTTAAGATATGGTATGGCAATTCAAGTTTCTGTACCAAACCTTCAACATGTGCTAACATCTCTTTCAGAGAATCATAAGAATGTTCTGGTTTGTCAATACGTACAATTTCTACTTTGTCAAATTGGTGCAAGCGGTTAAGACCACGAACATCTTTACCATAGGAACCAGCCTCACGACGGAAGCAAGCTGAATAAGCACAACGCTTTATAGGAAGTTGACTCTCTTCAAGAATTACATCACGAAAAATGTTTGTTACAGGAACCTCTGCTGTAGGGATTAGGAACAAGTTATCCAAATTTGCATGATACATTTGTCCTTCTTTGTCAGGTAACTGACCTGTACCGTATCCTGAAGCCTCATTTACAACAAAAGGTGGTTGAACCTCTAGGTAACCAGACTTGCGTGCTTCGTCAAGGAAAAAAGCTTCAAGAGCACGTTGGAAGCGTGCCATCTTACCTAGATATATTGGGAAACCTGCACCTGTAATTTTTACACCGAGGTCAAAATCAACAAGATTGTATTTCTTAAGAAGATCCCAATGACAAGGTGCATCCTCTGGAAGATTAGGTTTTACACCACCTTCCTTTACAACAACATTGTCACAAGCATCTTTACCTTCTGGAACATCATCGTTAGGAATATTAGGAATTGAAAGAAGAACTTCTGTCATATCGGTTTGAGCCTTATCCATGATTTCGTTCAAAGCCTTGTCTGCTGCTTTCAGTTCAGCAACCTTGTTCTTTATATCTTCAGCTTCCTCTTTCTTTCCGTCTTTCATAAGACTTCCGATTTGCTTGGCAAGCTGGTTTTGCTGTTGCTTGTTGATGTCAAGTTTCTGCTGAGCCTCACGACGTACTTTGTCGTATTCTAAAACTTTCTCTATGGCCTCACGTGCACCTGTGAAGTGCTTCTTCTCAAGACCCTTAATAACACGTTCAGTTTCCTCACTGATGAGTTTAAGTGTAAGCATAGCTTGTTATGTTTTATTTATTGTTTACTATTATGACCGCAAAGATACAAATTTTTCGTCAAAAACAAAAGCAAAAATGTTCTATTTCTGGTAGAGGTAACGTTTAATGCTTTTTTTTGGAGTTTTTTCAAACTCTTCTTCGTAAATTCTTATGGCGGCAAGTCTACAGTATGATGGTTGTGTCAGGTTGAGTTCATTACGGTTTTGTTCCATAATGTTTTCTAGGTCTTCTTTTGAAAATCCCATATTTTTAGCCTCGTCATAGTCAGGATGTACAAGTCCTATTAACTTATCTCCTTCTTGTATAACAACACATTCATTTACTAAAGCTAATGAATTGAGTTTATCCTCAATCTCCTCAGGATAAATGTTTTGTCCACTTGCGCCAAGCAGCATATTTTTAGAACGCCCTTTGATGAATACATTTCCATCAGCATCCATAGTTCCGAGGTCACCTGTATGATACCAACCATCCTTGTCAATTGTTTGGCGTGTTATTTCCTCATTCTTGTAATAACCAAGCATGACATTCATACCTTTTGCCAGAATTTCTCCAGGTATGTTTTCTGGATCAGAACTGTCAATTCTCACCTTCATATTTACAACAGAACGACCACAACTTCCAGGTATGTAGTCTTTGTAATCTGCATAGCAAATAATAGGTGCACATTCTGTCGCACCGTAACCGACAGTATATCTAAATCCTATTTGGTGCATAAAATTTTCCATTTCTTGGTTGAATGCAGCTCCACCAATAATAATTTCATAGAATTCACCACCAAAGGCATTTGAAACTTGCTCGCATATCTTGTCACGCACTTTCTTTGCTATGACAGGCATGTGAAGAAGCATTCTCATGCGGTTGTTTTGTATCTTAGGAAATACTTTTTTCTTTATTATCTTTTCTATTACAAGCGGTACGCTTATAATGATTTTAGGTTTTATTTCGCTAAAAGCCTGTGCTATAATTGCAGGACTTGGTATGCGGGTTAAATAGTAAATATGGCATCCCTTTAGAAATTCAAACAAAAATTCGAAAGACATTCCGTACATGTGAGCCATTGGCAGAATACTGATAACACTGTCACCACATTTTACGGCTTTTCCAACAACTTGCTCTGCAAAGTAGGTGTTACTCCAAATAGCACGATAAGGAATCATAACACCTTTAGAGAATCCAGTAGTTCCACTGGTATAGTTTATAAGTGCAAGTTCGTTAGGATCTTGTTCTATATAATAGTTGATATGTTCTTTTCGGAAATACTTAGGGTATTTCTTTCCAAACATCTCGTTAAGATGCTCTCGGGCATATGTTAGTTTATCAGTGCGAGACAATACTAGAGAATAGTCTGGAATATATATAATTCCTTCTAGCTCTGGCATTTTTGTTGCGTCAATTTGGGTTGCAACAATATCGCCTACAAACAAGAGCTTTGCCTCACTGTGATTAACAATATTGTAAATCTGCTCTGGGGTGAACTCATGGAGTATTGGCACTGCAACGGCTCCATAAGTTAAAGTTGCAAGAAAAGCAACAGCCCAATTAGCACTATTGCGACCTGCTAATGCAATTTTATCTCCTTTTTCAACTCCACAGTTTTCAAACATGATGTGGAGTTTCTCTATTTTACGTGCTACATCGTGATATTGCAGTGTTGAACCTTTAAAGTCCGTCAATGCATCTTTTTCCCAATTGTCAATAATTGACTTTTGTATTAGATTGTTGAAACTAGGTATTTGTTCCATAATATTGTTTGTTTCGTTTGTTTTCAATTCTATATATCAACTTAATAGGACGCTACATTTAAATAGCGTCCTGATAGAGATATCTTTTTATGCTCTTTTTAGGAGTCTTAGCAAATTCTTCCTTAAGCATTTTTATTGCAGAAATCTTTGCAAAAGACGGCAGCATAGCGTTGAGTTCTTTTCTATTTTGCTCCATTATATTCTCTATGTCTTCTATAGAGAACCCCATAGAATTCGCTTCTTCAAAGTCTGGATGTACCAAACCAATAAGGCGTTCTTCCCGTTGTACTATAAGACTCTCATTAACCATAGCCATTGAGTTTAACTTGTTTTCAATTTCTTCTGGATAAATATTTTGTCCATTAGATCCAAGTAACATATTTTTCTTTCTTCCTCTTATAAAAATGTGTCCCTCAGAATTCATTGTTGCCAAGTCGCCAGTGTGAAACCATCCGTTATCATCAATGACGGCATTAGTGGCTTCTTGGTTTTTATAATAACCAGTCATCATGTTAAGTCCGCGAGTAACTATTTCGCCAGGGATGTTTTGAGGGTCTTCGCTTAGAATCTTTACATCCATGTTCTTTGCAGCAGTTCCGCAACTTCCACCAATGAAGTCCTTCCAGTCACTGAAAGTAATCATCGGTGCAGTTTCTGTTGTTCCGTATCCCACTGTTAGAGGAAATCCTATACCTAATAGAAAATCTTCTATTTCTTTGTTAAGTCCAGCTCCACCAACAACTACTTCATACATATTATTGCCAAATTCAGCTTTCACTAATTCAAGAATTTTTTCTTTTACCTTCTTATTAATCACTGGCATGTTCATAAGAAGTTTCATGATGTTTGTCTGAATCTTAGGGAATATATTTTTCCTTATTATTTTTTCAATTATCAATGGTACAGAAATAATTACAGCTGGATTTATATCCATAAAAGCTTCTTGTATGATTGTTGGACTTGGAAGTCTTGTCAGAAAATAGATATGGTTTCCAAGACAGAATTCCAATATAAACTCACATGACAAACCATACATGTGTGCCATTGGCAAAATGGCCATTACATCACAATTTGGTTTTAGTTTTGAACCAATTATATCTGAAAGAAAATCATAGTTGCTAGATAATGCACGATAGGGAAGCATTACGCCTTTTGAAAAGCCTGTTGTACCACTAGTGTAATTTATCATAGCTAATTCCTCAGGGGAATCTTCATGATAATGAATATGTTCCTTGCGGAAAAATTTAGGATACTTATGTCCGAAAATCTCATTTAGATGTTCACGCGCATAAGTTAGTTTTTCCGAACGTGATAATATAAGTGAATTGTCGGGTATATAAATGACTCCTTCAAGATTAGGCATCTCATCAGAATCAATCTGTGTAGCGACAACATCACCAACAAATAATAGTTTTGATTCGCTGTGATTTACTATATTATAAATTTGCTCAGCTTTAAATTCGTTTTGAATAGGAACAGCTACAGCCCCATAGGTTAATGTCGCAAGAAACGCAACAGCCCAATTTGAACTATTACGTCCGCATAAAGCAATTTTATCACCGCTTTTAACGCCACTATTCTCAAACATAATGTGTAACTTTTCTATTTTCCTTGCCACATCATGAAATTGAAGAGTAGTTCCTTTGTAGTCCGTCAGAGCATCTTTCTCCCAATTATTGATGATGCTCTGTTCTATATACTTGTTGAAGTTTGATATTGAATTCATTGCACAATTTTCAAATTTGTGTGCAAAGATAGCTACTTATCTGCACATTTCAAAACTTATTGTGCACTTTTTGTTTTCTCCGGCTTATTTTTTTGCATAAAATTAAAATGCAAAATTTTTAGTTTAAAAAAATGTTCTATTTCTCGGATAAATAGTATTATTTTGAACTTATTCGTATCTCATTGATTTTGCTGGATGTATGTGTGATATCAAGTAGCTTGGTGCTATAAGCACAAAGATACTAACTAAAAGCGTTGCGATATTTAGAACAATGAATATAGGAATATTAAATTCAACAGGTACAGTGCTGACGTAATATGTCTGTGGGTCCAGTTTTATCAGTCCTGTGAAATATTGTAATGTTATTAGCCCCAAACCAATGCAATTTCCGATAATCATACCTTTTCCAATAATAAAGGCAGCAAACCACATGAAAGTGTGTCGGATAGTCTTGTTCCTAGCTCCAAGTGCTTTTAATATTCCTATCATAACAGTTCTTTCAAGGATTATTATTAGGAGTCCTGAAATCATAGTAACTCCAGCTACTGCAACCATCAATCCAAGTATTATCCAAACGTTTAAGTCAAGAAGGTCTAGCCATGAGAATATCTGTGGGCTTATATCTCTAATTGTCTTCGAACTATAAGTTTCACCGTATTTGTCAGTTGTTCTATTTACTTTTTTAACAAATTGGTTTTCTACTTCGTCTACCTTATTAAAATCGTTAACGGTAATTTCTGCACCTGTAGTCTGATCATCTTTCCATCCATTTAGCTTCACTGACGTGTACAAGTCTGTAAAGCATATAATGTTATCGTATTGTGACAAGTTAGTCTCATATATTCCCTGAATGGTGAAACGCCTTGTGCGAACGCCATTACCATCAATGAAGTAGGCGAAAATCTTTTGTCCAGTTTTCAAATTCAATTTGTTTGCAATGCTCCTTGATATAAGTAGCTTGTTACTGCTTGTGGCATCACTGAATTTTGGAATACTGCCTTCTTTTAGGTTATTGTGTATAAATGTAGTATCATATTCTGGTCCGACACCTTTAAATAATACACCCAAGAAATCTTTATCAGTTTTTAAAATACCCTGTTTTACCGCATAGCGTTGAACATGCTTGACACCTGATGTAGACTTCAATATGTTCAGCATCGAATCACCCATTTGAATAGGGTAGGAATCAGATGTTTGAAGAGTCATAAAATCCGCAACTTGGATATTGCTGCCAAATCCTATGACTTTATCACGTATTGTATGCTTGAATCCAAGTACAACGCTTATCGAAATCAGCATCACGGCAAGTCCAATAGCGACTCCGGCTGTGGCTATGCTTATGGCAGGGCGAGAAACCTTTTGTTTTTCGCCTTTATCACCATATATTTTTTTTGCAATGAAAAGAGGTAAATTCACTTTTCTTATTCTTCAGTTGTTCGCCCTGGATATTGTTCCAAAGCTTTTCTTAATACTAAAAGTGCACGTTCGAGATCTATTTTTTTCAGTACATAAGCAATGCGCACTTGGTTTATTCCTGCTCCTGGTGTTGTATAAAAACCTGCAGCTGGAGCCATCATTATGGTTTCGCCTTCGTAATTAAATTTCTCAAGACACCATTTACAGAATTTCTCACTGTCATCAACAGGTAGTTTTGCTACTGTATAAAATGCTCCCATTGGTATAGGAGAGTAAACTCCAGAAATTCTGTTTAGTCCGTCAATTAGGCATTTACGTCTTTCTACATATTCATCATATACATCACGATAATATTCTTCAGGTGCATCAAGTGATGCTTCTGCTACAATCTGTCCTATTAAAGGTGGTGATAGACGAGCCTGACAGAATTTCATAACAGCTTTTCTAACTTCAGCATTCTTGGTTATAAGAGCTCCGATACGAATTCCGCATTCTGAATATCTTTTTGATACAGAATCTATTAGGATAACATTCTCTTCAATGCCTTCTAGATGACAAGCACTAATATAAGGAGAACCCGTGTATATGTATTCACGATAAACCTCATCAGAGAAAAGATACAAATCGTATTTCTTAACAAGATCACGAATCTGGTTCATTTCTCTTCTTGTATAAAGATATCCTGTAGGGTTGTTTGGATTACAAATCATAATGGCACGTGTGTGTTCATTGATAAGTTCCTCAAACTTTTCTACCTTTGGAAGAGAAAAGCCTTCTTCAATTGTTGTTGCAATCGTTCTAATTTTAGCACCGGCACTAATAGCAAAAGCCATGTAGTTAGCATATGCAGGTTCAGGTACAATAATCTCATCGCCAGGATTTAGACAACTCATGAATGCAAAGAGCACAGCCTCACTACCACCAGATGTTATAATTATATCATCAGCAGTTACGTTGATATCATATTTTTTGTAATAATTTACGAGTTTCTGTCTGTAAGTCAGATTGCCCTGGCTTGGTGAATATTCCAATACCTTGCGGTCTATTTTTTTTAATGCATCAAGACCACATTGAGGGGTAGGCAAATCAGGCTGACCAATGTTCAGGTGATATACCTTTATACCGCGATTTTTAGCATCAGCAGCAAGTGGTGCCAATTTTCTGATTGGCGACTCTGGCATTTCTAATCCGCGAACTGATATTTCTGGCATCTTATTCTTTTAATTGTAATGGCTTAATTGCCATTTGTTCTATATCAAGGTGCAAAGATAATAATTTATTTTAAACAAACATAGTTTTGTTATAAATTAATAAACTCGTGGTCCGAAAATAGTAGTTCCGACCCGCACCATAGTTGAACCATGTTTTATCGCTATTTTATAGTCATGACTCATACCCCAAGAACGTTCATTGAACTCTGGAATATTAGCAAAGTATTTAGCTTTTATTTCATCAAAGAAACAAGTTGCAGTGTCGAATTCTTTTTCTATTAGCGATGTCTCATTAGTGTTACTAGCCATCATCATCAATCCACATATTTGCACATTTTGCAAATCTTTCCATTCTCCAGTTTCCAACATGCTTCTGCAGTCATCAAGTGTTAGCCCGTATTTAGTTTCTTCTTCTGCGATATGCAGCTCTAGTAATACTTTAATGATACGGTTATATTTAGATGCCTGCTTGTTTATTTCCTTTAATAATTTATAGCTGTCTACAGCTTCAATCATATAAATGTAGGGAGCAATATATTTAACTTTGTTGGTTTGTAAATGACCGATAAAATGCCATTCTATGTCTTTAGGAAGTGTTTCCTGTTTCTTTGCCAACTCTTGCTCGTGACTTTCCCCGAATATCCGTTGACCTTCATTATATGCAGTCTCAAGATATTCGTTGGGGTGATATTTGCTGATGGCAACCAATCTTACTTCTTTAGGCAGGTTGCCCAGTACTTCATGTAATTTTTTTGCTACATCAACATTCATAATTCTATTTTTATTCAGCTTTTGTTTCTTCTGCTATAGGAGCTTGCTCATATTCAGGAACGTCATTCTTCTCTTCATGCTTTTTTGCAGCATTATGCTCGAATACGTCCATTATCTGAGTTTCCTGAATTGAAGTCATTACGTAATCAATCATGGTTCCGCCCATCACTTCGTCTATGTGCTTAACTGCGCCAGGTAGGCTACCAGCCTGTACAAGGTATGTAACTGTAGATCGCTTTTCTTTTTCTGACTTTTCATCAATGGTAATAAACTGTAATTTAGATTTATACCATTTGTCATCAGAGTCTGATTCACTGAAGAATATTTCTCCGTAAGCAGCCTGTTTGATATCAGTGATTTTGAATTCACCACTCATATATACTCTCATTTCATTGATGATAGAGTTTTCAGCCTCTGTAAAACTCAGAGCGTCAACTACATATTGTTCTGTAGTTTTCTTCTGCATACCATCTTCCATTGTCTTTTCGTAACGTATTTTGGTTTCAAACCAAACCGCGGTTCTACTTCTCATAATCTTTTATTTTTAGTTTTGTTGAGCAAAAGTAGTAATTAAATCTGAAATCTACAAATTAATATTAAATCTATTTGCATAAAGAAATTCAAATAGTCTGCGTTAACTATTTTTTCACTTTTTTTGTGCTAATAATAATATTAAATTACTATATTTGCAATATCGTTATTCAGCATTGATTTTATCAGTCTGGATATCATAATAACATGTTTAACTTTAATATAAAGTGATTATGACAGAACAAAAGCAAATTTATCGTTGTAATATCTGTGGCAATATCGTAGAAGTGGTAGAACCTGCAGGGGGAACATTAACTTGTTGCGGACAGCCAATGGAATTGTTGAAAGAAAATTCTAAAGATGCAGCATTGGAAAAACATGTTCCTGTAATCGAGAAAATCGAAGGTGGATACAAGGTAACTATTGGCGCAGTTGCTCATCCTATGCTTGATGAACATTATATAATGTGGATAGAACTTCTTACTGATGACAAGGTTATGCGTAAGTATCTGAAACCTGGTGATAAGCCTGAAGCTGTATTTATGACAGATGCAAAGAAAGTAATAGCTCGTGAATATTGTAATTTACATGGTTTGTGGAAAGCTGAGTAGAATATAATAAATACAATAAATAAACAAGGCAAACAAATATATCAATATGTTGTTTGCCTTGTTTTTCGTTTTATTTATAAGACTTTTTTAATCTCTTCGTTAATTTAGAAAGTTATATTCTTCATAAAAGGGCAGCACTCTACCAGAAAAAGTTTTTTAATGCCACTAATGTCACTTTGTCACAAACCCTTTGTTTATAAGGGCTGAGCGAGTGACATTAAGTGACATTATCGGGGTAAAAGTGACATTAAGCCCAAGAGTACACCTGTTTTTCGCGTTTTTTTCGCAATTATGCTATTTGCATAATATATATATTATGTTGATGGAGTTTTATTGAATCACAGACAGTCTTTCTGAATAGCATGGATAATACAAATATCTACTCCATACACACATAGACGTGATAGAATGAATTTGAAGTATGCAAATATATTCTGAAACAGAAAGTATAAACTATTACCTAAACTTCCACAACTTTTGTGTAATTCGATTACATTAGCATGTGTGTAATCCAATTACACAACGTGTGTAATCGTGTTACACAACGTGTGTAATCGTGTTACACAACGTATGTAATCGTGTTACACAACGTGAACAACTCGATTACACACGTTAGGTAATTGAATTGCCTAACGTGAAAAAGGATATTACTTGACGCAGGTAAACGAATGATTATCAATAAGACTACAAGAATAGATTGATGACAATGACCACTATTATTGCAGTTGGGTTTTGAGATAAAAACTAAACATATTGCGAAGTATAGCGCACATAATGACAAGTACAGACCATCATAAATGAAAAAGTGTCTATACATGTAATGCATATTTGGTGAAAAATCGCCAAAAACAGGTATGATTTGCAGTTTAATGTCACTTTTACCCCGATAATGTCACTTAATGTCACTCGCTCAACCCTTATAAACAAAGGGTTTGTGACATTATGACATTAGTGGCATTAAAAAAAACTTTTTCTGGTAGGAGCTCCAAGGTTATTTATGGAGGAGAATCCTCAATAAATAACCTTGGTCTTAAGTAGTTCTACACTTGCTCTATTATACATTGATTTTTAATTATCAAAAGTACATGGAAGGCTCAGTAGCTGATAGAATAACGTTTTGGCTATTCTTATATGCCCAGCATCATTTGGATGTAGCCTATCAGTATTTTGATCATGGAAATATTGTGAAAACTCATCAAGTACAGGATAAAGACCGCATGTCGAATTTAGATCTATAACAGGTAGAGCCCATATATTTCCAGCTTCTTTTACAGAGTTTACATATCTATCAAGATATTCACCACACTCATTTTGGTATTCCTCTGTAGGTTGAATATTTTTGTCGTTAAAGTTTGCAATAGCTCTATGAATTGGTGTTAGCAAAACTATCTGTTTAGTAGGAAACATCTTTTTAAGTGTGCTTAGTGCGATGTTTATACGTCCACGATAAGTGCTATCATTCATTACTATTGTTCGTTTCATGCGTGTAACCATAGCTTTTGGTTTGTGGATAGCTGCCAATACTTTAGTACTGTCTTGAGTAAACCATTCTCCAATAGGAACGCCAGCATTATAGTCATTTGTTCCAATAAAAACCATAATTGCATCAAAGTCATTGCCATGTTCTTTTTTCAATTGTTCTGCTTGTCTTGGAATGTCATTCCATTGCCTTCCGCTTACAGCATACACGTATGGTGTGATACCTAGCATTTCTTGCAAATATGCCCAATAGTGCTTTTTAGCGGCCTTGTTCTTTGGGTCTGTAATAGAATCGCCAAGATATGCTACTCGTTTACCTTGCCATGGGTGTTGAACTTGTGTTGCTGTAATACCAGGTATTGTAATCAATAAACATAGAAAACAGCAAAATATTTTTTTTATCATAATTTGTAGATTAGTTTGTTTCTTTATTTTGACAGATGCTTCTGTCTGTCATTTTTTTCGATGAAAAAGATAGATTTCTGTCTTATTTATGACAACTAGAAAGCAATTTCATATTGTCAAGACAGAAATCTATCTTTGTATTTTGAATCTTATTACAAAAGATTAATATGCAAATAAAGGATAATCCTTCATTGTGGCATTAACCTTTTCGCTAACTCTTGCTATAACTTTATCGTTTTCTGGATCGTTAAGAACCTCCTCAATAAGTTCGGCTATGAGATGCATCATGTCTTCTTTTGCACCACGGGTTGTCATGGCTGCTGAACCAAGACGAAGACCTGAGGTCAGGAAAGCTGATCTGGAATCAAATGGAACCATGTTCTTGTTTGCTGTAATATCTGCTGCTACAAGAGCATTTTCAGCAACTTTACCAGTAAGGTCTGGATATTTTGAACGGAGGTCAACAAGCATAGAGTGGTTGTCTGTTCCGCCGCTTACAATACTGAAACCACGCTGGATTAAGTCATCTGCAAGAGTAGCTGCATTTTTCTTAACCTGCATCGCATAATCTTTCCAAGAAGGCTGGAGGTTCTCACCGAATGCAACAGCTTTGGCAGCGATAACATGTTCAAGAGGACCACCTTGTGTTCCAGGGAATACGGCAGAATTAAGAAGCATACTCATTTTCTTCAATTCACCCTTTTTATTTGTTAGTCCCCAAGGATTATCAAAATCTTTACCCATTAAAATTATACCACCACGAGGACCACGAAGAGTCTTATGCGTAGTACTTGTTACGATATGTGCGTATTTAACAGGATTTTCAAGCAAACCAGCAGCGATAAGACCAGCAGGATGTGCCATGTCAATCATTAATAATGCGCCAACTTCATCTGCAATTTTGCGCATGCGTGCATAATCCCATTCGCGACTATATGCAGAACCACCACCTATAATCAATTTGGGTTTGTTCTCAATAGCCAATTTTTCCATTTCATCATAATCAACACGACCGGTCTCTTTGTTAAGATTATAACCGATAGGATTATAAAGAATACCTGAAGTATTTACATGACTACCATGTGACAAGTGGCCACCATGATCAAGGTTCAAACCCATAAATGTGTCACCTGGTTTCAATACAGCCAACAAAACAGCAGCATTGGCTTGTGCTCCAGAATGAGGCTGAACATTAGCAAATTCAGCTCCAAATATTTCCTTTACGCGCTCACGTGCCAGATCCTCAACCTGGTCAACGATTTGACAACCGCCGTAATAGCGTTTGCCTGGTAGTCCTTCTGCGTATTTGTTAGTAAGGCATGATCCCATAGCTGCCATAACTTCGTCACTGACAAAGTTTTCAGATGCTATTAGTTCCATACCTTTCAACTGACGCTGATGTTCTTTCTCAATAAGGTTGAAAATCTCCAGATCTCTTTCCATCGTGTTAAAATGTTATTTTGAAGTTAATAATCTTTTTTATCTTAATAATACGTGCAAAATTACGCAATTTTCTTTTAATTGCAAAGTTTTTGCTAGCAAAGTTTTACATTAACAATATCTTGTTCCTTGTCGCAGTAATGACATTTCAACAATCCATTCTCTTTGTCAACTACACTAAAGTAAGTCTGCATAGGTTCGTTGTTGGTGATACATTTTGGATTATTACATTTCACAATACCATGAAGTTCATCAGGTGTCTCTACCGTTTTTTTCAGAACAACTTCGTAATCTTTAATAATATTCAATACTATTTTAGGAGCGACAACGCTAAGTCTACTTATTTCCTCATTACTGAAAAATTTATCAGTGATCTTAATTATACCTTTTCGTCCTATTTTTTTAGACGGTAGATTATAACCAATTGTAACAGGAGTGTCCGACTCTCTTAAACCAAGAAGGTCAACTACCTCATAAGTCTTTTCGGCGGGAATATGATCTATCACTGTTCCATTTTCAATTGCCGAAACAAGCATTTCTTTTTTTCCCATAATTAATACTTAGAATTTATAATGGTTTTGTCGTTTTTAATATCTTCGAGTGTAATTCCCAAACAATAGCTGAAAATTGCTTCACGTGCATACAGTCCGTTTTGAGCCTGCTGAATATAATATGCGTGTGGATTATCATCTACATCGTATGCTATTTCATTTATTCGTGGAAGTGGGTGCAGAATTTTCATATTTTCCTTAGCCATACCAAGCATATCGTTTTGTAGTATATAAACGTTTTTAACATGTTCATATTCCATAAGATCAGAAAATCTTTCTTTCTGTACGCGTGTCATATATAATATGTCTGCGTCTGAAATAACTTTCTCGTTGAATGCTGTGTGCTCCTGAAATTTTATGCCATATTGCTTGCAATACAATTTGTATTCCTGCGGCATGGCAAGTTCCTTTGGTGCAATAAAATGAAAAGTAGGATTGAAATGGCGCATCGCCATAATGAGTGAATGTACAGTACGACCATATTTTAAGTCGCCGACAAGATAAATATTTAGATTTTCTAGTGTTCCTTGTGTTTTGTAGATAGAGTAGAGGTCAAGTAGACATTGCGAGGGATGCATATGAGCACCATCTCCAGCGTTGATAATCGGTACTGGTGCTATTTCCGAAGCATATTGCGCTGCGCCTTCAATGTAATGCCGCATTGCTATAACGTCCGCATAATTACTTACCATAAGAATGGTGTCTTTTAAAGTCTCGCCTTTGGAGACACTAGAAGCTTTTGCGTCACTAAAGCCAATCACTCGTGCTCCAAGCCTATTGGCAGCTGTTTCAAAACTAAGTCGTGTTCGAGTTGAAGGTTCGTAGAAAAGTGTTGCAATTACTTTTCCCCTCAGCAAATCCCGGTTGGGATGTTTTTCGAACTCTTGCGCCATTTGAATAAGATACATCAACTCATCTTTATTCAAATCGGCAATCGTTACAAAATTATGCTTTTCCATCTATAATTTGATTGATTGATCCGAATTCGTGTTCAAAGTTAATCATAAATTCTGATTTATATGCTATATTTGCCAGAAAAGTTGTATTTTTGCTGAAAATTCAACAAAATGAGAAAGTCGTTCATTCATTTCCTATGGGGGGGACTGATATTCTTGATTGTGGGAACAATAATTGGTTTTACAGCTATTTGGAATGGCTGGATTGGTTATATGCCTCCTGTTGAGGACCTTCAGAATCCTATCAACCGTTTTGCTACACAGGTGTATTCTTGTGATGGTAAGGTTATGGGAACATATAATTTTAATAAGGAGAACCGTATTGTTATTCCTTATAGCAAGATATCTAAACATCTTGTAGATGCACTCGTAGCCACTGAGGATTCCCGTTTTTACGATCATAGCGGTATAGATTTCATCGCATTGGGAAGAGCAATCATCAAAAGAGGATTGTTCGGCCAGGCATCTGCAGGAGGTGGTTCTACGATAACACAGCAGTTAGCAAAACAGCTCTATTCAGAGCAGGCTCATAATTCTCTTGAGCGTATTTTCCAAAAACCGATTGAGTGGGTTATTGCTGTTAAGTTGGAACGTAATTATACAAAGGAAGAAATCATAGCTTTGTATCTTAACTATTTTGATTTTTTGCATAATGCAGTTGGTATCAAGACCGCTGCTAATACCTATTTTAATAAAGAGGCTAAAAATCTTAATGTTGTTGAGTCAGCAATGTTGATTGGTCTTTGTAAAAATCCATCTTTATTCAATCCTGTACGCTATCCTGAAAGGGCTAAGGAACGCAGAAATGTCGTATTGGGACAGATGGAAAAATCAGGATATCTTACTCATTCAGAATATGAACAGTATTGTGATACTCCATTGACATTAGATTTCCACCGTACTGACCATAAAGATGGAGAAGCTACTTATTTCAGGGAATTCCTTCGCCAGTATATGATGGCCACAAAGCCTGATATATCTAATTATCCTTCTTGGAAAAAGGCTCAATATACTATGGATTCCATTACATGGGTTTCTGATCCATTGTATGGTTGGTGTAACAAAAATTTTAAGAAAGACGGAAAACCATATAATATATATACAGATGGTTTGAAAGTTTACACAACTATAGACAGTAGAATGCAGCGTTATGCAGAAGAAGCTGTATATGGTCATGTTGCTAAATTCCTACAACCGGCTTTCAATAAAGAAAACAAAACTAAGCGTAATGCTCCATTTACAGAAGATTTGACATACGATCAACTTCGTTCTATTCTTTCTAGAAATGTTAGTCAAAGTGAACGTTATCGCGCTATGCGAGCTAACGGTATTAGTGATTCTGAAATTAAAAAGGCTTTTAACAGACCTGTTGATATGACTATATTCACTTATCATGGTGATATTGATACTGTTATGACACCAATGGACTCTATAAAGTATTATAAGAGTTTTCTTCGTGCTGGTTTTATGAGTATGGAACCAAAGACTGGTTCGGTAAAAGCTTATGTTGGTGGACTTGATTATAATCATTTCATGTATGATATGGTTACTGGCGGTAGACGACAGGTTGGTTCTACTATAAAACCATTCCTTTATGCGTTGGCTATGGAAAATGGTTTTTCTCCATGTGATAAGGCGCCTAATAGACAACAGACATATATTGTTGCCGGTCAGCCATGGACCCCTCGCAATTCATCTCATGCACGATATGGGCAGATGGTAACTTTAAAATGGGGACTTGCGCAAAGTAATAACTGGATTTCAGCTTACCTTATGAGTAAATTAAATCCTAGTCAATTTGTGTCTACACTCCATGAATTCGGTATTAATAACCCTGATATACATCCATCTATGTCTTTGTGTTTAGGTCCATGTGATGTCAGTGTTGAGGAAATGGTTAGCGCATATACAACTTTTGCCAATCATGGCATAAGGACTTCACCTATGTTTGTAACAAAGATAGAAGATAATGAAGGAAATGTGATTTCTACATTCCAACCTCGTATGAATGAGGTTATTAGCGCTGAAAGTGCTAATAAGATGTTAGTACTTCTTCAAGGTGTAATCGATGGTGGTACTGGTGGACGCATTCGTTATAAATATCATCTTGAGGGAGAAATTGGAGGAAAGACCGGTACGACTAATAAAAACAGTGATGCTTGGTTTATGGGATTCACTCCGCAACTAGTATCAGGTGTTTGGGTTGGTGGCGAAGACCGTGACATTCATTTTGATAATATGTCTATGGGACAGGGTGCAACGATGGCTCTACCTATTTGGGCTTATTTCATGAGAAAGGTATATCGTGATATAACTCTTGGTTATAGTGATAAGGCAACTTTTGGATTGCCTGCGAATTTTGATCCTTGTCTTAAGGAAGACAATGGTTATGGTGATGATCAAATAGATGAAGTTTATGAATAAAATATTTTTAGCAGTTAGTTTTTTCTTATACTGTAATGGTATATCTGCACAGAACACGGATAATCCGTTTCGCGATAGTTTGCGTATTGCGTCTAACGAGTTGAGTTTTCATCCCGACAGTGTTGATTTGAGATTGAAAAAAGCTTCATGGAATATTCAGTTACATGAATGGAATTATGCAAAGGATGAGTATGATCTCATATTAAAATTCAATCCGCGTAATCTTTCAGCTTTACTGTATAGGGCTTATGTGAATGTACAACTGTTAAGATACAATTTTGCACGACTGGATTATCAGAATTTGTTGACTATCGTTCCTGGTAATTT
>JAGPKZ010000142.1 GCA_018053665.1 Prevotella sp.
GAAGAATATTTCACTTCAAACTCATAACTTCCGGAAGGCAGACTTGTGTATCTCACACTATGCTCTCCCGGCTTCAAGGGAATCCAATCTTCCTCAAATCCCTTCATGCGATAACAGTAACCTCCACGATTCTCATTACCATAGTTGAGTGAAGAAAAATCAATTGACAGAGACTTATCTCCCTCTCTGATATTTATTTCATGCGCAATAGCTATATCCTCATCAATGAAACGACTGCCTGCATTTATATCCTCATTGTCAACCATAAGTCTGGTAAACCTTAAATGTCCCTTATAAAGGGCATCAGAGTTATCACCTTTCAAGATTGTGAGTCCCTTATCACTTCCAAGATAAATGATTCCATCTGAAGATCTCACTGCCGAGTTCCAATAGAACTGTGATGATAACAGTCCGTCATCGGCAGAATAGTTAGTGAAAGTTTCTGTTTTAGGATTAAACTGCGAGAGACCGTTTTCTGTGGTTATCCACAACATACCATTATTATCCTCAACAATGCCCTTAACAGAATTGTTTGCCAATCCATCCCTTAGCGTATATGCCTTGAAAGTTTCATGTCCGCTCTTGTCTATTATGCGCTTGTAGAGTCCATATCCGTTGCTGCCCAACCACAAAGTACCATTACGGGTCTGACAAAAAGCACAAAGCTTATCTATTATACCACTCTTTGAATCATCAAGTTTATTTTTGATATGCGCATAATTAAATCTATGCAAACGTCTTCCCGGTGATTTTAGATTGATTTTAACGACACCAGTCACACATCCTATCCACAGATATCCATATCTATCAACGATAGAGCCGATAGAACCTCGTATATCACGGTTACCATTAAAAGGTTCAAACAGTGTATTCGTGCTAAGGTCATAAGCAAATATACCATCATTGCTACCTATCCACATTATATTATTATACTTATCATAAGCCAAAGCTCCGATAAAATTCAGTAGTGATTTATATTTCTGCGGCACGTTAAGACGTGAAATGCTACGATGAGTTTTCAGGTCTACAATATTAAGTCCACCAGCCCATGTACCAACCCACAGTCTAGACTTTCCGTCAACAGCAAGAGTAGAAACACTATTATGTGACAATGTAGAATTAGCAGTAGTAAAATGCGTAAAAGAGCTATGTCCTTTTTCCATTCTGTTTAAGCCACCTTCGACAGTTCCAGCCCAAAGTGTACCATTTGGCTCAACATACATTGCATTTAAAGCATTTGGAGAAAGACTCGTTGGATCATCAGAATGCATAAAGTTTTCTAGCCTCAACTGTCTTGGAGCAAGTTGCACTATACCACCTGTCTCCGTTCCAACCCATAAGAATCCATTTAGAGAATAAACACAATTAATAAAATTACTGCTCAATGGATTAATCTTGCTTGACATGTTCCAATGCGAGAAATCATCAGTATCAGGATTATACATGTCTACACCACAAAGCGTACCAATAACTAAACGGTTATCTGGTGACAGCGCCAATGCAGATATGTAAGAATGAGAAAGGGAATTCTTGTCTATTGTGTTTTTATATACCTCAACTTGTCTGTTGAGCATATTATATCTCATCAGTCCAACATTTGTACCTACCCATGTACAGCCTTGATAATTCAACATAGACGTAACAAAAACTCCAGGAAGATCTTTGAATGTCTGCGAAATATCCATGCGCACAATCTCATGATTAGATACAAGAAGTCTGTATACCCCTCCATCAACAGCAGCCCATACAGAACCATCATTATTTATATCGGCAATAGCTATATCAGGGGTATTGTTTGTATATTTAAATTTTAAAATATCTTTTACATCTCCTGATTCATCAAATTCCACCCTGCATATATCATTTCTATCTACAATCCAAATATATCCCTTACTGTCACAATACACCTTTACTGACATTTGACTCATAATGCGCTTGAGTTCATCATTTTTACTCTTAGGCATAACAGAATGCATTGTTTTAAGGTCTAGCACTTCTGTGCATTCCTCAAAACTTATCCAAAGACGATGAAATCTATCTTCAACAACGTTATGACAAGTGTTGCTCTTCAATGACATTCCATCACTGCCAACTCCAAAATAACGATATGAGAACCCGTCATATCTCACGAGTCCACCACCATGAGTGGAAATCCATATAAAGCCGAAACTATCACTGTATATATCGTCAACAAAATTACTTGGAAGTCCGCTCAACATATTTAGATAAGACATATTGCATCTATCTACGAAAGCAGGCTGTGCAAACGCTGATAAATAAAGAGACATTGAAATAAGAAATATAAGCAAGCGTTTCATTGGTATAATTTTATTGACCCATGCAAAGATAATGTTTTATTTTGAAATAAAACAATAAGCCTTTTATATTTATTAGCTCATCTACGTCAAATGCTCTCCTGGCTTTGTTCCGAATTGTTTTTGGAAACACTTGGTGAAATAGCTTGGACTGTTGAATCCAACCATATAACAAACTTCGTTTATACGATATTTGTTTTGCTGCAAAAGCACAGCAGCACGACGAAGTCTTATCACCTGTATCATTTCATTCGGTGTAATGTCAGCCAAAGCCTTTATCTTTGAGAACAGTCCACTTCTGCTTATTCCTAGTTCTGAAGCAAGAAGCGCCACGTTGAGTTCAGGATTAGAAATATTGTCCTCTATAATGGCATTCATACGCGTAAGGAATTCGTCATCAACTGTTGTGGATGCTATTCTAGAAATAGGTTCAGATGGCATACTTGAGAACTTATGCATCAGCAAATGACGCATTTCTATCATGTTGCGTATGCACGCTTCAAGATATTTCATTGAGAATGGCTTTTCAATATATGCATCAGCACCACAATCCATACTTTCTGCTTTAGAATCGTTATC
>JAGPKZ010000071.1 GCA_018053665.1 Prevotella sp.
CCAAATCAATTGCGTTGTCAGCTATGATCTGAGGGATGTTGACTTCAATACTGTCGGCAACAGCCAGCAGTATATTGTTGCGTTCCTCATCGCTGATGGTGGCAAGAGTCTTGCTTGCTTGCTTTACTTTTTTGAATGTATCTGTAAGTTCCATTGCTTATTTACTGTTCCATGTACAAATAATCATAGTGTATAAGCGGTTTTAAATCATGTACACCGATATTTTCCTTAGCTTCAGAGGATGAATATCCACTTCTGCCAACAGCTATGATGTCATTGTTGCTTCCCACTACGTTTATAATATCGTTTTCCTCAAAGTCACCTTCTATAGAAGTCACTCCAACAAGCAAAAGACTCACAGCCTTGTCGCCTTTCAGAGCATCTTCGGCATTCTTGTTAATGTGAATAATACCCTTTGCAAAACTCTCACTATGGGCAATCCATTTCTTTACCTGAGATGCCGGGTTAGGATTAGGACGGAATTCCGTGTGCATAGTCTCTTGTGGCTTTGTTGCAATGTCTACAAGAATATTGTTAGTCTTTCCATTTGCAATAATAACCTTTATACCTTCTTCGGCTACCTTTTTTGCGATATTCGTCTTTGTAATCATGCCTCCGCGTCCGAATCCACTCTTGGAATCCTGAATGTATTCGCCTAGATCACGGTCATAGTTCACCATAGGTATAACTCGCGTGTTAGGGTTATTTGGATCGCCGTTGAAAATTCCGTCTACATTGCTCAGAATAATCAACGTGTCAGCATCTATCATTGATGCAATAAGTCCTGAAAGTTCATCATTATCGGTAAACATCAGTTCTGTAACACTCACGGTATCGTTCTCGTTTACAATAGGAATAACATCGTTTTCAAGCATTACAGTCATACAGGCACGTTGGTTCAGATACTCGCCACGAGTGGAAAAACTGTCTTTCATGGTGAGCACCTGACCTATATGCATGTTGTATTCACGAAATAAATCGTAGTAAAGTCCAACGAGTTTCACCTGACCGATTGCTGAAAATAGCTGTCTTTGTCCCACAGAATCCAGTTTGCGATTAATTTTAAGTTCATCACGGCCGCAAGCCATTGCTCCCGAAGAAACAAGTATAACCTCAAAGCCGTTGCGCTTCATCCATACAATCTGGTCTACTATGGCAGACATTCTTGTGACATCAAGTTTACCATCGTCGCGAGTAAGCACATTGCTACCCACCTTTACTACTATCCTTTTCATGTTGTCTCTATATCTATTGTTTATTGTCCTTTTGTCGAATTTCAACTCGGCGAATCTTGCCAGAAATAGTCTTAGGCAATTCATCAACAAACTCAATGATACGAGGGTATTTGTAAGGTGCAGTCTCACGCTTCACATGATTCTGTAATTCCTTCACCAAGTCGTCACTGGCTTTATCCTTGTATTCATCTGAAAGTACGACTGTTGCCTTCACCACCATACCACGTATAGGGTCAGGCACACCGGTTATTGCACATTCCACAACGGCAGGATGAAGCATAAGTGCATTCTCTACCTCGAAAGGACCTATGCGATAGCCGGAACTCTTTATCACGTCGTCTGTGCGACCTACAAACCAGAAGTAGCTATCCTCGTCTCTCCAAGCCATGTCACCTGTGTGATAAACACCGTCGTGCCAAGCTTCTTTTGTCTTTTCCTCGTCACGATAATAACCTTTAAACAAACCTAAAGGTTTCTCGTCACCTATGAGAATACAGATTTCGCCCTTCTCACCGTCTTCACATTCTGTTCCGTCGGGTCTTAATAGTCTTACGTCATATTGAGGATTAGGTTTGCCCATAGAACCTGGTCTTGGTTTGACCCAAGGGAAAGTGCCTAATGTCATTGTTGTCTCTGTCTGTCCAAATCCCTCGTATACTGTAATTCCTGTAAGTTCCTTGAACTTATCGGCGACAGAAGGATTCATAGCTTCTCCAGCTGTGGTGCACCATTCCAGACTACTCAAGTCGTATTTTGAGAAGTCCTCACGTATGATGAAACGATATATAGTAGGAGGTGCGCAGAAAGAAGTGATATGATATTTCTCAATCTGTCTCATTATCTTCTCAGCTGTGAACTTCTCGTGATCATAGACGAATACAGCAGCACCAGCAAACCATTGTCCGTATAGTTTGCCCCATACGGCTTTGCCCCAACCTGTGTCGGCAACAGTAAGATGAAGACTGTGCTCTTTAAGGTTATGCCAGAATACTCCAGTTGTGAGGTGCCCCAGTGCATATAGATAATCATGAGCAACCATCTTAGGTTCACCACTTGTTCCACTGGTGAAATACATCAGCATAGTGTCCTCGTTACTGTTCACGTTGTCAGGTCGCTTGAATTCCGGAGCGTTAATCCATTCCTTGTGCCAGTCGTGGAATCCCTCTGGTATAGGCTTGTCGTATTCAGACATCGAATTCACTGCTACGAGCAGTTTCACAGATGGACTTTCTGGCATAGCGCTTTGTATCTGTGTAGTTACATATCCATCGTTGGCACAGATTATAGCCTTTACGCTTGCACTATCGTTGCGGTAGATAATATCCTGCTTTGTAAGCATGTGCGTGGCAGGGATGGCTATAGCACCGATTTTGCATAAAGCCATCATAGATAACCACCACTGATAATGCCGTTTTAGAATCAGCATCACCTTGTCTCCTCTGCCTATTCCTAGACTCATGAGATAAGCTGCGGTGCGGTCTGTCTGCTCTTTAAATTCCTTAAAGGTTGTTTTTACTTCTTCGCCACGCTCACTTGTCCATAGAATGGCAAGCTTTTCTGGCTGTTCCTCAGCCAAAATGTCCATTACATCATATGCGAAGTTAAAATTCTCGGGTATTTTGAAATGCAGATTCTTCGCGAAGTCTTCTTCAGACGCGAATGAAGTCTGTGATAAAAATCTTTCTAACATTTTCTGGTCCTTATTTAGTTTACAACACAAAGAAATCTAGCCGGTTCATTCTCCAGCGCTCTCATGCAGTGAGGTACCTTGGCGTCAAAATAAATACTGTCACCTTTTTTAAGAACTAGAACTTTCTTATCGATAGTGAGTTCCAACACTCCTTCTAGTACAAAGTCAAATTCCTGACCGTCGTGAGTGTTTTTGTTGTTTTTCTTGTTTCCGGGCATTGGGTCTACCTGTACAAGGAACGGATCCATTTTTCTGCCTTTGAATCCGCTTGCAAGAGTCTGATACTTATATTTGTCTCCACGGTCAATTTCGGGAGCTTGCTTGTCTCTTGTAAGATAGTAACTGTTCATGCGTGGCTCTTCTCCGAAAAGGAGAACATCCAAGTCAATTCCGTAACGTTTTGAAATTTTTGATAGTCGATAAACTGAAGGATCGGCTTCGCCAGCCTCTATCTTCAAGTAGTGCTCAATGCTTATTCCGCAGAGTTCTGCAATTTCTTCTGCAGGAATATTAAGCACATCACGAAGACCTCTCAGTCTTTCTCCAATTTGTTTTATTGATTCTTCCATAATTAATGGTTTGATAATTTCGTTACGCCAAAATTACGAAAACTTTTTATATTAATGTATTTCAAGAGCGTTTAATTTCTCAGCAGTGTTAATTAAGTCATTAATTATGCTCAAATGCTCGTCTGTGTGCAATGTTTCAATACCACATAGCTTATTTAATTCCGGCTTTCAGTCCACGGATTACGGCACTAGTGAAGCCGGCATGTTCCATTTCGTTAAGTCCTTTTATCGTTAGTCCGCCAGGAGTAGTAACCTTGTCTATTTCAGCCTCTGGGTGATTTCCATTGGCTTGAAGAAGTTCGACAGCGCCTTTTACAGTCTGTAAAACGATATCTTTGGCAGTGTCAGCCTTGAATCCAAGTTCAACACCACCTTCAGACGCAGCTCTGAAATATCTCATTGCGTATGCAATTCCACAACTTGCGAGTGTTGTCCCTGCAGCAAGATGCTGTTCGTCAGTAAGATAAGTCTGCCCAACGTTGTCGAATATTCCTTTTATGATATTAGTCTGTTCATCAGTAGCATTGCATGGAACGATGAAAGTCATACTGGCCTTTACTGCTATTGCAATGTTTGGAATTATCTGAAATATGGTTGGTTTCTCATCTCCCTTTGCAGTCCATTCAAACAGTTGTGTTGAAGAGATAGCGGCAGCCATGTTAATGATAATCTGTTTTTTGTAATCAAGTATCGGTTTAATTTCTGTTACTACCTTTTCTACGAGCCAAGGTTTCACTGCAATCACTACGATGTCGGCGCCTGTTGCGGCAGCCTTGTTATCGTTAGTGATGCTTGCGCCCATTGCGGCGAATTTTTCCAACTTGTCTGTATGTGGGTTTGCTACAGAAATATCGGAAGCCTTTATACCGTCACTCTTCAGTAGTCCTTCAGCAAAAGCTCCGCCCATTGCACCTGCGCCAATTATTGATATTTTCATGATGTTTTTATAATTCGTTTAACACGGTTTCAAGACGTTGAATGAAGTCATCCACATTGTCTCTAGTGAGGCATAATGGTGGAAGAATTCTCAATATGTCGGTTGATGCGCAGCCTGTGAAACAATGTTGCTCATAGATTAGTTTGTTTCTTACTTCCTTTTGCGGAATGTCAAGAACGACTCCAACCATAAGTCCTAGTCCGCGCACGCTCTTGATGTGTGTTGTGCGCTGTTGCAGTTGTTTCAGTTCATCCATAAGATATTCGCCAACCAAGTGGGTATTCTCAACAAGTCCTTCGTTTTCAAAAACGTCTAGCACAGCAAGAGCAGCTGTGCATGCCATGTGATTACCACCAAAAGTAGTTCCTAACTGTCCGTAGACAGGTTCAAAGTCGGGTGAAATAAGTATTCCGCCCATTGGAAATCCGTTGCCAATACCCTTGGCTACAGAGATGATGTCAGGACGTATGCCCAACCATTGATGAGCGAAGAATTTCCCGCTTCGTCCGTATCCGCATTGTATCTCGTCACAAATAAGTATGGAGCCGTATTTTTTGCAGGCTTTCTGTAAACCTTGTGCAAATTCAGGCGTAACCAAATTTATGCCGCCCACACCCTGAATACATTCTATTATACATGCACATACATCACCCTTTGCTAGTTCTTTTTCCCATGCGTTAAGGTCATTCAGCGGAAGGAATGTTGTATGATTGTTATCGTTTATCGGAGCTATGATTTTTGGATTGTTTGTCACCTCTACGGCGAGAGATGTTCTTCCATGAAAAGCCTTTTCAAAAGAGAGTACACGCTTGCGTCCGTTTTTGAATGAAGCCAATTTCAGAGCGTTCTCGTTAGCTTCTGCACCGCTGTTGATAAGAAAGAACTGATAATCTTCATATCCACTTATCTTTCCAAGTCGTTCAGCCAGTTTCACTTGCAACTTGTTGATTACCGAGTTGCTGTAGAATCCGAGTGTGTTCAGTTGCTTTGTCATCATCTCCACGTAGTGAGGATGACAGTGCCCTATGCTTATCACGGCGTGTCCACCGTAGAGGTCAAGATATTCCTGACCTTTGTCGTCCCAAACATTAACTCCTTTACCTTTGACTATATTTATGTCAAATAGCGGATACACATCAAATAGTTTCATATTTTGTCTCTCCTTATATTAAAATGCTGAAGGCTTTAGTTTCAAGCCTGTTGTCTGGTCTATGCCAAACATAATATTCATATTCTGTACTGCTTGTCCAACAGCACCTTTCAGTAGGTTATCTATGCAGGATGTAACAAGCAACTTGTTGTCTATTTTGTCGCAATGCACTAGAGCCTTGTTGGTGTTTACTACCTGCTTCAAATCTAAAGGCTTATCTACATAATGTGTGAACTTTGCGTTTTTGTAGAATTCCTTATATCCTTTAATGATAGTATCGATGTCAACATCAGTCTTAATAACTTCAGTGGCGAATATTCCGCGTGCGAAGTCACCACGATAGGGGATGAAGTCAATGCTTGCGTTAAGATAGCTTTGTACTTGTTTTATACTTTCCCTTATTTCAGGTATATGCTGATGATTGAAAGCCTTGTATATGCTCATATTATTGTTACGCCATGAAAAATGAGTTGTCGCTCCTGGCTTTTGTCCAGCTCCGGTGCTGCCTGTTATGGCATTCACAGCGACATCATCGTTTATCAAATGCATGTTGGCTGCCGGAAGCAGTCCCAACTGAATGCAAGTGGCGAAACATCCTGGATTGGCTACATGCTGCGCATGTGCAATTTTGCTTTCGTTTATTTCAGGAAGTCCGTAAACAAAGTCGTGAGCATTGGAAGTTGGATGGGAGGTATTGATGATATTCTCAGGATGTAACCTGAAATCCTGTGCCAAGTCAATCACCTTTACTCTTTCCGGGATGTCGTGCTTACTCATGAAGTCTTCGCTCTTACCGTGTCCGAAACAGAAAAATACCACGTCAACCTTATCAAAATCTGTTTCTGCGGTAAATTTCAATTCAGTTTCTCCATATAATCCTTCATGAACGTCGGCAACAAGGTTACCGGCATTGCTTTCGCTGTTGGCAAAAACTATTTCAGCATTAGGGTGATTTACCAGAAGCCGAATAAGTTCGCCTCCTGTGTATCCCGCAGCTCCAAGTATTCCAATTTTAATCATATCTAATATTTCCTAGGAACAATCAACCATGCTATTATGTATAAAATTGCACCACTGAATATTGTTGTTACAGTGAATAACGCATACACAAGTCTTACCAATGTGGGGTCTATATCCATATATTCTGCAAGTCCACCACATACTCCGGCAATAACACGATCGTTTGAACGATAAATTTTTTTTCCGTTTGACATACTTCTTTTCTTTTTATGTTTATTATTCGTATTTTAGACGTTGTATTTTATTGAAAAGTTGCAGCCATACACTTCATTTATAAAGTAATGCTTTTTGCGGCAGATATTATCTGCCACAAGTTTTATCTCATTTCGTCGGGATGCATTCCGTAGTAAACCCTCAGTGGAGTTGAACTTACCTTGATAAATCCCTTTGCATCTTCGGCTGTCCATCCGTGCTGCATCTCTCCATACTCTCCAAGTTTAGACTTGGTGAGGTCGTCTTTTGAGTCAACACCTACGGTTTGGAAGCTATATGGGCGGAGCTTGAGAATAGCAGTACCGTTAACGTTGCGTTGTGATGATGTCATCATAGCCTCAATATCTGGCATTACCGGTTCAAGATACTGGCTCTCGTGTAGGAACATCCCGTACCAATTGCCTATTTGGTCTTTCCAATACTGCTGCCATTTACTCAAAGTGCTTTTTTCAAGCAATCTGTGAGCTTCAATTATTAGCTTTGGAGCTGCTGCTTCAAAACCTACACGTCCCTTAATTCCGATAATTGTGTCGCCGACGTTGCAGTCTCTGCCTATCGCATAGGCTGCACCAATTTCCTCGATCTTCTGAATGGCTTGGATTTTGTCAGAGAATTTCTCTCCGTTAACAGCTGTAATCTCACCTTTTTCGAAAGTGATCTTTAATTCGCTTTCATCTTCCTTAGTCACGTGTTTCAGATATGCCTCTTCAGGAAGTCCCTGTGTCGGGTCTAGAATCTCGCCGCCACAGACACTTGTTCCCCAAATACCTACGTTGTAGCTATATTTTAATTTAGTGAAGTCGGCAAAGAAACCATTTTCATTAAGATAGTCAACCTCTTCCTTTCTGCTTAGTGCCTTGTCACGTGTTAGCGTTATAATCTCTATGCCGGGTGCCATTACAAGGAAAGTCATGTCGAAACGTATCTGGTCGTTACCTGCACCAGTACTTCCGTGTGCTATTGCGTCAGCACCAATCTCGTTGGCGTATCTGGCAATCGCGATGGCTTGAAAAATACGCTCAGAACTTACTGAGATTGGGTAACAGTTGTTGCGCATCACATTACCGAAAATCATGTATTTCAGACTTTTCTCGTAATATTCATTAGTAACGTCAAGGGTGATATATTTCACTGCACCCAACTTATATGCGTTTTCCTCATTGACCTTTAGCTGTTCTTCGCTGAAACCTCCTGTATTGGCACATGCCGCATAAACGTCCCATCCGTCCTTGGTGAGTTTCATAACTGTATATGATGTGTCAAGACCTCCAGAAAAGGCGACTACTACTTTTTTCTTTGCCATAATTTCTTAATTTAATAATTAGTCATTCATATTCTTGATTTTCTCCAATACGTCTACTGGAAGTCTTGCTGGTAAATCCTCTTCTGGGTCGAAGAGCATCGCTGTGCAAATACAGTAACGACGGTTAGTGCGGTGAAGAACGTCGGCGTTTATACATCCCTCGCATCCTCGCCAGAAACTTTCGTCATCTGTAAGGTCGTTGAATGTAACAGGAAGATATCCCAGTTGCGTATTCATCTTCATAACAGCTGAACCGCTTGTAAGAGAGAATATCTTTGCGTGAGGCCATCGTTTTCGAGCCAAAGTGAATGTGACATTCTTTATTTTCTTTGCTAGTCCAAGACCGCGAAAGTCTGGATGAACTATCAATCCTGATGTTGTCACATATTGTTTATTGCCCCAAGTTTCTATATAACTGAAACCTGCAAACTTGTCTCCTTGGAGTGCAATAACCGCTTTGGTTTCCTTCATTTTCGTTGCTACGTATTCAGGTGAACGTTTAGCTATACCTGTTCCGCGTACTTTAGCTGCTTCCGCAATAGTTTCTAGTATGATATCGACGTATTTGATATGGCTTTCGTCAGCAACCATTACCTTAATCTCTTCCATTTCTTTACTATTCTGTATTCACTTTTTCCACCGATTTATGTTCCGTGGATTTCTTTATGTTTTCGTCTTTTCTCTTTTAAAGACTTATAATTCCGTTCAGGCTCTCTTTCACTTCTTCTGGTGTTTCGCCTTCTTTTATTACTATAAATATAGTGTCGTCACCGGCAATCGTTCCGATAATCTGTGGAATATCGCTACTGTCTATATTATAAGCAATGCTACTGGCGTAGCCGGGACGCGTCTTTATTATTCCCATGTTGCCAGAAAAGTTAATTGAAACAAATCCTGGTGTCTGCATCATCTCTGTTGGTGACAGTGGCTTGTGTATACGTTTGTACATTGTTTCATTGGGTAGCACGTAGACATATTTGCCATTCATACTTGCTGCCTTGGCGACTTTCAACTGCTTGAGGTCGCGACTCAATGTAGCCTGTGTTAGCAAGAATCCCTCAACCTTGAGTGCCTGCAATACTTCTTCCTGATTACTTAGCTCCTTACTTGAAATAAGCATCTTCAGGGCTTCTAATCTGCTAGCTTTTACTTTCATAATATGTATTTTTATTCAACTATATGTTTGCAAATATACAAAATTATGTATTAACTTCCAAATAAATTTGCATAAAAATAAAGCAAAACACGCAAAT
>JAGPKZ010000003.1:0-20297 GCA_018053665.1 Prevotella sp.
TTTCTAAAAGTTTAATCGCTATTCGTTTTGAGGCGAAAGCGATTGCAAAAGTATAGCAAATTTTCTAGACTCACAAATGTTTTAACGAAAAAGTTTGTTTTTTACTCAATTTTTTCTGTTTAATTTACATTATAGACCTTTTTTAGATCTATTCCGTCTTTAAATTACTAATTTGAGCAATAAAAGAGACTTCGCTACAGCAAACGTCTAGCCTAAGAGAGACTCTCTTGATAATCAAACTAGGCAGATAATAAAATCAAAAACATAGGTAATTCAGTTACAGTATCTAATTTACACATTATTATATATAAATATTTTGCGAACCTATAATTTATGCATCAAATAAATACTGAATAATTCTCTCTACGCGCACGCACGCGCATAGTACTTTTTAAAAATACTAGCGTCGAAGTGTCCACGCATTGATTATCAGCACACTACGTCTCAAATTAACATTAATCAAGCGTCACGGCAGTGTCATTTGTAGCTATCTCATAACAGACAAATAAATATCTCGAAGAATACGACGTCTAGACTCGGCACTTTTTTGCTTGATTTCTGTTTTTGTCTTTGTCTTATATAAAACATGTGTCAACTTGGTTTTGTATTTAATTTCAAAAAGGTAAATTCATATAGTATTAATCTGAGAAGCTGACAACTATAATCAGTACCCCACAAACATTTTAGATATATTCATTCTGTTTTATCGTTTTATTTCATCGAAAAAACGTTTCTACGACGTAACGTTTGCGTTTTTACGTGGAAACGTTTCTGTTGCTACGACACAAAGTTTCCGTTTCTACGATCTAAAGTTTGCGTTTCTATATAGAAACGGAAATGCTATTTGACGTTTGCCCGACACTATGTTTTTGTAAAAAGTGCATCTAACGTACTAATAGTCAACCGATAGACGTTTCGACACTTGTTTATTTGCAAAACCTATGTACGATTTCTCCAATTACATGAGCATTTGCATGATTCTTGAAATCTTAATATAGTACTAGCATTTACGAATGAAGATATTAACCATCGGGCAAGCAAACAAAGGAAAAAATGATTAACTAAAAAAAAGTATTTTTTATTTTGTATTGTGTTCTACTTACTGTATCTTTGCATAGAATAGGTCGAACTAGTCAGAAGATTCAAGTAAATTAAATTCTTATGCCTGGGTTTGTACTATCTTTACCTTATAAAAAGAACTATATGGAGGATTTTGAACAGAAAAAAGATACACAGCCATTAGTTGACTTTGGACCAGTTGAAGACAAGTCTAAAGGAATCATAAAAGTTATTGGAATTGGCGGAGCCGGATGCAATGCTGTCAACAACATGTATCGTGAAGGTATAGTCAACGTTACTTTCGCTGTACTTAATACCGACAGTCAATCTTTGCAAAAATCACCTGTCACGGTGAAGCTCCCACTCGGAGATACAGGACTTGGAGCTGGTGCTAATCCTGAAATAGGTAAAGAAGCAGCTATTTCAAGTATTGAACAGATACACAAACTACTTAATGACGGTACAAAAATGGTATTCGTTACAGCAGGAATGGGTGGAGGCACAGGAACAGGTGCTGCACCAATTATTGCTGGTGAAGCAAAGAAAATGGGAATACTCACGATCGGTATCGTCACTATCCCATTCTATTTTGAAAAGAGAAAAAAAATAGTTAAAGCACTTCATGGTGTTGAAGAAATGCGTAGAAATGTTGACGCTCTACTAATTATAAACAATGAAAGAATATGTGACATATTCTCTAATGAAGAAGTTGCCGTGAAAGACGCTTTTAAACGAGCCGACCAGATACTTAGCGATGCCACGAAATCAATATCAGAGCTCATCACCGTTGAAGGCGACATAAACCTAGACTTCTGCGACGTTGAATCTACTCTTCGTGGAGGAGGAGGTGCGATAATGGCTATGGGGCGAGGAGAAGGCGAACACCGTGTGGAAAAATCAGTTGTTGACGCATTAGATTCACCTCTTATATATGGCAATGATATTGACAAAGCTAAACGAATATTGCTTAACATATACACCAGCAAGGATCACCCACTTCTAGTTAGCGAAATGAATGAAATAGACCAATTCATGGATGCTCTAGATCCAAACATTGACGTAATATGGGGTGTCAGCAACGACAATACTCTTGGAGGAAATGCCAAGGTAACAATCCTTGCCACAGGATTTGAAGACAATGAGGACAACGAGGAAATTGACACAACAAATGATAACTATTTTGAATCATTAATAGAAAGGCTATACAAGCCTTACAAAAGAAAGATTTTTGACTTTGGTCTAAAAAATGAAAATGAATTTACATCAGTAACAACTGCTGAAGATATAATAGAAAGCAATGATGATACCCAGGAACAATATGGAGAGAACAAACTTGCAGACAATGAAATTGAAGAAGAAGATACTACAGAAGATAATTCTATAACTTTCAAAATTTCAACAGAAACTAACACAACAAGCAACATCACGAATGAACCAACAAAAAAGATGTCAGAAAATGACATAAATGGCTCACACGAAGAACATTTCACCCATCACAAAACATCATTGCTTGACAAAGCAAAATTTCTTATGGGCAAAATAACAGAACTGACACAAGACCCAGAATGAATAAAGTTGATCAATAGTAATATTATAGTATTAATATACAAACATACTATTATCAATTATATAGCTATAACATATAATTGTGAAAATAATTTTAATATTGTTCATTTTTTCCGTAAAAATGCTAAAAATTAAGTTTATAGGGATTTGATGTTTAAAAAGTCTTTGCCATTTAAGATAAAAACGGTAAATTTGCGTTGTTTTAAATATTAAGGTAAATAAGTATAAATATGAATAAGAAAATTTTAATACCCCTTATTATTGTAGGTATCATACTCATTGGCGGTGTCATTTACCTGTCTGTGAATCTAAAATCACAAAAACAAGAGAACAAGGCAATGCAAGAATTGGCAGAACTCGATAAGAAAGAAATGGAAAACGAGTATCAGCAATTCGCCAATCAGTATAGCGAGATGAAAACTCAGATAAACAATGATTCTATCGTTGCACAGCTTACTACAGAACAAGAACGCACGCAAAGGCTACTTGCAGAATTAAAGCAAGTAAAAAGTACAGATGCTGTAGAGATTACACGCCTTAAAAAAGAATTGGGAACTGTGAGAAAGGTATTGCGCAACTACGTATTGGAAATAGATTCACTAAATCGTTTGAACAAAAACCTAACAAACGAGAACTATCACATAAAAGGACAATATGAAGAAGCAACAAAACAAATTGCTGGACTTAATACAGAAAAAGTCTCATTGTCTGAAAAAGTAGCAATGGCTTCGCAATTAGATGCTATAGGTATTAACATGTCTGCAAGAAATAAGAACGGGAAAAATACCAATAAATTAAAGAAAGCAACAGCATTTCAACTTAGTTTCAGCATAGCAAAGAACGTGACTGCTGCCAATGGAAATAAGACAATTTATGTAAGAATAACATCACCTACAGGAACACTACTCGGTGGTTCAAATTCTTTTAAATATGAAAATAGAAGCTTGGAAAGTTCAATGCAAAAGACTATCGAATACGGCGGTCAGGAAACTCCTGTAACAATGTATTGGAACGTAGCACAAGCATTAGTAGAAGGAACATACAATGTAAGCATATTCGCTGACGGAAACATGATTGGTTCAAGAAGCTTTACATTTAAATAAATGAAGACGATAATATCATTATTCCTACTTTGTGGCGCATTTCTGTCTGCCGAGGCTCAAAGAACTTTGAGTCTTGACAGTTGTCGTGCATTAGCATTGCACAACAACAAACAGATAAACGTTTCTAAGCTTAAACAGGATATGGCAATGAATATAAGAAAAGCTGCCAAAACGAAGTATCTTCCCAAGGTGGATGCTGCAGGTGGCTATCAATATTTTAGCGAATCCATATCTCTGCTAAGCAAAGACGAAAAAAACCAGCTAAACAATTTAGGTACTAATGCAGCCACATTGGCTGGTGGTAGTTTGTCTAGCATGGTTACAGGACTTGTGCAACAAGGTGTTATTCCTGCAAGTGTGGCACAGCAGATAAGCGGTGTTATTGGACAGTTGGGTACCCCAATGGCTACAGCAGGCAACCAAATTGGCAATTCAATAGTTAAATCACTAGAAACAGACACTCATAACATCTGGGGAGGAGCAATAATGGTACGCCAACCTATTTTTATGGGAGGTGCCATTACTGCCATCAATAATATAGCTAAGATTAACGAAAATCTTGCAGCAAACGATGCCGATTATAAGACTCAGTCTACATTATATGACATAGACCAAGCCTATTGGTTGGTTGTTTCACTAAAACAAAAGCAGTTACTTGCAAACAGTTACCTTAATTTAGTGAAAAAATTGAATAGCGATGTTCAAAAGATGATAAAGGAAGGTATAGCCACTCATGCCGATGGTCTGAGAGTTAACGTGAAGGTAAACGAAGCAGAAATGCAAGTTACGCAAGTTGATGATGGGCTGATATTATCCAAGATGATGTTATGCCAACTATGTGGCATACCAATGGAAGATAACATCACTCTTACCGACGAGAACAGTGATGGGCTAAACTTAGATATGTCACAACAAACAGACAAGGTTGCTGACAAAGAAACAGCTAGCAGCAACCGTCCAGAGCTACGCATGTTGCAAAATGGCATAGAAATAAGCGAGCAAGCGACCAAACTTGTAAGAGCAGAATATTTACCACATGTTCTTCTAACAGGAGGATATCTTGTTAGTAATCCAAACATATACAATAGTTTTGAAAAAAAATTTGCAGGAACATGGAATGTTGGTGTAATGGTACAAGTCCCAGTATGGACTTGGTTTGAAAGTTCATATAAAATAAGAGCTTCAAAATTAGCTACAAGCATGGCACAAATGGAGTTATGCGATACTAAAGAAAAAATATACTTACAGATAACACAAAGCCAATTTAAGGTAAAGGAAGCACACAAAAAACTAACAATGGCACGTAAAAACATAAAAAGTGCCGAGGAAAACTTACGTTGTGCAAACCTTGGATTTAGAGAAGGTATAATGGAGACTACAGACGTAATGACAGCGCAGACTGCATGGCAACAAGCTCAAAGTCAGAAAATAGACGCTGAAGTCGACGTGAAACTATCTCTAGTAAACCTACAGAAGGCTCTTGGAGTATTAAGATATTAAAATTGTTGAAAATAGAAATATAATAATCATGTCAGCAAAATCACAGCATAACAACATTCTACTTGCAGTAATGGGATTTACCCTTGTAGTAGTAGTTGTAGGATTAATCGGTTTCTTTACTCTTGGAAAACAAGACGAAACCATTCAGGGAGAAGTTGAAGTTTCTGAATACAGAGTTTCATGCAAACTTCCTGGACGAGTTGTGGAATTAAGAGTAAAGGAGGGAGACTATGTACATGTAGGCGACACACTTGCAATACTTGAAATTCCAGAAATTGACGCCCAGAAGAGAGTAGCACAAGCTACAGGAAATGCAGCTAAAGCATTTCAGGACCTTACAGATGCCGGCGCACGCAAGGAACAGATACAAGGAGCCTACGAACTAGTACAGCAGGCTAAGGCTGCAGAGGACATTGCAAAAAAAACATATACCCGTATGCAACATCTTTATGACGAGGGCGTTATGAGCGGTCAGAAACGTGACGAGGCTTTTGCTGCATATAAAGCTACAGAAGCTCAGGTAAAGGCTGTCCAAAGTCAATATGAAATTGCCAAGAACGGTTCACGTGAACAAGAAAAACGTATAGCAGCAAATAATGCCGAGGCAGCACAGAGTACAGTAGACGTAGTAAGTTCATTACTAAAGGAGACCGTACAGATTGCACAAGTTGAAGGTGAGGTTAGCGATGTATATCCAAAGGTAGGAGAACTTGTAGGAATGGGATCTCCAATCATGAGCATTTCGATACTGAGTGACAAATGGGGTACATTCAATATACGTGAAGACCAATTAAAAGGCATGAAAATTGGAGATATATTTACAGCATTCGTTCCAGCCTTCAACAAAGATATAAAGATGAAAGTATATTATATCAAAGACCAAGGCAGCTATGCCGTTTGGAAGGCAACAAAGACAACCGGTCAATACGACCTGAAGACATTTGAAGTTAAGGCACATCCAATAGACAATATAGACGGTCTACGCCCAGGAATGAGTTTGATAAAAAAATAAATGCACGTATTAAAGCAAATATATAATATAGCAATTCGCGAATGCGGAATACTCATGAAAAATCCGATATATGGATTTTGCATGGTTATCTTCCCTATATTAGTTGTTTCATTTTTCACGTCACTCATGAACAACGGTCTGCCTACAGATATGCCAGTAGGAGTTGTAGACCTTGATAATACGGCAACAACCCGTTCAATGATAAGACACCTAGATGCCTTTCAGACAACGAAAGTAGTAGCCAAATATAATAATGTAAATGAGGCAAGACAGGCAATACAGGAAAACGACATATATGCCTTTCTATATATACCAAGAGGAACAACAGATGGACTGATGACATCAAGTCAACCTAAAATATCTTTCTATTACAGTAATGTTACATTGGTTGCAGGCTCTATGTTATTTCGTGACCTGAAGACTATATCGTCTCTAGGTTCAGCTTCTGTAGGCAAGTCTAAACTTAGTGCTTTGGGAAAGACAGATGATGAAATTACGACATTCTTGCAACCTATAGCTATAGATCTTCATATGATTGGGAATCCTTGGTCAAACTATAATGTATATCTAAGTACTGTGATGATTCCTGGAATATTAATGCTATTTATCTTTCTGATAACCCCATATTCTATAGGTACAGAATTAAAATTCAAACGTTCAAAAGAATGGTTTGCTATGGCTGGAAATAATCCATGGATAGCTATTGCAGGTAAACTGCTCCCACAATTCATGGTTTTTCTTACGATATTCTATCTTTTTGAATTTTATATTTATTACATATTAGGATTTCCGCATCCAGGAGGAGTATTCACAATGCTACTTCTTGGTTTTCTTGCCGTTATATCAGCACAAGGATTCGGAGTTTTCGCATTCGGTCTGATGCCATCATTAAGAATGTCAATGAGTATCTGCTCACTATGGGCTGTGGTAAGTTTCTCTACAGGAGGAGCCACATATCCTGCTTTTTCAATGAGTCCCATAATACATGAACTGACAAGTCTGTTTCCATTACGCCACTATTACATGATATATCAAATCAATATTTTTAACGGTTATCCACTGATGGACGCATGGTTTAGTATATCAGCCCTTATACTATTCGCATTACTGCCGATATTTGTGATGGGAAACATTAAAAGGGCTATGCTACTTTATGTATATATACCATAATGGATAAGAACGAAGGATTATTAAACAAGATATTAAATGGTCTCAGAGATATGTGTTATATCTGGGCTAAAGAAATACGCTCAACTGTTACTGATGAGGGTGTACTCATTTTTTTTATACTCGTACCATTAGGATACCCACTACTCTACTCATGGATATACAATAATGAAGTTGTGAGAGAGGTTCCTATAGCAATAGTTGACCAATCGCATAGTCAGACAAGCCGTGAATTCATACGCGATGTTGACGCAAGCCCCGACACAAAGGTTGCATATTACTGTAACAGTGTAGAAGAGGCTAAAGATCTTATCGGTAAACAACAAGTATATGGTATATTGTATTTTCCGAAAGATTTTGCCACAAAACTGTTTCGCTCAGAGCAAGCCCATGTGAGCTTATATTGCGAAATGAGTCTTATGCTTACATATAAAGCGATATATCAAACTACTCAGGCTGCTGCAAGCAAAATAAACAGCAATATTCAAATAACTCAATCCAAAGACTTTACCAATAGAGATGATGAGATAACCACAAAGCCACTTGACTTTGTGGAAGTCCCAATATTCAATTCCACTGGAGGGTATGGAAATGCCATCATACCAGGAGTACTTATACTTATTCTACAACAGACATTACTATTGGGAATTGGTCTAGGAGCAGGAACTGCACGCGAGAACAACAGATATAAAGACCTTGTACCTATCAGCCGACACTATATCGGAATATTCAGAATAGTACTTGGTAAATCAATGTGCTATTTTATGATTTACAGTGTAATTGCAGCATATATAACAATGTGCGTTCCCCGATTCTTCCATTATACCACGCTGGCATCTGGAATAGATTTACTTGGACTGATGGTACCATTCATCACATCAGTAATATTTTTTGGAATGGCACTATCATGTCTAGTGAGATATAGAGAGAATGTAATGTTACTGGTAATATTCACATCAGTACCACTATTATTCATGTCAGGTATTTCATGGCCACAAGCTGATATGCCTGATATATGGCAAGCGATTGCATATATTTTCCCATCTACATTTGGAATTAGGGGATTCCTAAGAATAAGCAGTATGGGAGGTACTTTGTCCGATATACAACCAGAAGTAACAGCATTATGGATACAAACTATAGCATATTTCTCCCTTACATGCGCAGTATATAGATTCCAAATTAACCATACACGTAAACATGCTTATGAGAAGATTGAGATTCTCAAGAATAAAGCTATTGAAGCTAAGAAGAAAAACAAAAAAGCAGAAGAATAATTATATTATATAAAAGAGGTGGAGAATTAATAAAATTCTCCACCTCTTGATTTATTTTATAACTAGCTGATTAGCTATGCATCTTAACAATTTTTGTAGGTTCCTGCTCACTGTTTCGACGGTTAACAACTGTTATAACAGACTGTGCTAAACTCAAGAAAGCTTGTCCTGTAATTGAGTCAACTTTAGTTGCTGCAGGTTCACCCGCATCACCACTCTCACAAATACTCTGTACAATAGGAATCTGAGCCAACAAAGCTACACCTAATTCTTTAGCCAGACTTTTTGCTCCGTCCTTTCCAAAGATGTAATACTTGTTGTTTGGTAATTCAGCAGGAGTGAAATAAGCCATGTTCTCAACAAGACCAAGAATAGGAACATTTACCTTGTCATTACGATACATGTCAATACCTTTACGTGCATCTGCAAGAGCCACTTTTTGAGGTGTACTGACGATTACAGCACCTGTAATAGAAAGGGTTTGCAGTAATGTAAGATGTATATCACTTGTACCAGGAGGAGTGTCGAGTATGAAATAATCCAAATCTCCCCAATCAGCATCAGCAATAAGTTGCTTCAGAGCAGATGTAGCCATACCTCCACGCCATAAAGTCGCAGTATCAGGATTTACGAAAAAGCCAATACTTAATAGTTTTACACCATATTTTTCTATAGGCTCTATTAGTTGCCTACCATCCTTATTCACACCAGAAGGTCGAGCATCCTCAACACCAAACATCTTAGGCATTGAAGGACCGAATATATCTGTATCAAGAAGTCCAACCTTATATCCTAAGCGCGCCAAAGCTATGGCAAGATTGGCAGAGACTGTGCTCTTACCTACTCCACCTTTTCCGGAACTTACAGCAATAATATTCTTTACTTGCTGAAGAAGTTTACCAACTTCTGGACGTGGAGCTGACTTAAATTCCGTTTCGATAGTAACTTCAACGTTCTTATCTACATGATAATGAATAGCAGCCTCAGCAGCCTTTATAGTAGACTTGAGAAAAGGATCTGTGTCACGAGGGAAAATCAGCGTGACAGTAACCTTCATCCCGTCAATATGCACATTATCCATAGCAACCATATCACTATCCACAATATTTTTCTTCGTACCTGGATAGACAACTGTCGCTAAGGCGTCTGTAATTAGTTTTGGGTATAATGTCATAATCTAATAATTTATTGATAATGCAAAAGTAATTATAATTTTTGATTAAACACAATGAGCGACAAAAAAAATAGTGCATTGTCTCACGACTATGCACTATCAAGTTAACTCAACTTTAAAATTTTGTATACTGACACCCTCACGAGCATAAGCACACACGACTAATTAAAATAATCTCATCAATTAATGATGAGTGTATCTTGAATGGAAAATAAATCCATAATGTCATATTATCAAAAATCTATAAATATACTGGTAAAAATATATCAGCCATAGATTTTTGCAAATGTACACTTAAATTTTTAAATCAACAAACTTTTTGCATTTTTTCACTTACCTGTTTCAGAACCACTTCTCTTTGGTCTATGATAACTTCTGTAATCATCCAAAGGAATCTCAATATCAGGTTCGCAAAGCTCTCCATTATGCGGCAGATTAAACTTCATATACTTTATGTTTAATCCCCTTTCAATCCACATACTTTCGTAATAAGTTTGAATTGAAAGTATCTTATTCGTCTCTGAATCCAAATCATCATGATACAAATCATCCGTACATAGGAGTACTGGCAACTTATTTGCGTCAACCATATACTTAGTATAAGTAAATAGAAAATTTGAATCAGTCTTTAGATGAATGATACCTTTATCAACAATGAAACGACGATATCTTTCCATAAAGAATGTACTAGTAAGTCGCTTATGTGCGTTTTTCATCTGAGGATCACTAAACGTGAGCCATATCTCCTGTACTTCGTCTTTTTCGAAAAACCGTTCTATAATTTCGATGTTAGTTCTTAAGAATGCTACGTTTGTCAATCCTTCGTTTATAGCTTGAGTTGCTCCAGTCCACATTCGTGAACCTTTTATGTCAACTCCAATGAAATTGGTTTCAGGGTAGAGTTTAGCCAGTTCCACTGTATATTCACCTTTTCCACATCCAAGTTCTAATACGATAGGGTTGTCATTATGAAAATATAGTTCTCTCCAATGTCCTTTCATTTCGAATGGAACTTGTTCTATCACCGAAAAAGGATATTGGAAAACATTTGAATAACTTTCCATATCGGCGAATTTCTGTAATTTTCCTTTGCTCATAAATGTATATTCATAAAATTAAAAAAGGTCGTACCCGTGTAGTTTTGTGTACTTCGGATACGATCTTATTATGTAGTTGTATTTGTTCTATTCGGCAATATTCTGCTGCTCTTCAGCTTTCAGATCTTCATAGAAGTGGGCATGAGCTGTTAAATTGTATGGTGTAAGGAATAATAATCCTATTCCACATGTTATTATACTAAGGATAAGCCAGCCTATCATGCTCAAATCGAGTAAGAATAAATCCATTTTATGACCTTTCATCATTGCCATACTCTTTTCTATAGCTGAATTGTATTTCAAATCAGGGTCATCCAATAAGACATAATTGGTCATACTGTATGAGTACATCTTTATAATTCCAGGGATGATAAGTAATAGCGTCCAAAGCAGTGTATATATTCCTACAAGTAGGTTGGTTAGCATTATTCGAAAATAGTCTTTGAATCCTTCAAACATTTTGCCAAGGTCTAATTCTTGATCTCCTTTGCGTATGTTTTCTAAAAACATTATTTCAAATCCCCAGAAGATAGGTAATAATACAATCTGTATGATATTGCCAAGTGGATCTGACATTGTCAACCATGATTGTGTTAAGGCAACAAAATAAGAAAATGTTATTGGTATTCCCCCCAATATTATTGTATATATAAGGGTAGCAATAGCAGAGTTTCCCCATTTACCTGTTAGCGATTCTATCGCTCTGTCTTTATAACCAGAAATATTGTCCACAGTATTTTTTGTTATTTAGTTAATTAATCAATTACTATTGAGACCCAACCATGTTTGTCTTCTTCATCACCATATTGGATAGCACGAAGAGTATCATAGAGTTTCTTTGATATCTTGCCAGGCTCTGCACCAAAGTCATAGCGCTTACCAGTATCAAGATCATCAATATAGCTAATTGGACTTATTACAGCAGCTGTACCACAAGCTCCAGCCTCTTCAAATGTTTCAAGTTCATCCTCTGGAATCTGACGACGCTCAACCTTCATTCCTAAGTCTTCTGCAAGTTGCATAAGACTTTTATTTGTGATACTAGGAAGAATAGAAGTACTCTTTGGAGTAACATAAGTATTATTCTTAATACCGAAGAAATTTGCAGCGCCACATTCATCCATATACTTTTTTTCCTTTGCATCAAGATAGAACTCACAAGCATATCCCTTTTCATGGGCAAGTGCATTTGCCTTAAGACTGGCAGCATAGTTACCACCAACTTTATATATACCTGTACCAAGAGGAGCAGAACGATCATAGTCACGAATGATAACATAAGGATTAGTTGAGAAGCCACCCTTGAAATAAGGTCCAACAGGAGTTACAAATATTGTGAACAAATATTCTGTTGAAGGATGTACACCAACCTGTGCACTAGTACCAATAAGCAATGGGCGAACATAAAGAGTAGCACCACTCTCATAAGTAGGAATAAATTCCTGATTAAGTCTTACGACCTTTTTCACCATTTCCTCAAATAATTCTGTAGGAACTTCTGGCATAAGAATGCCACGGCAAGTACTCTGTAAACGAGCTGCATTTTCATCCACACGGAAGACTCTCACCTTACCGTCTTTTCCACGATAAGCTTTCAAACCTTCAAAAGCTTCCTGACCATAATGCAGACATGTAGCCGCCATATGCAATTTAACATACTCATCGGAGCAAACCTCTATCTCGCCCCATTTTCCGTTGCGATAATAGCAGCGAACATTGTAGTCTGTTGGCATGTAGCCAAAAGACAAGTTTGACCAATCCAGATCCTTCATAACATCTATATTTTTAAATGTTCAACGTAATAACTTAGCGCAAAAGTACGAATAAAAATGAATATTTGCAACTATTAGACACAAAATTTGAGAATAGAATCATTTCTTATCCTTCTCTAGTATCTTATTGATTTCATCATCCGTTTTGATAAGTTTATCCTTACAAAGTTTGATAAGTTTCTGAGCTTTCTTTAAATTTTCGCTCATAGAATCAATATCCAGTTCATCGTTTTCCAACTTTTCTACGATATTTTCAAGCTGTCTCACAGCCTCTTCATATTTAAATTCTTCCTTAGCCATATATTTATTTTATTATTGATTTTACAGTTCCACTTTCAAGTCGTGTCTCAATCTCGTCACCACTCTTTAAAGCAACAGAATCCTTTACGACTAGCCCTTTTAACGTAGTAATACTATACCCTCTTTTAAGCAACAATGCAGGATCAAGAGCTTCCAGTTTCTGCTGAATCAGTTGCAGTTTATAACTTTCTTTCGTCAAACGCTGCTGAACAACAGGTACTAAACCTTTTGAGATAATATTAATATTGTAACTATACATTGAGACTTTCTGAGTCATACTATTTGCAATTTTCACAAACAATCTATCAAGCATAGAAATCTGCTGATTTTTAAAGATAGAAAACAACATCGGTATCTTTTCAGCAAGTCGTTTCAATCTTATATTCTCGACCTCAATTCGATGTACTATACTTGATATTATCTCCTCTTGCGCATCAATTACACGATTGTAGACATCAGAAAGATGTTCAATCAAAAATGTAGCTGCAGCAGTAGGCGTTTTTACTCTAGTATTTGAAACCATATCAAGAACAGACTCATCACGTTCATGTCCTATTCCTGTGATTATAGGCAATGGGAAATTAGCAACATTCTCAGCCAGTTCCAATGTATCAAAGCCGCTCATGTCACTTGTAGCTCCACCTCCACGTATAATAACCACTACATCAAAGTCATCCACAGTTTCATATATATCATCAAGAGCCGAAATGACACTTTTCTCTATGCCTTCCCCCTGCATAACAGCAGAAAACAGACGAGGAAAGAACTTCAAACCATAATCATTATTTTCTAATTGATTGCAGAAGTCACCATATCCGGCAGCATTAGGACTTGAAATAACGGCTATTCGCTGTGCAAACATTGGCATTTCCAAATCTTTCTGTAAGTCAAATACACCGTCCGTTTTCAATTTGTTTATAATCTCCAATCTCTTACGTGCCATATCCCCCATTGTAAACTCAGGGTTGACATCAGTAACTATCCAAGAGAAGCCATAAGCCTCGTGGAAATCAGGATAAACTTTCAACATCACCTTCAAACCTGCATGAAGATATTGTCCCGCTATACTTTCAAACTTATCACGAACACCAATCCATTTACTTTTCCAACATTTTGCCTGAGCCTTAGCAACAGGAGTATTACTAAACATGTCTTTTTGGATAAGTTCCATATAGCAATGCCCTCTCACCTCTCTCAACTCTGACAATTCAGCTTCAACCCAATACTCGTCAGTCAAGGAAACAGCAATAGTCTCCCTTACCAAATTGTTTAGTTCATATAATGACAGTGCATTCATCGTTTTCCGTTGTTATAAGCTTTTTGAAAATCAGGAACGCCGTACCCATAGACATTATCAGGATGGATGTTGTTACCACTATGGATAACTATATCAATAATTTCTTTTGCAGTTTTATCTGGTAAAGCCTGCCATAGACAAGCAACCATTCCTGATATCAACGGTGCCGAGAAAGACGTACCCATATCATCAACAATAGTTCCACGTCCAGAAATCACCACAGCAGGACTTCCATAAGCCATTACATCCGGTTTTATTCTTCCATCGGCAGTAGGTCCAACAGCACTGAAAGCCGCATTATCACCCATTGGAGTTATTGCCCCAACAGTAATTATGTTTCTGGCATCAGCTGGGAAGTTTAATTTCTTCCATGTTCCCATGCCATCATTTCCAGCACTATTAACCAAGATGATGCCCTTATCAGCAAGCATAGACGCTGTACGTGAAATAAATGTTGTCAAACCATCCATCTCGTAATATTTATGATTAGTAGATGAATCATCAAAATCATGATAGCCTAAAGATGAATTTATTATATCTACACCAACAGAATCGGCATATTCCACAGCCTCAGCCCAATAATTCTCTTCTGCCAAGCTCTCTGTTTGTGTATCCTCACATCTAAGAAGCATATAACTTGCATCAGGAGCAGTTCCAATATAAGTTCCAGGCAAATCAGTTGCCATAAGAGATAAGACCATAGTTCCATGATCAGACTCTGCAAATATATTTTTGGATTTAGGTACTACGAAATCATCAATACCAGCTATTTTAATTTGATGCAAAGCGGGTATTCTATCAACATTCATGAATCCAGCATCAAGCACAGCAATAATCTTTCCTTTTCCACGATATCCTATAGAATGCAGTCTGTCACCATTCAATGATGTTATCTGATTTACTGCTACTCCATATCTGCTGTCAGGAATCGTGTCCCAACGATTAAACTCTTTCTTAAAACTAGAGCGTAGAGGACTACATATTGAATCAGGAGAAGAAAATACTTGAACTATATTTTTAACAAAAGGCAGTTTTAATAATTTATATGCATTATTTAAATGATTACATTTTATCAAAACAGAATTATTCCATTTGCTTTTACCTACAATCTGTATTTTTTCGCATCCTGATATGGCAGACATATAAGCAGGAGATATTGGCAAATCAGTAGAATCAACCGCCAAATGTTGTTTTTTACGTCTGTCTATAGCCCTTTGGGATAGAAATTCCAAAGGCTTATCAAGTCTATATGGAGTATTTTTCTTATCTGTAAGTTTAAGTCTGAAAATATAGCATTTACCTCCAGGGTACGAAATCATTTCAGTTTCGTTTATCCCCAAAGAGCCCCAAACAACAGATGGCAACGCCATTAGAATTATAAGGAATATATATCTGTTCATCAATATTTCATTTAGGTTTCAAGACACAAAAGTAATATATTAAATTGAGAACAGAAAATCATTTCAACAAAAATAGTTATTTACCTTTATTTTATAAATAAGAAATAAAATAATTTTTGTACTTTTGCATCATGGATAATAAACAGGCAACATTAGAGTTAGGAACCAAACCAGTAGGTAAACTACTTCTTCAGTATGCTCTTCCAGCTATAGTAGCCATGACCGCAGCTTCACTCTACAATATTGTAGACAGCATTTTTATCGGTCAGGGAGTAGGACCATTCGCTATTTCAGGTTTGGCAATAACATTCCCATTTATGAATCTTTCAATCGCATTCGGAGCGGCTGTTGGTGTTGGAGCATCAACTTTCATATCCGTTAAACTCGGTCAGAAAGATTACAAGACTGCAGAAAATATCCTAGGCAATACCATTGTACTAAACTTAATAATAGGAATAACATTCTCTGTAGTATGTCTTATGTTTCTTAATCCTATACTCAGGTTTTTCGGAGCCAGCGACACTACAATTCCGTATGCACGAGATTTTATGAGTGTTATTCTTTTGGGAAACGTATTCTCACACATGTATTTCGGAATGAATGCGATCCTTCGTGCTGGAAGCAAGCCTAAACAGGCTATGTTAGCAACGATATTCACAGTGGTAATGAATATCATATTGGATTATTTTTTCATAATGGTATTCCATTGGGGAATAAAGGGTGCAGCTTACGCAACTGTTATTTCACAGGTTATTGCCCTTATATGGCAGATATGGGTATTCAGTAACAAAAAGGAATTACTTCATTTCAAACGTGGAATATATGGATTAAAAAAGGATATCGTTAAAAATATCATTGGAGTTGGTATATCTCCTTTTGCAATGAATGTATGCGCATGTGTTGTCGTAATATTCATAAACCAGCAACTTGTTCATTACGGAAACGACCTTGACGTAGGAGCTTACGGAATATCAAATAAGATTGGCTTTATTTTCGTGATGTTTGTTATGGGTGTTAACCAAGGAATGCAACCTATAGCGGGCTATAACTATGGAGCGCAACAACTTGACAGAATGATGCACGTAGTGAAACTTGCTATTATAGTAGCGACCATAATTATGACTATTGGTTGGCTGATAGCCATGTTCATTCCTTACTATTGTTCACGATTGTTTACTAAAGATGCAACACTTATAGGACTTGGAATAAAAGCAATTAGAATCAACCTTCTGGCTTTTCCTATTGTAGGATGCCAGATGGTAATAACAAACTTTTTCCAAAGTATAGGTAAAGTGAAAATTAGCATATTTCTTTCACTTTCCAGACAATTACTATTACTTCTACCATTGCTAGCCACTTTACCGTTAATCTACGGCGTCAACGGAGTTTGGTACGCAATGCCTACATCTGACGTCTGTGCTTCTATAATAGCGGCATTTATGATGATGGCATATATGAAAAAATTTAAGAAACAACATAAAAACATGATACATGGAAGACAAGAAAATAATAATTAATATCGGTAGACAGATCGGAAGCGGGGGAAGAATTATCGCAAAGAAACTCTCAGAAGAGTTGAACTTTAGTTTCTACGACCGTGAGCTTTTGAATCTTGCCGCACATGAAAGCGGATTCAGCGAAAAGTTTTTTGAACAAGCTGACGAGCACAAGGGATTTTTCAAATCTCTTCTTAATATACATATACCATTGATTGGTGAAAGTAATTTTTACAAGAATGACCTATCACAGGAAAGTCTTTACAAATTTCAAAGTGACGCCATATTAAAAGCTGCGAAAAAAGGTAACTGTATATTTGTTGGAAGAACTGCTGATTATATTCTACGTGATTTTAAGAATACCATCAATATATTTGTAACAGCAGATATTGATCAACGCATAAAAAATGTGTGTGAGCGCCGTAAAATAAAATGCGCCGAAGCAAGAAAATATATCATTGACAAAGAGGAAGCACGCGCTTCGTACTATAATTACTATACTGGTAAACAATGGGGACACAGTGAAAGCTATGATTTATGTATCAACAGCAGTCTGCTTGGTATAGAAAATACAGAGGCATTCATTGCCGAATTAATTAAAAAGAGGTTTCAACTATGAAAAAGATAGGAATAATCAGCGACACTCACGCCTTTTGGGACGAGCAATATGAAACCTATCTCGGAGAATGTGATGAAATCTGGCATGCAGGCGATATAGGTTCTATAGAAGTTACTGATAAATTTGAGAGTATGAAACCTATATTCAGAGCAGTCTATGGTAATTGTGACGGTTACGACATACGGGCACGATACCCAGAAATACTCAGATTCAAATGCGAGGATGTTGACGTAATGATGAAACACATTGGCGGATATCCTGGTAAATATGATCCTTCAATAAGGAACATGATACTTTCATCACCACCCAACCTATTTATCTCTGGACATTCACACATTCTGAAAGTAATGCCCGACAAATCATTACATCTTCTACATATCAACCCAGGTGCAGCCGGACAAATGGGATGGCAGAAAGAAAGAACTATAATAAGACTCACAATCGAAGGCAATAAATTTACTGATTGCGAAGTTATTACTTTAGGAACAAATAAATCACAATTATAAAAATGAGAACTTATCTTGTTACAGGAGCCGCAGGCTTTATCGGAGCAAATTTCATTAAGTATTTGCTAGACAAAAAATACAAAAACGAGGATATTAAAGTTATCATCCTTGATGCATTGACATATGCAGGAAATCTTGGAACGATAAAAGATGATATAGACAACAAACGTTGCGTATTCGTTAAGGGAGACATTCGTGACCGTGAACTTGCAGACAAGTTGTTTACTGAAAACGATATCGACTACTTAGTAAACTTCGCAGCTGAAAGTCATGTTGACCGTAGCATTGAGGATCCTCAGCTTTTCCTTAGCGTTAACATTCTCGGCACACAGAATTTGCTTGACGCTGCACGCCGTGCATGGGTTACAGGAAAAGACGAAAATGGTTATCCTACATGGAAAGCCGGTAAGCGCTATCATCAGGTTTCAACTGACGAGGTATATGGAAGTCTTGGAACTGAAGGCTTTTTCACAGAAACCACTCCATTATGTCCACACAGTCCTTACAGTGCTAGCAAAACAAGTGCCGACATGTTTGTTATAGCATATCGTGACACTTACCACATGCCTGTAACGATTACACGTTGCTCAAACAACTATGGTCCTTATCATTTCCCTGAAAAACTGATTCCATTAATCATCAACAATATTCTTGAAGGCAAACAATTACCTGTTTACGGTGAAGGACTAAATGTTCGCGACTGGTTGTACGTCGAAGACCATTGCAAAGCTATTGATATGGTTGTACGTGAAGGCCGTGTAGGTGAAGTCTATAATGTAGGTGGCCACAATGAAATGACAAACATTGACATTGTGAAACTAACTATAAAGACGATACACGATATGATGGCTGATAACAAACAATTGCGCAACGTACTAAAAAAGCAACAGAAAGACAACAATGGCGATATAGACATAAGTTGGATTAACAATGATCTCATCACACACGTAGCCGACCGTCTTGGTCACGACAAACGTTACGCCATTGATCCAACAAAGATAAAGAATGAACTAGGTTGGTATCCAGAAACTAAGTTTGCTGATGGTATCATTAAAACGATAATATGGAATCTTGAAAACCAGCAATGGATACATGAGGTTACCAGTGGTGACTATCAGAAGTACTATGAAACTATGTATGGAAATAAATAAGGCTATGAAAAGAATTATGTTATTGGGCTCAGGAGAACTGGGCAAGGAGTTTGTCATTGCTGCAAAAAGAGCAGGAGTTTATGTTATTGCATGTGACCGTTATGATAACGCACCGGCAATGCAAGTTGCAGATGAAAGAGAAATCTTCAGTATGCTTGACGGAGATGCACTTGAAGCTGCAGTTCGCAAACACCATCCAGACATCATCGTACCTGAAATAGAAGCCATTCGTACTGAGAGACTTTTTGATTTTGAAAAAGAAGGAATTCAGGTTGTACCTTCTGCACGTGCCGTAAACTATACCATGAACCGCCGCGCCATTCGTGACCTTGCATCTAAAGAACTTGGACTTCGCACAGCAAAGTATTTCTATGCAAAGACATTTGACGAATTTAAGAAAGCCGCTGACGAAATCGGTTTCCCATGTGTCGTTAAACCTCTTATGAGTTCAAGTGGTCATGGCCAGAGCTATGTTCACAATGACGACGAACTTAAAGCTGCATTCACTGAAGCAATGGAAGGTAGCCGTGGCGACGTTAAAGAGGTTATCATCGAGGAATTTATTGACTTTGATTCGGAGTTCACACTTCTTACTGTAACACAGAAAAATGCTCCTACAATATATTGCCCTCCAATAGGACACATTCAGAAAAGCGGTGACTATCGTGAAAGTTGGCAGCCTTACCACATATCTGATGAAGCATTGAAGAAAGCAGAGCACATGGCTGACGAAGTAACAAAAGCACTTACTGGCTATGGTCTTTGGGGTGTTGAATTCTTCATGACAAAGAAAGGCGAAGT
>JAGPKZ010000003.1:20397-24365 GCA_018053665.1 Prevotella sp.
ATAATTGAACTGCCTAAGATTTCAGATCCACGTGGAAACCTTACTGTAGCAGAAAGATTCAAGAGTATTCCTTTTGAATTCAACAGGGTATATTGGACTTACGATATACCGTCTGGAGGCTACCGCGGTGGACACGCTCATAAGCATTGTCGCGAATTTATTGTTGCCGTGAGTGGTTCATTTACAGTTACACTTGACAACGGACATGAAAAGCAGCGCTACCTGTTAAATCATCCTTATCAGGGACTCCTTGTCGACAAAGGTATATGGCGTACACTCGAAGATTTTTCTTCTGGTTCAGTATGTCTGGTACTAGCCGAAGATGACTATGATGAAGCCGACTATATCTACGATTACAATGAATTCATACAACAAACGTAATGTTTGAGATAAGGAAATATACAGCGGACAAAAAAGAAGCATGGAATAAATTCGTAAACAAAGCTAAGAATTCCACATTCCTTTTTGACAGAAACTATATGGATTACCATTCCGATAGATTTAATGACAACTCATTAATGTTCTATAAGAAAGGTAGACTGTATGCTCTACTTCCTGCACACAAGATAGCAAATATTCTTTATTCACATTTCGGACTTACTTACGGCGGACTGATTATGGACATCCACGTCACAATAAGTGATACATGCATACTATTCACCGAACTTAATGAATATTTAAGGACTGTAAGTTTTAAGAAAGTAATCTATCGTCCTATCCCGTGGATTTATTGTAAACATGCGTCAGAGGAAGACCTTTATGCCATATTTTGGAAATGCCATGCCCGATTGTTAACAAGAAACATCGGAACAACAATCTTCATGAACGAACACATGAAATGGCGTAAAGACCACGTAAGAAGATTGAAAAAAGCAATACTTAATGGCGTTGAAGTTGTGGCAGATGCAAGTCTTGATGATTTTTGGAAAATACTTAATGCTAACTTAAAGCAACGTTTCAAAGCAAAGCCTGTTCATACTCTTGAAGAGATGAAACTACTTAAAACAAGATTTCCAAATAACATTATTCAATACAATGCCTATAAAGACGGCAATATAATCGGTGGCATAACATTCTATATAACGAAGAATGTTATACATGGCCAATATAGCTCTACAAATTCCATTGGAAAAGATTTAGGTGCTATGGAAGCTATATATGATAAAGTGATGTACCATGATTATCCGGATTATGAATATCTTGATTTTGGAAGTTCTACTGAAGATAATTGTAGCGTAATCAATGAGGGACTTATCTCCCACAAAGAGGGATACGGAGGCAGAGGTGTTGTATACGATACTTATGAATGGGAACTATGAAAATTGATTATCTGTCATTAAAGAATATTACACGCATGCACAGTGAGGAAATCCACACTGCTGTAAGCAATGTAATAGATAGCGGTTGGTATCTACAAGGAAAGGCTACTGCCGATTTTGAGCAACAATACGCAAACTATATAGGCACAAAGCACTGCATTGGTTGCGGAAATGGCTTGGATGCCTTAACCATTATATTCAGATCATATAAGGAACTTGGTATACTTAAAGACGGTGACGAAGTTATTGTTCCGGCAAATACTTATATTGCTTCTATACTTTCAATAACAGCAAACAATCTCACACCTGTACTTGTTGAACCAAATATCAACACTCTACAGATTGACGATACAAAAATAGAGAATGCCATTACAAAGAACACCCGTGCTATACTAATTGTTCATCTTTATGGAATCTGTGCATATACTGAAGAAATAGGCAGGATATGCAAGAAGCATAATCTGCTATTGATAGAAGACAATGCACAAGCTCATGGATGTAATTATTCTAAAAACACCAAAACTGGCAGTATCGGAAATGCAGCCGCACACAGTTTTTATCCAGGAAAGAATCTTGGTGCATTTGGCGATGCTGGAGCTATCACAACTAACGATGACAGACTTAATGATACAGCAAGGGCTATAGGCAACTACGGTAGTTCACACAAATACGTATTCCCATATAAAGGGATGAATAGTAGAATTGACGAAATTCAGGCTGCCATATTAAGTGTAAAACTGAAATATCTTGATCAGGATAATGCTAGAAGAATTGCTATTGCGAAATACTATAATGAAAGTATTATAAATAAGAATATCAAGACTGTGAGCGCTTCAAGCTCTGTGTATCACATATATCCTATAATATGTTCCAATCGCGATTTAATAAGGCTACGACTTAAAGATAAGGGTATTGAAACAATGATTCACTACCCTATTCCTCCACATAAACAAAAATGTTACAGGGAATGGAATAATTTCTCATTCCCCATAACAGAATATATTGCAGACAATGAATTGAGTTTGCCTTGCAATCAAGTCCTTACCGACAGTGAAGTTGAATACATTGTATCAACAATAAACAACTGTCAGCAATAATCCTCGTCTAAAGATTTACAGGCGCTACAACCTTTATTCCAAAATTACGTCCCATATTAAATACGCCCTCTCGTCCAGTAACGGGATTTAATCCAGCATATTTCAATCTGCTCAGATTATTCTGGTATGCTCTGTTTGTAAGATTGTCACCAGTTAGATATACAGAAAGTATTTTCTTTCCTCTGCATTTTATATCTGTTCCCATTGACGCATTCAACAGTGTATATGAAGGTGTGGCTGTTTCTGTATTGTCAAGTGCATAGAAATGATTTTGACGAAGATCACATTCCATACCAATCTTTACATAAGTATTGTTAAAGGTCTTGCCATCACGAATTATATCATATTTCAATTCTGATGTCCAACGTGGTGCTGGAGTCATTGGCAAATATTTTGCCTCCGCAGTTTGATTCAGCTGTACGGCATCAACATACGAAAAGGCATTTTGGAAATGAAGTCTTTCTATAGGATGAATATCAACGCTGGCTTCACCTCCTAATAGACGTGCATTACCCTGCACAAATTGATATACTGGAACATTGTCTACCAACTTTCCAGCTATTTTATGTGCAAAGATATAGTTGTCTATATAGTTGGCAAACAAAGACAATTGTGCTGAAATATATGTAGATGTATAATCCCATCCAGCATCTAACTGCCAACTGTATTCAGGTTTCAGTTCTGTGTTACCTACTTCATATCTGAAAGTACCCTCATGCTCACCATTCGAAGCCAACTCACTAAGATTTGGCACACGGAAACCTCTTGCAAGATTCAACCTGACATTCATTTTTTCATTAATAGCATATGTTGCGCCGATACTACCAGTAACACCATTGAAAGTTCGTGACATGCTAGCAAATCTGTCTTCTAAAGCAAAACTGCGAACGTGTCTTGTATCAAATCTCAATCCTCCGCTAATATTCAAGTCTCCTGTTTTATAACTAGATGTTGCGAATGCACCAAAATCAAAAAGAGCATAAGAAGGAATAAGAAACTCATCACCTTTATTTAATGAACGCTGATACATACCATTCACTCCAGTGGCAAAACTCAAGCCCTCAGCCGGCTGAATAGCATAATGAACATCATAGTTTATTGTATGTAGCATAAAGTCTAGTCCAGGTTTATTTGGATTTTCCTCATCCTCAAACTCCTGTCTACGATTTTGCTGATATGCAAAAAGAGCCTTTATATTACCATTACCAACATAAAATGAATTATCTAGCACTGCCTTATAATGATGTATCTGCTGATATGGCAACCCATGACTATAATCTTTGTCACCTACAGCTCCAGGTTCCTCTATCATACTTGGAGTCAGATGATAGTAACTTAATTTAAGATGACTGTATCCCCAACTTTTGTTTACTCCTAATAAGCCTGACATTGCACGTTCTCTGAACTGCGAATTATCTACATATCCGTCATATTTATTTTTGTATGCATGTGCCATCTTATCAGAATAGCGCACTCCCCACACATATCCGTTGTTGTTTCCTGCCATGTGAAGAGAATAGTCAAACAGTCCATTATTGGTCTGATATTCCGA
>JAGPKZ010000003.1:24465-79611 GCA_018053665.1 Prevotella sp.
AGCATGATATATAATCTTTTCATTCTATTGAATTAATTTTTTACCTTAAAAAATACTATTTACTTTCCAAAGAATAAAAAGAAGGAGGTCCGCGTGTTGTCGTTATACCACGGAATGTGGTAGCATGCATTGGCTTTAAAAACACCAATGACTGATATATCAAAATTGTGAATAATGCTATGCAGACTTCTGTTCCAAGGATATAAGGAAGACTGTGAAAATGACATAGCACACATTTGTCTATAGAAGTCCATCCATTGGCAATATGCCCAGCATGATGTATGTGATGCTGACAATCATAGCAAGTTATGACAGCACCTCTCACCTCCTCATGTCGGTGGAATGTTGACATAATAAGCATTGGCACAAATACTGCCAATAGCATCCATGACCAAAGCCTTTGTCTATGCATTGTTCTATTCACGAATGCAAAAGTAGAAATAATATGAAAATATATTTGGTTTTTACAATAGGATTAACTACTTTTGTATATATATAACAAATACAATGGATGAAAACAAATGCATTTTGCTTCTGGAAAAGCATGGCATCAAACCAACTTCCAACAGAATAGTTATTGCCAAGTCTCTTGCTGCATGTGAAAATCCAGTATCAATGAAAGAACTGGAAGATAAGATTCTAACAATAGACAAGTCAAACATATTCCGTACACTTACATTATTCCGTGACAACCATTTAGTTCACACTGTCGAAGACGGTGCTGGTGGAACGAAATACGAACTATGTTTAAGCAAAAGCATTGAAACCGATGAAGACGAGCACATGCATTTCTTTTGCGAACGCTGTCAAAAGACATTCTGCTTATACGATATGCCTATCCCTGACCTTTGTATTCCCCTAGGTTATCAGATGCATAGTGTAAACTTCATGATAAAGGGTTTATGCCCAAAATGCTCCAAGAAGAAACAATAGCCTTTCATTTCTGGATTAATATCTATATTTTCTAAGCATTAATATAGGTTGGCTCCCATGCACTTTTCATTTTTTTAGCTACGGGGCTACGTCTTCGTCTGTATCCCCCTTGTACAAAAGGATTGCGGAAAAATAAATAGAACTTTTAGCTACGATAAGCTACATTCTAGCTACGGCATCTATTTCTGCTTATATAATGTACGTGCATGCACGCGCACACTTAGGAGTTTTAAAAATACAAGTGTCGAAGTGTCAACATAATGAATATCAATATTTTATCGACCAATTTGACTGATATATAGTGACGGTGATGTGACGGTAAAATTTCAAGTTTTGCATGCGTTTCTATATAGAAAAGCAACTAATTCCATATAGAAATGCAAACGTTTCTACGATATTTTACCTTCTAATGCTTCGTAAAACGCAGTGCAATATAACGTAAAACGCAATGTAAAACATCGTAACGCATCGAAAACGCATCGAAAAACTTCGTAAAAGGCAATTCAATACGATAAAAAATTCGCCCATATTTCACCGACGAATAACCGTCACTTTGTTCTACTGAAAAAGAAGTCTAACGAGCTGATAATCAATGAACAGACACTTCGACACTTATTTTTCTGAAAAATTCAGAGTGTGCGTGCGTGCGCGTATTTATAGTGTGTAGCACTAGTAATTGAGACATTGGCTAACAGCCTAAACTTGATTTCATTGCATAGACAAAAATTTTATAGTATCTTTGCCGGAAAATAAGGTTGCACTAGCATATCATTTAAACAAACCCTACTTAGAGTATAATTACAAAATAACTAATTTATGAAACGAATAACAACATTGAGTCTTTTGTCATTAATGATTCTAACATCATTCGCCCAAAAGCCGATTAATCTATCTGGGACTTGGGACTTCCAAATTGACCGTAACGGAAGTTATAATGCATCACAAAAATATGATGATACAATAAAACTACCTGGGTCTATGCTAACAAATGGCAAAGGTGACCTACCTAGTATTCATACAAAATGGACTGGCTCATTATATGACTCTTCATACTACTACAATCCATATATGGAAAAATACCGCCACACCGGCAGTATCAAATTCCCATTTTTCTTAACTCCGGAACATTATTATGTGGGCTATGCATGGTATAGACAAAATGCAGAAATACCAAGAGAATGGAAAAGAAATCGAGTTGTATTATACCTTGAACGCCCGCATATAGAAACAACAGTGTTTGTAAACGGAAAAGAAGTTGGACATCAAATATCACTATCCGTTCCACACGAATATGACATAACAGATTATGTAAAGTTTGGAAAAAACAACAGCATAGCCATAAAGATATACAATGGCATTGAGAATGTTGGTGTAGGACAAGACTCACATTCTGTAACCGACCAGACACAAGGTAATTGGAACGGTATTGTTGGAAAAATACAACTACGTTCACAACAAAGTATTTTCACTGTGAAAACATTCCCAGACTTGACTACTGGAAATGTGAAGGTATTGGTGAATGATAAAGAATATAATATAAAGATAGACAATCCACAACCTTGGAGTGAGTTTACTCCAAATTTATATACTCGCAGCATTATATATCGTGGAGACACAATACCTGTTACTTTCGGATTTAGAAAAATAGAAGTAAAAGGACGAGACATCATGCTTAATGGAAGGCCTATTTACGTACGTGGAACAGTAGAAAACTGCAACTTTCCACTTACAGGATATCCTCCTACTGATGTAAAATCATGGAAGGAAATAATTCAGAAATGCAAAGATTATGGTATAAACACCATGCGCTTTCATAGCTACTGTCCACCAGAAGCTGCCTTTATTGCTGCCGATAGCCTAGGATTCTATCTTCAACCAGAAGGACCATCATGGCCAAATCATGGTGTAAAGTTAAACTACGGACAGCATATAGATCAATATTTGGCAGAAGAGACTAAGAAAATATGTGATTACTATGGTAATCATCCTTCTTTCGTTATGATGGCTGCTGGCAATGAACCTGCCGGAGACTGGGTCACATGGTGTAACAAATGGGTTAATACAATGAAAGAATACGATAATCGACACATATACTGCGGAGCAAGTGTAGGTGGAGGTTGGGCTTGGGACAACCTGAGCGAATTTCATGTAAAAGGCGGAGCTAGAGGACTTGACTGGGATCACAATGCTCCAGAATGTAATGATGATTATCTGTCGCAGATAGAATTTCCTCGCAATTACAGAGGAAAAGAGCCTAACAACTCTCCTATCATTGCTCATGAGCAAGGACAATGGTGCGCATTCCCCGACTTCAAGGAACGCAGTCTTTATACAGGACCTTACAAGGCTAAGAATTTTGATATATTTGAAGACTTGCTGAAAAAGAATGGTATGGCATCACAGGCAGAAAAGTTCCTTTATGCCAGCGGCAAACTACAAGTGACGGCATATAAATATGAAATAGAACGTAACCTACGTACAAAAGACTATTCAGGTTTTCTTTTACTTGGACTGAATGACTACAGTGGTCAAGGAACAGCTTTAGTAGGTCCACTCAATGTATTTTGGAAAGAAAAGGGATACGTAGACAGCAAGCAATGGAAAGAATTTTGCGGTAAGATAGTTCCACTTGCAAAATTTCCTAAATTTGTTTTCCAGAATACAGACACTCTTAACATACCAATAGAAGTTTATAATGCTTCAGAAGGTGAAATTAAAGATGCAGATATTGTATATAGCATAGTTGACAAAGATATGCACAGTGACATAATTGCCAAATATAACACTACCGTCAAATATGGTAAAAACAACGAGATAAAACCAGTAACACTACAACTGTGTGAAATAAAGACACCAAGTAAACTTACTCTCAAAGTTTCTGTAAATGGGAATACTAACGAATGGGACTTCTGGGTATATCCTGCAAAAGAAGAAATGCCAAAGACAAAAGACATATATATAACAGACACATTGGATTCCAAAGCTATTAAGATATTAAATAAGGGAGGAAAAGTTCTTATTACTGCGGGTGGAAAAATACGTTACGGCAACGATGTAAAACAAACTTATCTACCAGTATTTTGGAATACAAGTTGGTTCAAAATGCGTCCACCACATACTACAGGAGCCTATATAATGAGCAACCACCCTATTTTCAAAGACTTCGCTACAGACTCATGGCAAAACATCAACTGGTGGGAGCTTATAAACAGGGCGCAAGTAATGAATCTTCAGGAATTTCCAGAAGACTATCAACCAATCTATCAACCAATTGATACATGGCACGTAAGTCGCAAGTTGGGAATGATTATAGAGGCAAATGTTTTAAAAGGTAAACTGTTAATGACAACTTTTGACATAAACAGCAATCTTAACAAGAGAATTGTTGCACGTCAACTTAGAAAATCAATACTAGAATACATGTCTGGCGACAGTTTTAAGCCAGAAATGACACTAGATATAAAAGTTATACATGACCTGTTTGAGAAAGAAGCAACAAAGGTAAACATGTTTACCAAAGACTCACCTGATGAATTGAAGCCAAAAATTATCAGATAAGCTACTCTATCTTAAGAGAATAAAAGCAGTTTCTTAACAACAAAAAATAAGAAACTGCTTTTTTAATTTTATACTGCAATCGACTTGCATCTTTTACTATAGTTGATAGATAAGACTGCACGCTGTAAAACAAAGAAAAAAGATAATTTTTCTTTGCTTTTCCACTCGTTTACACTATCTTTGCATAAGTTTTTAATTAACAAAGGAAGATTATAGCAATGACTTACGAAATAACAGGACCTGCAAAGATAAATACAGAGATTAATCTGTCGGCAAGTAAAAGCATTAGCAATCGTACACTGATTATCAACGCTATGGCTGGTGGCAAGATTACCCCTGAAAATATGAGCGACTGTGATGATACAGAAGTTATAATTGAGGCATTAAAAAACATGCCTGATGTTATAGACATAAAGGCTGCTGGAACTGCAATGAGATTTGTAACAGCATATCTAAGCATAACAGAAGGTGAACATACAATAACTGGTACAGACAGAATGAAACACCGCCCTATAAGTGTACTTGTTGAGGCTTTGAGATACCTTGGTGCAGACATTACTTATGTTGGGGAAGAAGGTTTTCCCCCACTCCACATAAAGGGACACACACTTGAAGGTGGTCATCTTGAGATTCAAGGAAACGTAAGTTCACAATATATTTCAGCATTGCTGATGATTGGACCTATGCTAAAAAACGGACTGGAACTTAAATTGCTTGACGAAATTGTATCACGCCCATATATAGACCTAACACTATGGACGATGAGAGAGTTTGGTGCAGACGCAGACTGGTCGGATGTTGATACAATTACAGTTTCGGCAAAACCATACACAGAGCGTCCTTATTTCATTGAAAGCGACTGGAGCGCTAGCAGCTATTGGTATGAAATCATGGCTCTTAGCAATGACCCAGAGGCAGAAATAAGACTTAACGGACTTATGGACGGTTCTAAACAAGGCGACTCTGTTGTGAGATACATATTCTCTCTACTTGGAGTGAAAACAAGTTTTAAATCTACCGAACTTGGTGTTCCAACTACTGTAACACTTAAAAGACACAAATGTATGCTACCACGATTGGAATATGACTTCACAGGTTCGCCCGATCTTGCACAGACATTTGTTGTATGTTGTGCTCTTATGGGTATAAAGTTTCATTTTACCGGACTAGGAAGCCTAAAGATTAAAGAAACAGACCGCATAGAGGCATTGAAAAAAGAACTCAAGAAATTGGGGTACATCATAAAGGACAAAAACGACAATGAACTTATATGGGACGGCGACAGATGCGAACCAACCACTGAGGCAATAGACACTTACGAAGATCACCGTATGGCAATGTCTTTCGCACCTGTAGCATTGAAGATTCCTGGACTGAAAATAAACGATCCTGAAGTTGTAAGCAAGTCATATCCTAATTTCTGGAAAGACCTGAATACAGCAGGATTCACTATAGAATAAAAATAGTTTCATAACTATATGATATACCTGATTATTCCGATATTGGCACTTGGCATCATAACAGCCGTGATAACGTTCCTCTCCAAAGACGAAGAAGGACGCGACAAGCCTATTATAACAAAACAGACTTGTTATACATGCAACGGTCAGAATGATAAATGCGAGCAGGAATGCATGATGGAAGCTGCCACTAAAGAAGTGGAATATTATGACGACGAGGAACTAGACAGATTCAAGGGACGTCTTTCCGACGGATATACAAACGAGGAAGTTGAAGAGTTCTCTGAGGTAATGCTCACAATGAAACAAAATGAAGTGAAGGACTGGAACCGCAGTTTGATACTTCGTGGTATAAATATGCCCGACCAGATAAAGGATGAATATATCGCTCTGGCAGAACAACAACAATAAAAAAATAAAGATAAATTGGAAATACTACATTATACTTTTTTCCAGAACGCATTATTAGGTTCGATATTGGCAAGCATTGTTTGCGGAATTATTGGAACATACATTGTGACACGCCGACTGGTATTCATAAGCGGAGGCATCACCCATGCTTCTTTCGGCGGTATTGGACTAGGTGTGCTGCTTGGTATAAATCCAATATTATCAGCAATGGTATTCTCTATATTAAGTGCATTCGGAGTAGAATGGATGTCAAGAAGAGGCAATGTAAGAGAAGATTCGGCAATAGCAGTATTCTGGACTTTCGGAATGAGCATTGGCATCATCTGCTGCTTTCTCACTCCTGGATTTATGCCAGATCTTCCATCTTTTCTATTCGGAAGTATTCTAACTATTGGATATGCAGACTTATGGCTTCTGGCTATACTGTCTGTAGTTGTAATAGCTATATTTACGTTTATGTATAGAGAAATACAAAGCGTGGCTTTTGATTCAACTTTCGCAACGTCACAGGGGCTGCACGTTAAGTTCATTGAATACATGATGATGGCACTTATAGCAATGGCAATAGTGTCTACACTTAGAATGGTGGGAATAGTACTTGCAATAAGTTTGCTTACAATTCCACAGATGACAGCAAACATATTTACATACAATTTCAAGAAAATGGCTCTTCTTAGTATAGGCATCGGTTGGATTGACTGTCTGTTGGGACTAGGTATAAGCTATTGGCTCAACGTTCCATCGGGAGCCTCCATAATATTCATCAGTATAATTATATATGCCATAGCCAAACTTAAATGAAGCATAATGCTATATACATCCTGACCGCACTGATTAGCATTACGTCAATCTACGGATGTTCGACTCAGCAAAATACAGCTAAGTCAAGATGGTGGCATGCCTTCAATGCAAGATACAACACTTATTACAATGGTTCTGTGGCATATATAGATGGCTCTCTTGAAAAAGAAAACGGAAATAAGGACAACTTCACAGAGATAATTCCTCTTTATACTGTAGGAAATAAGGAAAACCGACAAATTGGAAGTTCTAATTTTGACAAAGCTATTGAGAAATGTCAAAAGGCTATAAAACTCTACAGCATAAAGAGACGACCAGAATGGAACCCTAACAAGAAAAAGACACAACACGATATAGATTGGTTAAGCCGAAGGGAATATAATCCATTTTTATGGAAAGTATGGTTGCTTATGGGACGTGCACAATTCTATAAGGGTGACTTCAGTGAAGCAGCATCTACTTTCGCCTACATGAGCAGACTATACGCAACCCAACCTGCCATATATGGAAAGGCAAGAGCATGGCTGGCGAAATGCTATATTGAAGAAGATTGGCGATATGATGCCGAAGACGTTATACGCAACATTCAACGTGACTCTATACATTGGAGAGCACAAAAAGAATGGGACTACACCTATGCAGACTATTATATTCATACAGGAAATTACGGAAAGGCAATACCATATCTACAAAAAGTGATAAGTCATGAGATGAGACGTAAGCAGAAGGCTCGTGAATGGTTTCTCATGGGACAGTTGCTTGAGGAAATGGGAAACAAGGATGATGCTTACAATGCATATAAACACGTAATAAGACTAAACCCTCCTTACCAACTGGCATTCAACGCAAGAGTTGGCATGACGGAAGTTTTGGCTGGAGGCAAACAAAAGCAGATGATTGCCAAACTGAAAAGAATGGCTGCATCTGATAGCAATAAAGATTATCAAGACCAGATATACTATGCCATTGGTAATATATATCTGGCAAAAAAAGATACCACTAATGCTATTGTCGCTTACGAACATGGAAAGGAAAAAGCTACAAGAAACGGAATAGAGAAAGGTGTTCTGTTATTGAAACTTGGCAACCTTTATTGGACAAAGGAACAATTCGGAAAAGCAAAAGGATGCTACGACGTAGCTATAGGATTGTTAGACAAAGAAAGAAAGGACTATCAACAGCTTACAGACAGACAAAAAGTGCTAGAGGAACTTGTTCCTTTCACTGATGCTGTAGAAATTCAGGACTCTCTGCAACAACTTGCAAGTATGAACGAAAACAGTCGTAACGTAATTATTGATAAAATAATCATTGCGCTTAAGAAAAAAGAAAAGGCTGAACTGAATTCACAACTACAGACAAATACAGGAAATGTAGGTGCTAATATATCTATGAAGGCTGAGTTTGCAATGCAAAACAACGCCATAGACAGAAACAACGCTACTACTTGGTATTTCTATAATCCAATGACTGTGAGCAGAGGCAAGGAAACATTTACCCGCACATGGGGTAAACGTGATAATGTGGATAATTGGCAGCGAATAAACAAGACTGTTGTCGCAGGAATAAATGAAATATCGCAAGACTCGATAACACAAGAGGAAGTCAAAGACAGTACCAACAATATTATTAATGACAATGCGGAAGCAAATCCACATAGACGTGAATACTATATCAAACAGATACCACTTACCAAAGTGCAACTTGACGAAAGCAATAATATCCTGATGAATGCGCTCTATAATAGTGGAGTTATTTTTAAGGATAAGCTTGATAATCTTGTCCTTGGCGAAAAGGTATTAAGAAGAATTGAAGACAATTATCCAAAATATAAGGATATGGATAATGTCTTCTATCACCTTTATCTGCTATATGCACGCGAAAACAAGATGGATATTGCCGACAGCTATATAGGAAAACTCAAAAGAGAATACCCACAAAGCAAATGGACAACATTACTAAGTGATCCGTTATACAAGGAAAACGCTAAATGGGGCGAACATATCGAAGACTCTATTTATGCTGCCACATACGATGCTTTTAAGGCAGAAAAATATACAGAAGTTGACGGTAATACGTATATTTCAGAACACAGATTCCCTTCGGGTGCAAACCGGGACAAGTTTCTGTTTATTGGTGGACTGAACAAGTTGAACAACGGCAATCAGAAAGGATGCCTTAACGATATGAACACGCTTGTAAAGGATTTCCCAGAAAGCGCACTGAGCCAAATGGCTGGTATGATTATCAACGGTGTTAAAGCAGGAAGAAGACTACACGGTGGTAAGTTTGATATTGGCGACGTTTGGAACAGACGTACTGAAATCCTCAACGACAGTGATTCAATAAAGACACAAAAGTTTAATTCAGACAGTAATCTTGACTTTGTATATATGTTGGTATATAACCCTGATTCTGTTAATGAGAATCAGTTGTTGTTTGAGATAGCAAAATACAACTTCACCAGTTACATGGTGCGCAATTTCGATATACAGATAGAAAATATTGACAACATTCACAGAATGGTTATCAAAGGATTTCTAAATTATAACGAAGCTTTGCAATATGCAAGAGAACTACACAGGCAGACTGCTGTAATAAAACTAGCAAAAAAAGCTAGACCTATTATAATAAGCGGTCAGAATCTACCTCTTCTTGGTAATCAATTCAGCTATGAAGATTACGAGAAATTCTACAATAAGAATTTTGCACCGATAAAGGCCAACACTTCTAACCTGCTTACAGAACCTGCAAAGATTGTAACAATAGGAAATGAAGAAGAAACGAAGCCTTTACCAACAGTAGAAAAAAAAGAGGATAAGAAAACAGAAGGAAAGACTTTCGACTTGGAAGATGAATATTACGATTTAGAAGGATTTTAAAATATGAACAACGGTAAATTACTTTGGGTTGACGATGAAATTGAACTTCTTCGTGCCCACATTATCTTTCTAGAAAAAAGAGATTACGATGTTACTACAATAAGCAATGGCGAAGATGCCATTGAACTTTGTAGAAATAACACATTTGACCTTATTCTTCTTGACGAGATGATGCCTGGACTTACCGGACTTGAAACTCTAGAACGTATTAAGGATATACAGCCCACCACTCCTATAGTAATGGTTACCAAGAGTGAGGAAGAGGATATTATGAATCAAGCTATAGGCAGAAAGATTGCCGACTATCTTATCAAACCTGTAAATCCAAGTCAGATACTTATCGCACTGAAGAAGAACATTCATAAGCGTGAACTAGTAACAGAAGTAACACAAAGTGGCTATCGTCAGGACTTTAGAAAAATTTCTATGCTGATTGACGATCGTGACTCTTTTGATGATTGGACTGAAATATACCGTCTGCTCACTAAATGGGAACTAGAACTTAGCAATGCCGACAGCAATATGCTTGAAATGCTGCAAATGCAAAAGGAAGAAGCTAATAATGCTTTCGCCAAATACATCCAGAAAAACTATATGCAATGGATGGAAAACCCAAAAGACCGTCCGTTGATGAGCAATGACATATTCAAAACTCAGATATTCCCAACACTTGACAATAAAGAAAAAGTATTCTGTATTGTCATAGATAACTTGCGCTATGATCATTGGAAAATACTTGCCAATGAGATTAGTAACATGTTCGAAATAAAGGAAAATATGTATATGAGTATTCTTCCAACAGCTACGCAATATAGTCGCAATGCTATTTTCAGCGGATTAATGCCATACGAAATACAGAAGATGTATCCAAACCTATGGGTAGATGAAGATGAAGACGAAGGTAAAAACCTGAATGAAGAGGCGCTTATTCAGACACAGTTTGAAAGATACAGACGTCACGATACTTTCAGTTATCACAAAATTAACGACTCACAAGCTATCAACAAACTAATTGAAAGATTTGGTGAACTTGAAAAGTACGACCTGAATGTTGTTGTGATAAATTTCATCGATATGCTATCACATGCAAGAACTGAATCTAAGATGGTAAGAGAACTTGCCAACAACGAGAGCGCATACCGCAGTATAACACAAAGCTGGCTTAGACATTCAGACATTGCCGAACTGTTCAGTTTGCTTTCACAGAAAGACTATAAAGTGATTATCACTACTGATCACGGCAGTATAAGAGCGAACAAACCGATAAAGATTATTGGTGACCGCAACACAAATACAAATCTGAGATATAAACTTGGCAAGAATCTCAACTATGATGCACGTCAAGTGTTTGAGATTAAGGACCCTCATAAGGCAAATCTGCCTTCACCAAACATCAGCACATCATATATATTCGCTACAGGAGACTCTTTCTTCGCTTATCCCAACAACTACAACTACTATGTGTCATATTATAAGAATACGTTTCAACATGGAGGAATATCAATGGAAGAAATGCTTATTCCACTAATCTCCATGACAAGAAGAAAAAAGAAATAATTATAATTATATAAGATTATGAAAATTAAAATCGATTCATTAGACAACATCCATGTTACCGCAAAGAAATTTATTGCCAACATGGGAACAGGAAAGGTTTTCGCTTTCTACGGAAAGATGGGAGCCGGAAAGACAACTTTCATTAAGGCTATCTGCGAAGAGTTAGGAGTTAACGATGTAATAACATCTCCAACATTCGCTATCGTCAACGAATATACCGCTGACAATGATACTCCAATATACCATTTCGACTTTTACAGAATAAAGAAACTCGAAGAGGTTTATGATATGGGATACGAAGATTATTTCTACAGCGGTAATTTGTGTCTATTGGAATGGCCAGAACTCATTGAGGACATTCTTCCTGAAGATGTTACAAAGGTAACGATTACAGAACAGGAAGACGGAACAAGACTTGTGGAATTCTAGAAACGGTAAATGCAGAAACGCAGCGATAATAATCACTAGCGTTTCTGCATTTTATATTTTATAAAAGAGATTTAAACTTCTCTTCTATTTTTGCTTTACTAGCTGCGCCGACAAACTTGTCTACTACTTCACCGTTCTTAAGGAACAATATAGTAGGAATATTGCGGATACCAAATTCACTTGCAATCTCGTCTGCGTCCTCAACATCACATTTGCCAACAACGACCTTTCCGTCATATTCTTCAGCAAGTTCCGCAATGATTGGAGCAATCATCCTACAAGGAGCGCACCATGTAGCCCAAAAATCCACTACTAATGGCAATTCACCATTCTTATAACTCTCAAAATTTTCGTTTGTAATTGTTACTTCCATTTTTATACCGTTGTTTGTTATATCGTAATTACACTGCAAATATAACTATTTGATTTTACACAAGCAAACGTTATAACAAGAATATATGCAAATATAATCATTTTAATTCCCTGCATCATCTTAGATTTGCGATACCTCATAATTTGCATTGAAAATATGCTGCACTCGGAAAAGGCAAAATTAAAACAAGTTTTATTTTGCCTTTCCACTCGTTTGCTGTACCTTTAACTTATGTTGAAGATTTGCTGCACTCGGAAAAGGCAAAATTAAAACAAGTTTTATTTTGCCTTTCCACTCGTTTGCTGTACCTTTGTAGATAGATTTATATTTAAGTTAAAATGGAAACTAACAACGAACTGGAACTAGCCTGGGAATTTATAGAACATACAAGTACCAGTATATTCCTCACAGGTAAAGCAGGAACAGGAAAAACTACATTCTTAAGAAGCATTATTGACAAGAGCTGCAAACGTATTGTTGTTGTTGCTCCTACTGGTGTTGCAGCAATCAATGCACACGGAGTTACAATACATTCATTTTTTCAACTACCATTCTCACCATATGTGCCAAACACTACATTCAAGGAAAAGTTTGATTTCTCTAAGGAAAAGAGAAACATTGTGAAGACTTTGGATTTGCTTATTATAGATGAAATAAGTATGGTGAGAAGTGATCTTCTTGATGCCATAGACTCTGTATTGCGACGATACAAAGACGCAAGCAAACCGTTTGGAGGCGTTCAACTACTAATGATTGGCGATCTTCAGCAACTGACTCCAGTTGTAACAGATAATGATGCTAATATTTTGCGCCCATATTATAATACTCCATATTTTTTCGGAAGTCACGCTCTGCAACAGATTAACTATATAACTATAGAACTGCAGAAAGTCTACCGTCAGCAAGACGCAAAGTTTCTAGACTTGCTCAACAGTATAAGAAGCGGAAAGCCTTCAGAAGATGATATAAACATTCTCAACTCAAGATTCAATCCAGAATTTCATATAGACAATAAAGACGGATACATAAGACTAACAACACATAATGCTATGGCTGACAGATATAACGATTCTGAATTAGCCAAACTCAAAACAGAAGAATTTACATTCAATGCCAATATTAAAGGTAACTTTCCTGAATACAGCTACCCTACCAATGAGAAACTTTTGTTGAAAGAAGATGCACAGGTGATGTTTATCAAAAACGATCCATCTATTGACCATCTCTATTATAATGGTAAGATTGGACATATCACGAGTATATCCGATGACTGCATTAAAGTAAGATGCAGCGGAGAAGAAAGTGATATCGAAGTGCAACCACAAGAATGGGAAAACACCAAATACGTAATAAATAAGGATACTAAGGAAATAGAGCCAGACGTACAAGGCGTATTTAAGCAATATCCACTGCGACTTGCATGGGCTATCACAATACATAAGAGTCAAGGACTGACTTTCGAGCATGCTATTATTGACGCGGGATCATCATTCGCTTCTGGACAAGTGTATGTAGCTCTGAGCCGCTGCAAAACTCTTGAAGGTATGGTACTGGCATCAAAGATTGACAATCATGCCATAATAAATGATGAACGAGTTGATTCATATATAAGCAGGCAGGAAGAGGCTGCAAAACAAAATATAGACAGCCTTGAACTTCTGAAACAGAACTATTACAAGCAACAACTGGCAGAACTGTTTACATTCAATGACATAATTATAGCTGAAGAAAATCTCTGCCGTACTATAATTGAATTTCTGCACGCATATCCAAAGCTGACAATACTTCACAAAGCAACATTTGTATCTTTAAAAGAAAAAATAGGCGTTGTGTCACATAAATGGATAAATACCATAAATTACATGAACTACGAAGAACTCACAGGAGATGTTTTTCTTGAACGTGTAGTAAAAAGCGCAGTGTATTTCAATAAGACTTTAAAGACTTACATACAGCAGTTACTTGACCAAACATCCGCCGCCAAAACTGATAATAAACAAGGTGCAAACAAACTTGACACTACATATTCAGAACTTAAACTGGCATATCTGTCTAAGAAAAATATTCTTGAGATGACTATAGACAACGGATTTGACAGTGAAAGTTATCTTAGAAACCGACAAATAGCTTTTCTTAACGCTATAGAAGAGATAAATCCACTCGCAGTAACTACACGTAGAAGAAAGAAATACAATAGTGACAAAGAAGATACTTCGAAACCTAAAGTTAAGAAAGAAAACACGAAGGAACTCACATTTATAATGTATAAATCTGGATTATCGCTCAATGAGATTGCTAAGACTCGAGATTTCACACTTGGAACTATATTCAGCCATCTAACACATTACGTGGAGACTGGCGAACTGAAAGTTACAGACATCATTGGTAAAGAGAAATACAATATAATAAACAAAGCAGTAAACAAGATTGGCACGTCACAAGGTATGAAACCAATAAAGGACATTTGTCCAGAAGACGTAGACTATGGAGAAATAAGAATGATATTTGCAGAGAAGGCAATAACAGCCAAAACTTCAAGTTAATAAATTATGTGATTAATTATCCATAATGATTTTGACACATTCATATTTTTTGGTTATATTTGCACCCTATTATGAAGAAGATATTTATTTTTGTTATTTTATGTATCGCCGCAATGACTGTTTCTACATCATGCAAGATGGCTCCAAGCGACAATCCTGGTGATACTGTTGCCGCCAGTGTATTTGAACCTGTTGACACAAGTACGCATGCCGCCAAATCAAAAAATGATACTGCAAACATCAAAAATATTAAGGACAGTACAGATATTTTCTTCGTCGGAGAAGGCAGCACAAAGCAAAATCTACAACTTGTTTCATATCCAAGCAAAAGGGATACTACCACATATTATAAAGCCAAACATCTTAAAGTAACAGGAAATGCCGATTTTGGGCACGTTGTCAGAATAGGTTTCTATCACCTACCTAGTGGTGACTCGATAGTTACATCGGTTACCGAAGTGAAATAACATTCTGAGACTGAAATATAACCAGACCAAATTCACGAGCTATAGCATAGATGCAATCCATTATTTCAGCACTATCATGCTCATATGGTTTTGTATCCTTGCTAAACAGAAAGAAATAAAACTCCAAAGGTAATCCGCCTTGCGATGAGTCCAATTGGCGCACAACATAGAACATATTGTTATTCACTTCGTTTCTGGAAGCTATAAAGTTTTCAATATACTTTCTGTAAAGGCTGATGTTTATATCATCATCTTTCAATTCTTCAGCCTTAAAATATCCTCGGTCTATGATATTCTTTTTAACATCTGGAGTAAGCAGTCCAATACTGTTAAAATCAAAATAAGCCTTTTTAATTACCCGTCTACCTTCAGAATTCTGCATTCCAATCCAATTTGTAAACGAGCCGTCAACCAAAGCAATTGGACTTACTGTGACTATGGAATTATCGAAATTACGGATCTTTATAGTAGTAAGAGTCAGTTCCTCAACAGTTCCGTCAGCTCCAACAGAAGGAACCGTTATCCAATCTCCGCAATGCAACATATCATTACTTGTAAGGCGTACTCCTGCTACAAGTCCAGCTATCGTATCCTTAAATATGAGCATGAGTATCGCACTCGTGGCACCTAGTCCTGCAAACAAGGCCAAAGGACTTCGATTAATGGTTATTGCAATCACTACCACAGCTGCAATAAACAACAATAAGATTTTCAGCACACCACAAAAAGACTTCAAATACTGCTGCGTGCTGGAACGTTGCATGCCAGTGTCAAGATTGTTGAAACTGTCTACAAATACAAAAGCCGTACGTGCAGACATCACGGTGATATATATAGCCGTGATACGTTCAAGAACCTCTCTAACAATATGAAACTGATAGAATATAAGTGGGAGTAAAGCCCATATAACTATAGCTGGTATAATATTGCAGGCACTTCGCAATACTCGCTCATTGAAAATCACGTCGTCCCACTTAATATCAGTATGACTAGTGAATTTAAGTAACAGAGGAACCATTATCTTATGACATATAACGCCTGTAAGCCATGCTAATAATATAGCAAAAAATACAAGCAGTATATGTCGCAGGATATGAACAGACGGTCCTGATATTCCTATCAGTCCTATAATATTTTCAACAAAAGTTCTTATTTCCTCCATATCATTTCAATTAATTTGGTGAACACAACACTGTGCAGACTCGATCCTGAAAGGCTCTTCCATTTCTGCCATGAAGGAGTCCCTGATTTATTATTGAGAAACAAAGCATGTGGCCATTTGAAGACTTGCAATATCCAGCCAAACTGCTTATTCCTGTTACGGTTCCAGTCTTAGCCCTTACATTTCCGCTGGCGAAACCACCTCTCATTCGTTTTTTAAGAGTACCATCAACACCGGCTATAGGCAATGCCTGATTAAGATGATTGTATATATTATCGTTCATATATGCATAACGAAGCATTCTTACTTCCAATTCTGGACTTACATAATTATATAATGAAAGTCCTGAACCATCGGCAAATTTATATTGAGAAGGATTCAAACCAATCTTCTCAACAAGTCTTCTCTCTACGGCTCGTGCACTTTTTGCGGAAGCCGGATGATTGTCAGTACTTGCAGCTATCTGATAATACATAGCCTCAGCATACAAGTTATCACTTTCCTTCAACATCTTCATCAGAATCTGATCAATAGTGTGGAAACGATTTACTATACAATATGCATCAGCAGGCTTTCTGCCATCATTTATTGTAGCGTCATTAACTACTATTTTATGTTTTTGGAGCTCTTCCAAGAAGCGTCCCATGAATATATCCTTACGACTTATTATAAGCGGACTCAACACATTATTGTCATCATCCCAACACCAGCCTTCACCAAACTGCTTATCATCTTTCATGCTCTTGTCGGCATACAACGTTCCGACAATCGTGTCAATTCCCATTTTCTGAATAGCCTCAACAAACGCATTAAGATCATCACTGTTGAAACGAGGATCAAAACCTCCCACACAATATATATTCCCCTTAAGAGTATGATTTTCAACCTTTCCTGTATAGCAAAGTTCCGTCTTAAACTGGTAATCTCCACCAAGTTTATCAATTGCTGTGATTGCTGTGATAAGTTTCATGGTGCTTGCAGGGCGCAAAAGTTGCTTTTCGTTGAAACAGAATATTGTGCTGTCTGCGTCAAGATCATACACAATCATTCCCAATTGTGAAGTCTTGAACATATCACTGTTTACAAGTCTACTCAATTTATGCTGTATCCCCTTAGGCCAAGGCAAGGCAATACTGTCATGTTGCAGAGTGTCAACCATTGCTGAGTCAGCAATGTTACTGTCATCATCATCCTCTATATTTTCCAATTCAACCTGCGCATAGGTTGGCAAGGTAAAAACTACTAAAAGAAGAAATAAATATCTTAAATGTTTCATTGTCTTTTGTTTAACTCAGCCATAAACTGTTCTTCGTTGTCGGGCTGCAAACTAACAAGATGGCATGCACCATATTGCACAAGCAGATAACAACTAAGTCCAAAAACAGCTTTCATTCGTGTAACCTTCACAATATCCCCTACCCTTATGGATATGGTCTTAGAAAATCTGCCACGATAAATTACAAGTTGCTGCACCCCGTCTTCATCAATAAGGAAGGTGTAGGTAGTATGCAACACACGTTCAATCATCATCACAATCACTATCACAACCAGAAGTGCAGGCAAAGCTATCTTATTCCATAAAAAATAAAATGCAAGCAGTGTGAACAGAGATATCGCACACTTGGAAGTAAGCATAAAACGCTGATGAAAGATACGGTTCATTACATTATTAATAATATATTGTTTGCAAAATTAATAAAAAGATAGCACAGAAGATGAAAAATACACATATTTTTAGTATTTTTGCAACCAAATAGCTAAAAAGCTTATAAGCAAAAATGGTTTATAAATACGATTTTCTTATTATCGGCAGTGGTATTGCTGGTATGAGCTACGCCCTTAAAGTTGCCAGGGCGCATAAAGGTAAAGTGTGCATGATCTGCAAAACTTCCCTTGACGAGGCAAACACATCATTTGCTCAAGGGGGTGTTGCTTCGGTAACCAACCTAGAAATAGACAACTTTGATAAACACATTCAGGATACCATGATTGCAGGAGACTACATCAGTGACTACGAGGCTGTTAAGCAGGTGGTCACAAAGGCTCCTGAACAAATCAAGGAACTTGTTGAATGGGGTACGAACTTTGACAAGATGCAAGACGGTCGATTTGATCTCCACCGTGAAGGTGGACATTCTGAATTCAGAATTCTTCACCATGCAGACGATACCGGCGCAGAAATTCAACGTGCGCTGATGGATGCAGTAAGAAGCAATCCTAACATCATTATCAAGGAAAATCACTTCGCAGTAGAAATAATCACACAGCATCATCTTGGAGCCAGAGTAACAAGACGCACACAAGACATCAACTGCTATGGAGCATACGTGTTGAATCCTGAGACACAGAAGGTTGACACTTATCTTAGCAAAGTTACAGTAATGTGTACAGGTGGCTGCGGAGCTGTCTACCAGACAACCACCAACCCTATCATTGCTACTGGTGACGGAGAGGCTATGGTTTATCGTGCAAAGGGAACTGTTGCCGACATGGAATTTGTCCAGTTCCATCCCACATCACTATATCATCCTGGAGAGACTCATCCGGCATTTCTCATCACTGAGGCTATGCGTGGGTATGGCGGCATACTGAAACTGCCTACCGGAGAGACTTTTATGGAGAAATACGACAAGCGACTGAGCCTTGCACCACGTGACATCGTTGCACGAGCAATAGATAAGGAAATGAAGATTCACGGTCTTGACCATGTATGCCTTGATGTAACGCATAAAAATCAGGAAGAGACTAAGCACCATTTCCCAAACATATACGCTAAATGCCTTAGTATAGGAATTGATATCACAAAGGAGATGATTCCAGTACGTCCAGCTGCACATTATATGTGTGGAGGTATAAAGGTTGACCTAAACGGATGCAGCAGCATCGAACGGCTATATGCTCTTGGAGAATGTTCATGCACTGGTCTTCACGGTGGTAACCGTCTTGCCAGCAATTCACTTATAGAAGCCGTTGTTTATTCAGACGCTGCTGCAAAGCATAGCATAGAGCATGTTGATGACTTCGACTTCAATGATAAGGTTCCTGCATGGAATGACGAGGGTACTCTTACCAACGAGGAACACGTGCTAATAACTCAGAGTGTAAAAGAGGTAGGACAAATCATGAGTAACTACGTGGGAATTGTAAGAAGCGACTTGCGACTGAAGCGTGCATGGGATCGTCTGGATCTGATATACGAAGAGACAGAAGCCCTATTCAAGCGTGTGAAGATAAGCAAGGACTTAAGCGAACTACGCAATATGATTAATACAGGTTATCTCATAACACGTATGGCTATTGAACGTAAGGAAAGTAGAGGACTTCATTACACAGTTGACTATCCAGTACATGCATACGACCAGAAAAAAGACAAATAACAATATTATTAGACATTATATATTAACAAAGCCTGCCAAAAATAATTGGTAGGCTTTGTTTTTACCTTGTAAGACTGAACTTTATACTCAATCCGAAATCACGTGTCGTTGTTGGATAACTGCTACTGCTCAATAATGGAGTGTTACTTTGATGATCGTAATAGAAACTCATTGTGAGCATCCTAGACAATGTATAGTCTGCCGCGAAACTCAGTTTGAATGCCGTGTTACCACTGCTGGCATTACTCATCATACTTGCAATATCTCTTGTTATAGCAGCCTGATTTCTATAACTCATGTCTAAACGCAGATTCAAATCATGATTCAATCCACCACGCCTGTTATTTGTTGTATTACCTTTATTATCCTTTTTACTTGAAACAACTCTGTGGGATTTCATTCCAAACAGACTGAAATCACTTATCTTATATCCAAGTCCTATTACCCAGTCCTTGCTCAGCGCTTCGTTTACCTGAACACTTGTCATGCTAAGGTTAACGCTCCTCACGGTGCGATATTCCAACTTTGCCGTAATATTATTATTGAATGTCATGTCTATTCCTAGCAATGGAGAGAATGCCTCGTTAATACTCACCGTAGACACATTAAACATACTACTAGGAGTAGGATTACCTGTTTCGGTATCTGTTATGAATCCAAGTCCATTCATATACTCGGCAAAAGTGCTATATGAAGAATACGAACCTACAGTATAAATACTTTTGTATGAATGATTGATGTTAAAGCTTTTGAACACATCCCTGAACCAAGGGAGTTTCACTAATCCTCCATATCTTAATGTCCAGTTTGGAAGAAGTCTTGCCAAAGAAGGAAACAGTTCAAGACTGTTACCACCCATGCTTGTATAGGCTGATATAAAGGCAGGAACCATGACATCTGCGCTGTATTTATTCACCGTACCGTTTTTAATATCAAATATTTTACCAGCCAGTGACGTGTTTTTAGGATAAACAGCACTCATATATTGTGCTTCCACACGACTGCGGAATGCATCAAGCAGTCCGCAGAATTTATCGAATGTATTGCTGTGATAGCCGTTATTGGCATTTCCTATCCCCTCAAAAGAACTACCAATCGATATTGTCGTCATTGCGAAAGTTCCGCTTTGCGTCGTAGGCATTCCGGAATACATATACTGTATACTACGAGCCTTTGTTGATATACGAGTTGCATTGAGATCAATCTTTAAGTCTTTCAAAGGTTCCAGAGTAGCCCTTAGCTGCAAGTCCTCAGTTGTATTGCTTGTAGCCGGTGTAGCAACAGAATCATTCTGCAACAGCCAGCCACGTTCATAAGACTTCTCCACATACGAATCTCCTGTAAGTCCAAACGCAAAATCAAGCCCAGGAGAAAGCAGTCCGTTTCCACGATTCTGTCCTAATGCATCACCGACATTAGGCATAAATCCTGGCAACGACATAGAGTATTGGTTGCGATAACTTATACTTACGTTTCGCACCATCATCATAACCCTAGCTATGCTCTGCGCCGTCTTATACCATTTATTGTTTTCAAGCGGCATTTTTGCCGCAACAGTTATTTTCAGATGCAAAGCAGAATCAACCTTGTTTATTATTCGTATTTTGTTATTATCAATCTTTCTATATTTCAGTTTATAAATGTGTCCATCACGAGTCCTTGCGGTAACCACGATTCTCTTACTCTTCTTTCCATGAGTAACAACCATTGATGTATCAGGCAGAATCGTTATCTCTGTTTCAAAACTATTCTTATTTTTGGGTAGTGCCTTCTTGGTCTTATCGTCACCCTTATTCTTAATCGTCGCAACCGATCCAATTCTTTGTTGTTTCATGCTAACCATACTTACTGGAGCAGATATTCTGTCGAAACGTTCATTAGCCGTTTTTAGGAAAGGAATGTGGTTATACAACTTCTCCATGTTAAACGTACCATTTATATTCAGGTTACGATTATTCGTTATCGTATTTCCAAGACTCGTTCCATCATCAAGCTTAGTTCCTCTCACCCAAGTGTAATTGGCTGTATATTGCGCATCAGACATTATCCAGTCAAATACAGGTATAAGATTCAATGGCAGCTGATATGACAAAGTAAAGTTCTGCTGATAATCAAGCGGTGTACCCATATGTTTGATACTTGTCCATACTGAGTCTTTCCAAGCCTGATAATTATCAGCATATAGTTCTTTGTTTATAGGAGTATAGGGTTCTTCTATCTGTGCCCTCGTCGCGCTTTGAAAAGTCATGTGTATATTGCGTGTCATATCCCATCTAAGGGTGAAGTCACGATTCCACAGGAACTGCTCACTGAAGGTTACTGGAATAGAAGTATTTTCAGTACTCTCCATGTCACGTTCCTGCAGTTCATAGTAGTTGCGCGTCATTTCACTGTTGAAAGCTACATTCTGCGGCAACCAGTTTACTCCCATTTTCTTAAATATATCAGCCCATTTTGATTTACTCTTCAAGTCTCTAAATGGTTCCCAAGCCCTATACACAGGAGTCCAACTGTAGTTCATCGCCCCACGCCAGTTATCCTCATTTTCATATACAGTTGTCTCTCCGCTTGTGTGAGTATGGGAATGACTGTAAGAGAACGAGAAGTTAGCAGGATCATAAGGCATAGGATGTTGCTTTGTCTGTATTCCAACACGTACGTTTGAAAGAGAGAAGTTTGTGTTAACAGTCTTCTTAACGGCTATATTCTCAATACTGTCCCTTTCAGCTTTATTTGCAGCAGATTCTAATGCGTCATCAAGTTTCATATCGGTATCAAGCGGATTATATCTTGGTTTACTGTTCTCTCTTGTAACAGAATAATACAGAGGCGCTGTAACCTTAGCTTTCGCTGGGAAGAATTTGCCAAGTTCTACGTTTGTAGTCACACTGTATGTAGAGAAGTCTTCCTGTGAACGCTGCATCACTCCATCTTCCAGTCCGCCAAATCCGTCACTAACATATTTTCCCTGAACATTCACGTTACCCAAATCAGATAGTTGCACATTCAGGTTGCCGTTTGCAGCCCATCCGCCTTTATTGTTATAATCCTTCAGTCGCAATTCGTTCACCCAAACTTCACCATTCTTGTTATCTGCTGAAAGGTTTCTCACACCAATAATCATTGTCTTAACCTCACCCAAACTTGGATTTCCCATAACGGTAACCTTATTGGCAGGTTTATCGTTATCATAATCTGTGAACACTCTGTTGAAATAAGCTCTTCCCTCAGCCTTTGCTATATTTCTTTTTTTCTTTATGTCGGTGAATATTGAGAGCGGAATATCAAGCATATTGCTTTCTGGCCACACTGCCACACGATCTATCGTTGAATTATTATTGTATTTTCCTGCTTGGGTGAGTTTGAGCGGTATTTGATATTCATAATAGTTGTTTTTGTAATCAGAGCCCAGACGAATAAACACAGCCAATTGCCCGTCTGTAAGGTTAGTATTGTTCTGCTGCAATGCGTTTGCATGCACAAACATCTGCAATTTTTTGTATTGCCTCAAATCTACCGTTGTATTCTTGTAAACAGCCTTAGACTCTCCGTTTGAGAGATTATCCACCATTATGTTCAATGCCTGTTCGTTACTTTCCACAAGCTGTGGCTGAGTAGGATCTTGCTCACGGCTTATACCAGGAGGCAACACATAGTTTACAGGAGTCTTGTCTCCGTTTTCTTCTATGCTTACCGAACTCACAGCCGCTGTTCCTGAACTGCCTGCGTTATCGAGATTCTGCTCATATTGTCGCCATTCGCCACGCACGAGATTCAAACTTCCGAAACGCAGCACAATAGGATGTTTGAAACCTGTGAGAAACATTCTCATAAACCTTATGCTTGTAAAGCCCGAAATAGAACCAACACGTTTTTGATATTCGCTAAGTGGAACACGGAACTGATACCATGTCACATTTTCCGTTTTTCCATTTCTCAGACTAGCACTCGCCTCACGCTTATCCACGATAAAGTTATTGCCCACAACCATATCCTCTGGTCTCATCGACACATGATACTGATAATACTTTTCATATTCATTCAGTGTATAGTCCTGATTTATATCCTCCACATCAGGCGTAGTCTTGTATGATGTATCATAGTTTTCTGAACTTGAATTACTGTCTGGTGAGTTTCCCTGCGGGTTGTTTATATACTTATATCTGTCAAGAATGCTTGTTTCCTTTCGGTCATAGTCACTACCTCTAAAATAATGGTAGTCATCGTTTGCTGGGTCGTTGTATATTGAATCCCAAACAGCTGCACTCACCTTTCCCTGTATAGACGAGAGGAAGCTTTGGTATGACTGAAAACTTCGTTCCTCGGCATCATTCAGTCCGTTGAATCCAACGTCCTGCAATGCTCTTGCACCGCTCGTTGTCGCGAAAGCGTAAGTTACAGCATTTCTAGTCGGAATCTTTCCCCATTGCGTAGTGGTGTAACTGGCAGAACCATCAACAGGCATACCACTTTCATAGAATTTCTTTCCGTCACGCAAGACGTCTTCAGAAACCTCTCCCAAGTTTATATAAAAATCACCGCCATAATCAGAAGCATCTGCTTTTTGGCTTGCATAGATAAAAGGGTCAAGAAGCCAGAACTCCACGTACTCTATATTAGCTTGTTCAAAATCATTTGTATCCAGTTTACGCATCATTCCTCCCCAATGTCGTTCAGGATTGCTCAATGTTCCGTTCAAATTAAGATTGGGATTGAAGTTATATGGTCCACGCAAATTTGGATAATATGCCAAGTTAAGAACGTTGAGTGTAGACAAAGTTCCATTATAATTACTTATATCTTTATTTGGATACAACTCTCTTGTAGGTATCTCACGCACATAATGATTTGACAACTGTTCAAGGTCACTCTTTATATGTGCAGGAGTTAACGAACTGCTTCGGCGTGTAAACAACGGATCAATATAATACCATGCCATAAGCGAACGATTATATCCACTTTCGAGAGTTGTCTTATCGTTGTATTCCGGAAATATTGACGGCACACTTGATATAATCCATGACGTTGGCGTAGACACATCAATCTTGTTGGTGGTATTCTCAAAATCATCAAGATATGAAGCGTTGTCCTGTGTGCCATGATTCTTTCCAGCTATAAGCTGAGCAAACTCTCCGGTAAATGATATCTGTGATGGCTGCGTGAGATGCAGAAACGGCAATTTGTCGAGCATGTCTGTAAGCCATTGACTCTCTTTCTTCCAGTTCACGTTTAGTCCCCACAAAGTATTATTAAGCGGTTCTGACCCCATTGTGACCTTGTTAGTCAATGACTGTTCCGACAGATGCTGCAATGTACCGCTTAATTGGAACTCATGCGAGAAGTCATATTCCCAGTTCATTCCAAGCATTGTCTTGCGCTGCATGCCATAGTCGTTGTTACTCTCCAGCGACACGTTTACAGCCGTACCCGCATCAATAATGCTCTGATTTAATATCGTAACCTCTCCAGCACTGTAGTCTACGCTGTAATCTGTTCCCTCAGTGAGTTTCACACCTCCAGCTGTTACAACTACCGACCCGGTAGGAATATTGTATGCGCCCAACGATATCACGTTGGCAGAAGAGCCTTTGAACTGTCCCACAAGATTAAACTTGTCTTTCTCTGCTATCTGCTTTGCTGTAGTCTTCGTACTGTCGTAAAGTTCAGTGAATGCGTATTTCTGAGCCACATTTGCAGCAACGCCCTTGCTAATCAATATGTCGTATAGATCCCTTCCGAAAGGTTCTGGCTCTGGGAAGAAAACTCTACCGTTGTTTACCGTGTAGCCTTGAACATAATCAAAATATCCATTACTCTGCGCCCTATTGTTATTGTCTAACCTGTCTGCACCTATAAGTCTGATGATTGGAGTGCTTTTCACCTGACTTTCTGGAATGTAACTCAGATACACTCCAGTTGTGTCGCTCTGATATTTCACGTCAAGTCTGAACTTAGTTTTCTCCACAGTGTCGCCAAGTTTATATACATTCTTCATCATCAAGTCCCAGTTTCCCTGAGAAGGGTTGCTACTTGTATTCTTCAGCGACTTCACGAACAAAGCCTCATTCACATCTGTACGGTCACCAGCGAACTCACCAACCTGAGATGTAACTCCTCCATAGGTGTATTCATAAGCTACAGCCACAACCTGATCAGTATTTATTCCTGTGTTAAGACTCACGTATCCCAAAGCCGAGTTCACGGTATATTCTGATGAACTCAGCAGTCGTGCATTCTCTAGTTTCTCATAGTCCGTGCCTCCAACAAGTCCTCCTGCATCAAGCACTGTTGATGTTTGGTCTATATCTCTTGACGAAGCCAAAGAGCTTACCAATGTCGAATACTCAGTATTGGCATCGTTAGCAGGGACATTCTTTCCTGTAATATTCCACAACGACTTATTTGAAACGCTTATGTTCTCGCCCAAATCTGTCAATGCCACGATATTTCTAGTATTGCTTGTTGCTCCGGTCTTGTTTGTAACCCATATCTCCACACGGTTGATATTAACTCCCGTTGTAAGATTAGGAAGCGTCTTCATTCCAGAAGCATACTTTTTGCGGAAATACTGCGAGAGAAAGAAATGACGATTTTCCTCATAGTTGGATACATCTATATCAAAAGGCGTGAGTTGTACCCCACCCTTACTTGATACGCTTTTTGACGAACTTTTCTTCTGCGATGCCACAAGTTGCATCTTCAGTTTACCAAACTGCAAATCTGTTCTGACTCCAAACAATGATGTTGCTCCGCTTACGAGCGAAGAGTTAGAAGGAAACGAGACATTGCCAGCCTCAACAAGTTTAACGATTTCATCTTCCTTTCCCTCATATTTAAGTTTTAGATTTTGGGCATCATAATTAAATGTAGCATCGGTGTTATAGTTAAGATTCATGTTCACCTTGTCGCCCACCTTTCCATTAACGTTAAGATTAATCTTCTCGTCGAAGTTCATCGTTGTGGTGTTCCTCCTGTTTATGGTAAGAGCAGGGTTATCCACCTTCTTCTTTGTGGCTCCGAATCTCAATTCGGCAGTTCCCTGTGTTTTAATTCTCACTCCTCCAGGTCCGAATATCTTTTCTGCCGGTCCCAAGTCGAAGTTCATATCGCTGAAATCAAACTTATCCTTTCCCTTAGCCTTATATATCTCATCATTCTTCTTTCGGAAGAAAGCATGCCTCTGCTGTTTCTCGCTCCAATCATTGTATTCGTTCCTCGACATCATTATAGGCGCATTTATATACGTACCTCCCATTTTCTTGCCAAACACGTACTCATCAAGCGTATCGTTATACAGTATGCTCTGCCTAATATTGAACGGAGTCTTCAAGTCAAGACTACTACTATCTAGATCATGCCATGTTATTGGCAGAGTGCGTTGCACTCTCCACAACGCTTTTCTGGTTGTTTTAACAGAATCGTCATCAACGCTAACCAACCTAGTTTTTTTACTATCTATAGAATCATTTTGCTTCTTTGTGTCGTTCTGAATATAAGGCATGGCGATAGAATAGCTTACACCAAAAAGCGCAAGCACACCTATAATCATACAAAAAAACACATGTCTTATTTTCATCAATAAAGAATGTCAGCACCACTGAATAAAATAGAAAATAGTCTATTTTATTCTCTTCAATCCTTCCTTTACTACTTCTTCCACAGCCCAATCAGGATGTTCTGTCATGATACCCACAACAACTTTTGCAGAAGGTGCAGGCGAGAACCCAAGCATTGTTAATGCGGCAACGGCTTCGTCTTTTACGCCATTGTTCACATTCATTCCTCCAGCATTCCGACTCACGTGCAGTTCGTCAGTAATGCCGCTTGCTACAATCTTATCTCTTAGGTCAATGATAATACGCTGTGCCGTTTTAAGTCCTATGCCCTTCACAGTCTTTATCGTCTTATCATCGCCGTTGGCAATAGCATTACAAAGTTCAGAAGGGCTCATAGATGAAAGCATCATTCTCGCAGTATTGGCACCAACTCCCGACACCGTGATAAGAAGTCTGTACAGCCCACGCTCCTGCTTGTTAACAAAGCCGAACAGCGTGAAGTTATCATCACGTCCTCCTGTAACAAGAGATTCATGCACATACAACTTTATAGCTTTTTTCCCCTGAATGGCACTATATGTAGTAAGTGATATATTCAGAGCATATCCAACTCCAGCAGCTTCTACGACAGCCAAAGCTGGAGTAAGTTCTGTCAACTCGCCTTTTATATATTCTATCATCTTATTTTCTATTATATTTTTATATTATTATAACGCACACGCGCACAGTAATATTGTATATTCACCGAATAAGAGTGATGTATGTTAAAATATAAATTATTTACGCATGAAGAATGAATATCAATATAGAGAAAGATATAAAATTATTACTATTCATAACTTTTTGTAGAATTTAAAATAAAAAATCCACCAAAAGAGGATATTTTTCAGCAGAATAATGTACTTTTGTGATTAAGTTATAATTTTAAGTAAGACTTAACAACAAGAAAGAATATGAAGAAGATTAGAGCAGCCGTAGTTGGTTACGGCAACATCGGACACTTCACTGTAGAGGCACTTGAAGCAGCTCCTGATTTTGAAATCGCTGGTATTGTACGTCGTAACGCAAATCAGGCTAAGCCTGTAGAACTTACTGATTACGAAGTTGTAGACGACATCACAAAGTTGAAAAACGTTGATGTTGCTATTCTTGCAACTCCTACACGCAGTTGTCCTGAATATGCCGAGAAGATAACAGCTCTCGGAATCAACACAGTAGACAGTTTTGATATCCACACAAGCATCCTTGACTATCGCACAAAACAAATGGAGAACAACAAGAAGACTAACACTGTGAGTGTTATCTCTGCAGGTTGGGATCCAGGATCTGACTCTATCGTACGTGTACTCATGGAGAGTCTTGCACCAAAGGGACTAAGTTATACTAACTTCGGTCCAGGTATGTCTATGGGACATTCTGTATGCGTACGCAGCAAAGAAGGCGTAAAGAACGCTCTTTCTGTAACGATTCCTCTTGGTGAGGGTATCCATCGCCGTATGGTATATGTTGAATTGGAAGACGGAGCTAAGTTGGAAGACGTAACAGCAGCTATAAAGGCTGATCCATATTTCGCACATGACGAAACTCATGTATTCGCAGTTGCATCTGTTGATGATGTACGTGATATGGGGCATGGCGTAAACTTGGTACGTAAGGGTGTTTCTGGAAAGACACAAAATCAGCGTCTTGAGTTCAACATGAGCATCAACAACCCAGCTCTTACAGCACAAGTTCTTGTAAATGTAGCTCGTGCTAGTTTCCGTTTACAACCAGGATGTTATACAATGCCTGAGATTCCTGTTATTGACATGCTTCCAGGCACTCGCGAGGAAATCGTCGCAACATTAGTATAAAAACACAACCACACTTTTTATATACACAATGGCGCATGAATATAATTTTCATGCGCCATTTTCATTTATGCAAATCAAAAAATAACATAAAAATCGAGTACGTTGATATCAACATGTCAATTATATTTTTTACTTTTGCAAAAGACTCGCATATTAGCGTAAATAAAGGTTTTATCAATTAAAAATAGATTATTACAATATGAATAAAAGATTCAATGCAATTGTCACAGCTTTGTCTGCTTCTGCAATGATAGCGGTAATGGTTAGTGCCATGCCTAACGATAACGTAATCTCACGTGAGAAAGATACTGTAATAGTAAACACTCAGGAACTAGGCAAAAACGTAAAGGGATTCAGAGGTAACACTCCTGTAAAGATTTACATTCACAAGAATAAGATAGTAAAGATTGAGGCTATGCCAAATCGTGAGACTCCGCAATTCTTTGGCAAAGCAAAGACTTTGCTAGATCAGTTTAATGGTCAGACTGTTTCAAAGGCTGCCAAAATGGACGTTGACGGAGTTAGCGGTGCTACATATTCTTCAGTAGCGCTGAAGAAAAACGTAAAACTAGGCCTTGAGTATTACAAGAAAAATAAATAATATATGATTCATCCGACAAATCGGTTAATAGAATCATGCATTGATAATATTTTGATATGTAAGTTCAGAGGAAAACAAGTGATGAATTGATAAAATGCAAAAATAGCTGATTGTATTCTTTTCAATCATACTCATGCTTAAAAATATATCTAAATAAGTAATGTGCGCATGCGCGCACGCATATACTTTTTCGTTTTTTCTAGTGTCTAAGTGTCAACTCACTGATAGACTTACGATTAGAAGACATTTTTAGTAATGTGTGGTGACGTTCAAATGTCGTTAAAACTGGTATTACTACGATGAAATGCAAAAACGGCGTTACGGTATAGCTGATTTGATTAAAAACGACGTTTCTTCGACACTACGAAAATACTAAAAAGTAAGTTTACTTACTGATATTCAGCTTATTGTCACTTAGACGCTTACTTTTTCGAAAACCTTATGTAGAGAATTGTAAATTTGCAAGCATGCAGATTTTAATAATTGCAGAAAAAGTCAATTCTCAATTTGCGTTTACGAAGCATTAGGATGCGTTTTACGAAGCAATGCATTGCAATATACGATGTATTAGGATGCGTTGTACGATGTTTTGCATTGCGTTTTGTCATTAACTAAAAATCATTAATAAATTTGTTTTTAAATTTTTATATTACTATTTTTGTAATATAACGTAATATAAGACTTTAAATGATAAAAATAACGAATGCCGCTAAGCAACAAGCTGATGAAATATCTACACTCATCATGCTGGCGATGAACCATGAATGCTGCAAAAACTTTGCAGGTAAAAAACATACACTAGAGGATTTTCATAAGATGATGAAAAGACTTGTAGAAAGAGAAGACTCACAGTATTCATATAAGAACACATTGGTGGCTTTGGATGAAAATTCAGAAGATGTTATTGGTATATGCGTAAGTTATGATGGAGCTGATCTGCACAGACTAAGAAAGGCTTTTATTGAAGAAGCTATAAAAGAATTCGGCATTGACTATTCTGGTATTGACGATGAAACAGAAAAAGGCGAACTGTATATTGACAGTTTGGCTGTTGATGAAAGATTTCGCAAAATGGGTATTGCCTCTGCCCTATTAAAAGCAACATTAGAAAAGGCAAAAGCACTGAATATACCATTAACAGGATTACTCGTTGACTGCGGAAATCCAAAAGCAGAACAGCTGTATACCAGACTTGGCTTCAAATTTGTGAATGACGCAGCATGGGGTGGCCATAAAATGAAGCATTTGCAAAGATGAAGTAAAGCCGAATTCAAAACAGATATTTCGAATTGATTTTAAGACTGCTATATAAATACGATTTTATGCCTCTCACGCATAGTCGTGTTTCTATAGCAGTCTCGTCAAATTTACTACGTAAATAAGCTATGTAATGAAGCACTTTCATCTTATAAAACAGAAAAATAAATAAAGCTTTTATTGCTTTAAACATTATTTTTAACTACATTTGCAATATCGTTTAATAATTTTGCGCCATTAAAATCACATAACATGAATAACTGTAAACTCATACTTCCCTTGTTGATAATGCCGATTTTAAGCATACAGGCTCAAGAAAAACATATCCATTCAGACATGGATTCTTTGGACATAATGCGACTTATTCCTGAACGCAAACAAGGTTCAGTAGATATAGTGACTGAGGACAGAATGAATAAGGGACTTGTAACAAACGCACTCAACGCACTTAGCGGACAAGCTGCCGGCGTGAACGTGACTTCTGGAGAAAACAGAATGGCACAGTTGAGCAGTGTTCGAGTGAGAGGTACGACTTCTCTTACAGGTGGCAACGACCCTCTTGTTATTATTGACGGTGTTTACAGTGACATTTCTACCCTTTCATCAATATATCCCGCAGATATAGAAAGCTTCTCCATTCTGAAGAATGCTGCTGAAACTGCTAAATACGGTTCCAGAGGTGCATCAGGTGTTATACAAGTGACGACAAAGAAAGGGCACGGAAATCAATTTCATATCAGTTACGATGGCAACATTGGCTTTGAATCTAAATACAAGGGCATAGACATGTTACAACGTGACGGATACATATCAACAGCAAAGACACTTGGACTAGAATACAATGACGGTGGATACAACACGAATTTTCAAGATGCTATAACAAGAACAGGATTTGTGCAGAATCATCATATTGCTTTCAGCGGAGGCTCTGAAAGCAGCAACTATCGTGCTTCAATAGGAGTTATGGATCACAAGACGATTGTGAAGGTTAACGAATACCAAAACTTCACGGCTAAGTTTGACTTATCTCAGAAGGCATTCGACAATATGCTTTCTATTGACTTTGGTGTATTTGGAGCATCACAGAAGAATAACTATATATTTGATGAGCAGAAACTATTTTACAGTGCCGCTACACAAAATCCAACATATCAAGAAGGAATGAACGCATCAGAAGGTTGGGATAAAAATTCAACGGCCAGTCAAATAAATCCTCCCGGAGCATTACTGAAAGAAAAGAATGACGAGAAGAACATGAACTTCAACACTCACCTAGGACTGGATTTCACGCTACTACAAGAACTACATCTAAAACTATTCGGTAGCTACAGTTATAACTCTCTTGAAAACGGAGTATTCTGTCCTACATGGGTGTGGGCTCAAGGACAGGCCTACCGTGGAGAACATAAAACCGAAGACATGTTGGGCAACGCAACTATTGAATGGAAGCACTCATGGGGTATACACGCAATAGTAGCAACGGCAATGACAGAATACCAAAAGAGCAAACACAGCGGATTTTGGACTCTTGTAAAAGGATTCACAACAAACGAATTAGGATACGACAATCTTGCAGCCGCATCAACAAGGCCATACGGAGGTACGGGGTCTGACTACACGGAGTCATCACTAGCTTCGGCTATGGGTAGCGTATCTTATACGCTTATGAACAGATACACTGTCGCCGCCAACATGAGAGCTGATGGAAGTAGTATGTTTGGAAACAACCACAAATGGGGCATATTTCCATCTATATCTGGGACATGGGATGTTGCAGCCGAACCTTTCTTTAAAAGCTTACGCAAACTGATAAACATCTTCAAGATAAGAATGGGATACGGTCTTTCAGGAAACCTCGGAGGTATTGACCCTTACAACTCCATAAACTTGGTACAACCTACAGGTATAATATCATATAACGGTTCACCGACTGTCACTATGGGACAATTCCGCAACACTAATCCTGATTTAAAATGGGAAACACGAAGCACATTCAATATTGGTACGGATATAAGTTTTTGGAAGAACAGAGTGATACTTACAGCAGAATACTATTACAGTAAGACACGAGACATGCTATACCAATATGATGTACCTGTTCCGCCATTCACATACAACAAGCTGCTTGCCAATCTGGGTGAAATGAGCAACAGTGGTTTTGAACTTGGTATTGGTATTACTCCTATATCAAAGAAAAATATGGAACTAAACATTAACATGAATGTGGCTTTCCAAAAAAACAAACTACTATCATTGTCAGGCAACTATAACGGTACACAACTTTCAGCTTCGCAAATAACAAGTATAGGTTCACTTAACGGTGCCGGATTCCACGGTGGCAACAATAACATCGTATACCAAATAATAGGTCAGCCGCTAGGAGTTTTCTATCTGCCTCACTGTACTGGGCTTACTAAAAATAGTGACGGAAGTTACAGCTATGCCATTGCAGACCTTGACCATAACGGAAAAGTAAACATCGAAGACGGTGGTGACAGATATATTGCTGGACAGGCTACACCAAAATGGATACTTGGCTCAAACATTAGTTTCAGATACAAGGAATTTGATTTCTCACTGCAGATTAACGGAGCTTTCGGTCACAAGATATACAACGGAACAAGTCTAACATATATGAACATGTCTAGCTTCCCTGACTATAACGTAATGGCAAAAGCACCAAAACAAAATATCAAAGACCAGACAGCAACAGACTATTGGCTGGAAAAGGGTGACTACCTGAATTTCGATTATCTCACAATAGGTTGGAACATACCTGTAAGAAATAAATACATCAGTTCACTGCGCCTTTCATGCTCAGTAAACAATTTAGCCACAATAACAGGATACAGCGGACTAACACCTATGATAAACAGTTACGTTGTTGACGGAACACTGGGCATAGACGACAAACGCTCATATCCTGCATACCGTTCATATTCAATAGGAATAAGTATTCAATTCTAGATAACATGAAAAAAACGTATCATATCATAATGACGATTATCGGTTTTGTCGGAATTACAATATCGACAACATTACTATCGTCTTGTCTTGATGAGAATTCCAAAGACAAACTGCTTGAATACAAAGCTTATAACACGGCAACCAATTTATATATAAACTCAGTGGGAAACCTATACAACTATATAGGCGGAAACAGTAACAGTCAAGGTATTCAAGGCACTTATCGGGGGGTATATGACTACAACACGTTTACCACAGACGAGGCTATTCTGCCGACAAGAGGAGGAGATTGGTATGACGGCGGTTTCTGGCAAAACCTGTATATGCACAAATGGACATCCACCGACAAGGCACTACTAGACACATGGAATTATCTCTATAAGGTAGTTGGACTATGCAATCATTCTTTAGGAGAAATTGAATACAACAAGAATCTACTCAACGACTCTGAATATAATGAATACACAGCCGAAGTAAAAGGCATAAGGGCTATGTTCTACTTCTATATCATGGATATGTTTGGCAACGTACCTCTGTCAATGAAAGACGGGGCTACACTCGCCGATATGACACAAGCAACACGTCAGGAAGTCGCAAGCACGATAATATCTCAACTACAAGAGGCTGCAACATACCTTCCAGATGAACACAGTAACATTCAAGGAAAGTATTACGGAAAATTTACACGCCCTGTAGCATACTTCATACTTGCCAAAATGATGCTCAACAACGAGATTTATCTAGGCACAGGAGAACACATATTCAGCATTGACGGGAAGCAACTTAACGCATGGGAAGCATGCATATATTATTGCAACATGATTACTAAAGAGGGATATTCTCTTGAAAAGAACTATGCCGACAATTTCGCTGTACACAATGAGACTTCAAGTGAAAATATATTCACCATACCTATGGACAAGACATTATACAGCAATCAATTCTGGTATCTTTTCCGTAGCAGACATTATAACCACGGAAGCGCAATAGGTATGGATGCGGAAAACGGAAGCTGTGCTACCCTATCGACTGTTAAGACATACGGATATGGTACGGATTCTATTGACAGCAGATATAGTATAAACTTCTACAGTGATACACTGAGAGTTGACGGAAAGATTGTTTATCTTAACAATGGTGATCCTTTGATTTACAGACCACTTGAAGTTGCACCAGATCTTACTGGAAGTAAATATGAAAAGACAGGAGGAGCCAGAATGTCTAAGTACGAGATAGACCGTACTGCACATGCTGACGGAAAGCTACAAGACAATGACATTGTTCTATTCAGATATTCAGATGTATTGCTTATGATAGCGGAAGCAAAAGTGCGCAACGGTGTAGACGGCACACAAGAACTCAATATGATACGCAATCGTGTTGGGATGAACAATAGAAAGGCTACATTGCAGAATATACTTGACGAACGACTGCTTGAACTTATGTGGGAAGGCTGGCGACGCAACGATATGATTAGATTTGGAGTTTTTCAAAATGCATACGACCAGCGTCAACAAGTGGATAATGAAGACAGTAAATTCACATATCTGTTCCCTATTCCACAAGCCGTGTTAGATATGAATAACAAACTAAAACAGAACATAGGATACAAATAAATGTACACTAACAACAAATTGCAGCTTTATCCCTTGCTGCGTCTTGCCATAACCTTTTGTATAGGTATTGTGGCTGGAAAACTATTGTATGACTATATCACTATCGGAATATGGCTCACTGCTGGCATTGTATTCATCGTGTCTGCATGTATTATAAAACACGAACATATACAGAGCATATTAATTGCTGCTACAACATTAGCACTTGGCGGAACTTTGATGTGCCGACAACTGAAAGCAACAGACATACAACTTTCAAATGAAACATCACAATACGAGGCTTTGATTACAAGCACACCAATTGTCCACGGTAAGGTATTGAAATGTGATATTGAAATTATGAGCCTCAACGGAAAGTCTCTTGACAGTCCAATCAACGCAAAAGCTACGATTCTCAGGGATACTACAACTGATATGAAACTGAATACAGGTGATGGGATATGCGCTGAGTCTGTTTTAGAAAAGCCACATAATATATCTGGCAACTCAAACTTCGACTATGCACAATGGATGAAAATACACGGATACACAGCGCAGACATTCATTCCATATTGGAATATACATCCCGCAAGAGTTTCGCTTGGCAAAAATGCTTATGACAGATTATGCATGAAAGCACATATATTTCGTGACAACCTATCAAAAAAAATATTTGCAGATAACAGAAAGGATAAAGAGGCTTACTCTGTGATTTCAGCAATGACATTAGGCGACAAGAGTGCACTAGACAAAGATACAAAAAATGCATTTTCTATATCTGGAGGAAGTCATGTCCTTGCATTGTCGGGATTGCATCTTGGAATAATATTCTCAGTATTCCTGCTTTTATTCGGTCACAGTGCAATCGCTATGACATTATCTATAATTGGTATCTGGGCATTCGCCTTTATCGTAGGCATGCCTCCGTCTGTAGTGCGCAGTGCTGTGATGCTTTCAGTTTATGCCCTTGTAAGTATAATAAACAGAAAAAGCATAAGTTTTAATACTCTTGCTTTTGCGGCAATAGTGATACTTGTAATCAATCCACTTAGTTTGTGGGACATAGGATTTCAAATGTCGTTCATGGCTGTAGCTGGAATATTCACGCTATACAAGCCAATGTATATGTGGCTGCATCCATACAACAAATTGCTGAGTTGGATATGGGGAAGCATCTGCGTATCATTGTCTGCACAGATATTTACATTTCCTATAGTATTGCATTGTTTCGGGCGCTTTTCATGCTACTTCATTCTTACGAACTTTATTGTAGTGCCATGTGCTACATTGATAATATATATGGCAGTGGCATTGATAATAACAATCCCGCTAACGGCACTCAATAACATTGTATGTTACGTAATAGTGCAGATAGCGGGATTAATGAACCGTTCTATATTCTTTATAGCAGGGCTTCCAGGTTCGTCAATAGAGAATTTCTATATATCAACGTCACAGACTTGGCTGCTATATATATTCATACTAAGTAATATCGCAATGCTAAGGAGGCTAAAAGTCCGTCATTAATTATCCTCTAAGAACAAAGGATCATCTGGTGTAACCATGGTTGGTTTCTGAGAAGCAGCATCCAATATCTTTTGTGTGGCGTATTTCTTGTTTACAACAAGACGGAACATATACTCATTAAACCAATTATTGGTCATTATCAAGCATCCCTTCTGTCCGTAAGTAGGTCCCCAACTATTCTCAACTTTCCATTTCTTAGGATTACCATTCTTGTCCAAGTCTACGGCAGTAAGAGTCATTGCATGAGTAGAACCACTATCAAAAGTGCTTATGCGATCGGCCTTATTCATATTGAAATTAGTTCCCATAAGAGTAGAATAGTCAAAGTTGTCTACATCCATATATCCACGTTTACGGTCTAACTGCTTGCCTACGTCATAGCTGGAATATATTTTGTGTCCGTCTTTTATTGAAGCAATGGCTAGCTTGGCAATTTCTTCCATAGGTAGATTTAAGTATGTCCAGTTGTGACCATCATAGGTATGGCGGTCATATTCTACTTCAAAAGTCTTGTAATATGGGCGTCGCGGATCGTTCATCACCATAATGAAAGTACCATTAAGTTTCTTTCCAACGGTAGCTTCATAGAATGTCTGTGGCGTATACTGGTGTGGTTCACCAACAGCTTTACCGTTTTTATCAGTAAACGTATATGCGAATTCCTTTACAGGTTCACCAATAGTGAGAGTAAGCAAATGATAAATATCTGCCAGCATTTCTGTCTTTCTATCTTTTATCGCATTCTTACTTTTTCCAGAAGCAACCATACGACGAAGTTCGAGTCCGTATTCACGCAACTTACTAGATACAAGTTTGTCCATAATCTTTGTGTTGTCACTTGAATATGTTTCAGGCTGAACGTTCATTGGAACCAAGCCATACTTTTCTGTAAGGTCAGCTATACCACAAAAAGTACCGCCATCACTGATAGGATTCTTGAAGAAGAACTGCACTGTTGCGTCTTCCATAGGTTTCTTCGCATTATCTATTGCCCCCTGAAGCATAAGGTTTGCCTTCTCCAACTGATCATAGAAAAACAAATAAGCATGAGAGAACTCAACGGCAAGAGTATCGTTGTGCTGTTTTGCAAAATTTGCACGAAGAACGTTCATGCCTGTAAACATCCAGCAACGTCCAGAACTCTGCTGGTCATGAATATTCTGACTAGGAGTTTCATTACTGAAATATGTATCAACAGTTCCCTGATTGGCAAAGTTCTTAGCCAAATCGTCAATACTATTAGATGCGATTGCATTAAAAATAGCCTTATCGGCTTTTGATGATTTCTGTGATTTCTCTATCTGCTGCAACATATTGGCAGATATGCCACCTGGATTTGTCTGTGCAAGCATCACTGTTGCTACACACAAGCAAAGTCCAACAGTAAAAGTCTTTTTAATCATAATAATGTTTACGTTTTATATTATTTACGCCTTCAAAGGTAATAATTAATGTATGGAAACACAAAGAAATTAATATTTCTTTTAAATTTTATACTAACAGAATAAGTGCTAGTAGAATTATTATCTGAACATTATCTATAATTATATGTTTATTTTTGTATATCCAACTGATTTTTAGTAATTTTGCAATCTAATTCCATTTTAGGAATTACTCAACATAAAGATAAAATACTATATATATTATGAAATTTCAGGAAGTACCGGTATTACTGCTTACAGGTTATCTGGGCAGTGGCAAGACAACATTGGTTAATAAAGTTCTGTCTAACAAGCATGGTATAAAATTCGCCGTAATCGTAAATGATATAGGTGAAGTGAATATTGATGCCGACCTTATACAGCAAGGCGGTATCGTCGACAAGAAAGACGACAGTCTTGTTGCATTGCAAAACGGATGTATATGCTGCACTCTGAAAATGGACCTTGTAGCACAACTACGCGACATAACAAGTTTGCAGAAATTCGACTATATTGTTATTGAGGCAAGCGGTGTTTGCGAACCTGCACCTATAGCACAGACAATATGTTCAATACCAACAATGGGACCTGAATATATCAAAGGTGGTATAGCGCGTCTTGACTGTATAACTACAGTTGTTGACGCACTGCGCATGAAAGATGAATTCGGCAACGGCGAAAATCTAATAAAGCAGAACATAGCAGAAGATGATATTGAGAACTTAGTTATACAACAGATTGAATTCTGTAACATCATATTGCTTAACAAGGCATCAGAAGTTGAGCCTAGCGAACTAGAACGTCTAAAAGAAATAATAACAGCTTTGCAGCCACATGCAACAATTATTGAATGTGACTATGGTAATGTAGACCTCGACAAGATAATAAACACACATCTGTTTGACTTTGACAAGGTTGCTACTTCTGCTGCATGGATTGACGAAATAGAGCATCACCACGACGATGAACATGATGATGATGACGACGACGATGACCACGAAGGACACCATCATCATCATCACGAACATGATCACGAAGGTGGAGAAGTTGAAGAATATGGCATTGGCACATTTGTGTATTATCGCCGCAAGCCTTTTGATCTTGTAGGATTTGATGAGTTCATAGCCTCAAAATGGTCAAAGAATATCATACGCTGCAAGGGTATATGCTGGTTTAAGGATGAGCCTGCCACATGCTATGTATTTGAACAGGCAGGAAAGCAGATGAATCTTCGCAATGCTGGTCAATGGTACGCAACGATGGATAAAGACGAACTTGCTGACCTTATGCAACGTGAGCCAGGACTAAGTCAGGACTGGAACGAGCAATATGGTGATAGAATGCAAAAACTTGTATTCATAGGTCAACATCTTGACAAGGATGAGATAACTAGACAATTAGACTCTATTCTTCTTGACTGATAACACATGCAACTGGATAAATTTAAGATTATAGCTATAGACGCTGACGATACTCTTTGGGACTGTCAATCGTATTTTGACAATGTTGAAAACATGTATTGTCAGTTGCTTTCTCAATATGCTGATGCCGAAACCATATCAGAATCTTTGTTTGCCACAGAAAAGGCAAACATGGATTGTCTTGGTTACGGCATCAAGGCTTTCACGATGTCACTGATTGAGAATGCAATTAAGATTTCAGAAGGTGAAGTAAAGGGAAACATAATAGAAGAGATACTACAAATGGGTAAATCGCTTCTATCTTTTCCTACTACTCCACTACCAGAGGTTGAAAACACACTTATTACTCTCAACGAAAGAAAGAATGACGACAACTACAAACTGGTTGTTTTTACCAAGGGAGAACTTCAAGATCAGGAAAACAAGATAAAGCGTTCGGGGCTTGCCAACTACTTTGACGATGTAATCATAGTTTCAGAGAAGACTGAGCACGAATACAGACATCTATGCGTGAATTACAATATACATCCAAAAGAACTACTTATGATAGGTAATTCCTTCAAGTCGGATATTGCGCCTGCACTTAGCATTGGAGCATACGCTATTCATGTACCATTCAGTGTGGCTTGGAAAATGGAACTATCTGATACTTATGACCATAAGCATCTCACGACGATAAAGCATTTTGGCGAAATTTGCCAATAAAGCATAAATATAATTTTACTTCGGGGTAATAATATTACCCCTTTCTTTTTTTATAATGACAAAATTTGAATTTAAGCCACAGCTGGTGGCTACATTAAGAAATTACAATCGTAAACAGTTTATCACTGACCTCATGGCAGGTATCATTGTTGGAATCGTAGCATTGCCGTTGGCAATAGCTTTTGGTATCGCCAGTGGAGTAACACCTGAAAAGGGAATAATAACAGCTATCGTTGCAGGTCTAATAATATCAGTATTCGGGGGAAGTAAGGTTCAGATAGGAGGACCAACAGGAGCTTTCATTGTTATAATATATGGAATTATTCAGCAATACGGCATAGAAGGACTAACCATAGCCACAATAATGGCAGGAATATTCCTGATTATTTTTGGACTACTACATTTAGGTACAATAATTAAATATATCCCCTATCCTATTGTTATTGGATTCACAAGCGGTATAGCCGTAACTATTTTTACCACACAGATAAAAGACCTACTCGGACTTTCAATAGCAAATGTTCCTGCTGACTTTGCTAGTAAATGGATTGCATACTTTCAAAACATCGGCACAATAACTCCATGGAATGCATTAATAGGTATTGCAAGTGTTATTGTCATTGCAATATCACCAAAGTTCAGCAAAAAGATTCCAGGGTCGCTAATTGCGATTATAATAATGACTGTGGGAGCATTACTGTTAAGAAAATATGCAGGTGTTACCTCAATAACGACAATTGGTGATCACTTTGCAATAAGTAACAAACTACCTGAAGCTACAATACCTGCATTATCTATCAACACAATAAAGTCGTTGATGCCTCCGGCCATTGTCATTGCTGTATTAGGAGCAATAGAGTCTTTGCTTTCTGCAACTGTTGCAGACGGCGTTATTGGTTCACGTCACAATTCAAATACAGAATTGATAGCTCAAGGGCTGGCTAATCTGGCTTCGCCTATCTTCGGCGGAATACCAGCAACAGGCGCAATAGCGAGAACAATGACAAATATAAACAACGGCGGTCGCAGCCCTGTCGCAGGAATAATACATGCGGGCGTGTTACTCTTGATATTTCTATTTCTAATGCCGTTGGCTAAATACATACCAATGGCTTGTCTTGGCGGTGTATTGGTAATAGTAAGCTACGGCATGTGCGGTTGGCGTTCGTTCATCGGAATCATGCACAATCCTAAAAGCGACATTATCGTGTTGTGGGTAACTTTCCTTCTAACAATATTCTTCGACTTGACTATTGCAATAGAAGTTGGACTAGTATGTGCATGCCTGCTTTTCATGAGACGTGTGGTAGAAGCAACTGGTATTAAAGTTATAAGCGATGAGATTGATCCATCAGAAGAGGAGAGTGATTTCATGCTTGGAAATCTTGAACATCTGACAATACCTAAAGGCGTTGAGGTTTATGAAATCAATGGTCCATATTTCTTTGGTGCCGGTAACAGCTTTGAAGAGATTATGGCAACATTCGGAGACCGTCCCAAAGTAAGAATAATAAGAATGAGAAAAGTGCCGTTTATCGACAGTACAGGAATACATAATCTAACGAATCTCTGTTTAATGAGTAAGAAAGAAGGCATACAAATAATACTTTCAGGAGTTAACGAAAATGTTAAGAAAACCCTTGAGCATGCACAACTCGAAAATATTATCGGCAAGGAGAATATATGCGGCCATATAAATGAAGCTTTGGAAAGGTCTAAGGAAATTAAATAAGTAGTTAAAATATATATTTTCTTTAAATTCATTTTGATATATTCAAAATATAATTTATCTTTGTAATCGATGATAAACACATCACGACAATATAACTTATTAAAAATATATCAAATATGAAAGATTTAAAAGGTACAAAAACAGAGAAGAACCTACATGACGCCTTTGCAGGTGAGAGTATGGCACGTAACAAATATACTTATTATGCCTCAAAAGCTAAGAAAGAAGGTTATGAGCAGATAGCAGCTCTTTTCGAGGAGACTGCTGGAAACGAAAAGGAGCACGCAAAACTTTGGTTTAAATATCTCAATGGTGGGGATTTTGCACCTACTATGGATAACTTAGTTGACGCTGCAAGCGGAGAACACTACGAGTGGACAGACATGTATGCTCAAATGGCTAAAGATGCTAAAGAAGAAGGCTTTGATGAGATTTCTAGGAAATTTGAACTTGTTGCTGCCATTGAAAAGCATCATGAAGAGCGCTACTTGAAACTGTTGCAAAACATCAAAGACGGAATTGTATTCTCACGTGATGGTGATCGCATCTGGAAATGCCGTAACTGCGGACATATCATTATCGGAAAGAAAGCTCCAGAAATTTGCCCTACGTGCAATCACCCAAAGAGTTTCTTCGAAATAAGTGCAGAAAACTATTAAATAATATCCATAAAAGAGGCAGCTTAATAAGCTGCCTCTTTTTAGCTTAATTATCTGAACTTTATCATAATTCTGAGTAAATAGCTTACTGCTTTCGGTTTAATCAAGGTGTCTTTATTTTGTAGACCTAAAGAAACCATCTTAAAAATAACGAAAAACACCATACCATCAAAACGGAACTGCTGTATTGAAAATAACCTTTAAGATAGGGAAACACACAGTAATTAAATAAAATATTTCATTTTTTATTTTGTATTGTGTGAGGCTTGCAGTATCTTTGCACAAATAATCATGCTAAAAGTATTGATGGACAAAACTAAATTTGGATTATTAAGCAATATTATATATCCGGCAGATCTTCGTAAACTCAACGTTGAGCAATTACCAGAAATCTGTAAGGAACTACGCGAGGATATTATTGATGAAGTTTCTGTTAATCCAGGACACTTCGCATCATCGCTAGGTGTAGTGGAAATAACAGTGGCTCTGCATTATGTATACAATACACCGGAAGACCGTATTGTATGGGATGTAGGGCATCAAGCTTATGGACACAAAATACTTACGGGGCGCAGGGATAAATTCTGTACCAACCGCAAATTTCATGGTATATGCCCATTTCCTAATCCACGTGAAAGCGAATACGATACTTTTACATGCGGACACGCAAGTAATTCTATTTCGGCAGCATTAGGTATGGCTGTGGCAGCACTTCACAACGATCAAAGACATGTTGTTGCTGTTATCGGAGACGGAGCTATGAGCGGAGGTTTGGCATTTGAAGGACTAAACAACGTATCAAGCACACCTAATGACTTACTGATAATTCTCAACGACAACGATATGTCTATTGACCGTGCCGTAGGAGGCATGGAACAGTATCTGCTAAACATTGACACTAACGAGACATACAATCGTTTGCGCTTTAAGGCTAGCAAATGGCTACATAGCAAAGGATATTTGAATGAAGACAGAAGGAAAGGCATCTTAAGACTAAACAACGCATTGAAAAGTGCGCTAAGTCATCAGCAGAATATTTTTGAGGGTATGAACATAAGGTATTTCGGACCTTTTGATGGACATAACGTCAAGGAAATCGTCAGAGTTCTTCAACAGTTGAAGAATATGAAAGGACCGAAACTTTTACATCTTCATACTGTAAAAGGTAAAGGATATGAACCAGCAGAGAAAGCAGCTACAATATGGCATGCTCCAGGTAAGTTTGACCCTGAAACAGGGGAACGAATGATTGCCGACTGCAGCAACCTACCTTCAAGATTTCAGGACGTATTTGGAAACACCCTGTTGGAATTGGCGGAAAAGAATCCAAAGATAGTTGGTGTGACTCCAGCAATGCCTACAGGCTGTTCTATGAACATCATGCAGAAAGCAATGCCCGATCGTGTATTTGACGTTGGCATCGCCGAAGGACACTCAATAACATTCTCTGGCGGTATGGCAAAAGATGGATTGCAGCCATTCTGCAATATATACAGTTCTTTTAGCCAAAGGGCGTATGACAATATCATTCATGATGTTGCAATACTTAATCTGCCTGTTGTGATATGTCTTGATCGTGCAGGATTAGTCGGCGAAGACGGTCCTACACATCATGGAGTTTTTGACATGGCAGCGCTGCGTCCTATTCCAAACATCACAATAGCAAGTCCAATGAATGAGCACGAATTGCGCCGTCTTATGTACACAGCGCAACTTCCAGACAAGGGTGCATTCGTGATTAGATATCCACGTGGACGCGGAGTACTTTCAGACTGGAAATGTCCTTTAGAAGAAATAAAAGTAGGAACAGGCAGAATCTTGCATGACGGAAAAGATGTTGCGATACTTAGTATAGGCCCCATCGGCAATAACGTCGAGATAGCCATTAAGGAATTTAGTGAAACAGAAAGCGAGACACTAAGTGTTGCACATTATGACATGCGTTTTCTGAAACCATTAGACGAGAATTTGCTTCACGAAATAGGAAAGAAATTCAAACGTATAATAACAATTGAAGACGGAATACGTAGCGGAGGATTCGGTTCATCTATCCTAGAATGGATGAGCGACAACGGATACTACCCAAAGATTACTCGTCTAGGTGTCCCAGACTCTTTCATCGAGCACGGACCTGTAGACGAACTTCAGAAAATATGTCACATTGATCCTGATAGTATTATTTATACCATAAAAAGCTTAAGATGAAAATAATTATAGCTGGAGCATACGCCATTGGCACATATCTTGCAAAATTGCTCTCGCGCAATAATCAAGACATTGTTCTCATGGATGAAAATCTTGAAAATCTTGAGAGAATAAGTTCAGACTTTGATCTCATGACTATCAACGACTCATGCACTAGCATAAAGGCTTTAAAAGAAGCAGGAACGGAACATGCAGACCTGTTTATAGCCGTGACTCCTGACGAAAGCAAGAACATGACAAGCTGTACTTTAGCCAATGCTCTCGGAGTTAAGAAAACTGTGGCTAAAGTTGATAACTACGAATATGTTACACCTGAACTAGAGAACTTCTTTGCCAAACTAGGAATCAACTCCATTATATATCCGGAAATGCTTGCAGCAAAGGATATCAACAGCGGGCTGAAGATGTCGTGGGTGAGACAAAGATGGGATGTTCACGATGGTGCTCTCGTTATGCTTGGAATAAAACTTCGGCAAACTTGCGAGATCCTTAACAAACCAATGAAAGACATTAGTGGCCCTGATGATCCGTTCCATGTAGTTGCTATAAAGAGAGGCACTGAAACTATCATTCCTAGAGGAAATGATGTTTTACAACTCTACGACCTCGCTTATTTCATGACCACACAACAGTATATTCCATACATCAGAAAGATTGTTGGTAAAGAACATTATATTGACGTGAAGAACGTTATGGTGATGGGAGGTGGTGGAACTGCAGTAAGAGCAGTAAAGACTATGCCTGAATATATGAACATTAAAATCATAGAGAGTGATGAGCATCGTTGTGAGCAACTAAACGAATTGCTTGATGACGACCGCACACTGGTAATAAACGGTGACGGAAGAGACCTTGCCTTGCTACAGGAAGAAGGCATAAAAAACACTCAGGCTTTCGTGGCTCTTACTGGAAACGCCGAAACTAATATCCTTGCTTGCCTAACAGCTAAGAGAATGGGAGTTAGAAAGACTGTTGCTATGGTTGAGAACATTGATTACATTAGTATGGCAGACAGTCTTGATATAGGAACGATAATCAATAAAAAAGCCATTGCTGCAAGCTATATATATCAAATGATGCTAGATGCAAACGTACATAACGTACGGTTCATAATGAACATAAATGCTGATGTTGCAGAATTCATACCACAAGAAGGCGCCAAAGTAACACGCAAAGAAGTAAAAGACTTAAAGTTGCCTGACGGAATGACAATAGGCGGACTTGTACGCAATGGCAATGGAATGCTGGTATCAGGAAACTCTCGTATTGAGGCCGGTGATACGGTAATGGTATTCTGTTACAATGTAGACATGAAAAAGATTGAGAATTTATTTAATTGATGCTAAACAGCAAAACCATATTTAAAATTATAGGCTCGCTACTCTTCATTGAGTCAGCGATGATGGTTTGCTGTCTAATTATGTCAATTGCTTATCATGAAAGCGATACTATTCCATTTTTATACTCCATACTTATAACATTCTTATCTGCTCTCTTTCTTCGCTTTTTAGGTCATAAAGCAGACAATTCTATGACTAAGCGCGATGCATACCTTGTAGTGTCATTATCATGGATTATATTTAGTTTTTTCGGCACTTTTCCCTTGACTATCGGAGAATACGTTCCTAGTTTCACAGACGCATATTTTGAAACAATGTCGGGATTCACAACAACCGGAGCTACAATAATAAACAATGTAGATATACTTCCACATGGAATATTATTTTGGAGAAGTATGACTCATTGGATAGGCGGACTAGGAATAGTATTTTTCACAACAGCTATACTTCCATCTTTTGTAGGAGGATCTGTGAAGATATTTGCGGCAGAATCAACGGGGCCCATACATTCACGTCTTCATCCACGACTCAGCACAAGTGCTAAATGGATATGGACTGTTTATCTAGTAATTACAATAGCATGCAGTATTTCATTTATGGTATGTGGAATGGGATGGTTTGACAGCATCAACTATGCTATGGGAACTACAGCTACAGGAGGCTTTTCAACCCACAACAGCAGTATTGCTTTTTTCCATTCTTCAGCAATAGAGTATGTAGGAGCTTTTTTTTGTTTTTTATCAGGTATAAACTTCACACTAATATATACATCTGCGATTAACAAAAGCATAAAAACAATTTTTAAAAGTAGTGAATTTCGTTTTTATTCTTTTATCACGCTCATATTTAGTCTATTTGTAATATATCAACTCATAAAATACAATGGCTATGATATAGAACACGCTATACGTTCTGGTATTTTTCAAGTTGTATCTTTTATAACAACAACAGGATTATTTAGTGACGATGCCAACAAATGGCCTCATATAACTTGGATTATCTTAACGATATGTATGTTTCTTGGAGCATGTTCAGGAAGTACAAGTGGTGGCTTCAAAAGCATTCGCAGTGTGATAATAATAAAAATGATAAAAAATGAGTTCAAACAGATATTACATCCTAATGCTGTATTGCCAATACATGTAGATGGAGCAAACATCACACATCAAAAATGTGTTACATTAATTTCTTTTCTATCAATTTATTTATTAATATGTCTCATATCTGTATTCATTATCCTTTTATATGGCATTGATCCTATGAATTCGATTACAATGGTATTAAGTAGTATAGGAAACGTAGGACCTACGATAGGCAGAGATATAGGAGCAACATCAAGCTGGGTTACACTTCCGACTGCTATAAAATGGCTTTGTTCAGCTCTTATGCTTATTGGACGATTGGAAATATTCACTGTACTGGTGATATTCACACCAACTTTTTGGAAACACAACTAATAAATATCATATGAAACCTATTAAATTCAATCCATTACTGAAATCCACAATTTGGGGGGGGGACAAAATCATTCCCTTTAAACACCTAGAACTAAGCCAAGAAAACGTTGGTGAGAGTTGGGAAATATCTGGAGTAAAAGACCATGAAAGCATCATAGCCGACGGTGAATATGCTGGAACTAAACTAAATGACTTATTGTCAGAGCTTAAAGGTAAACTTTTAGGAGAAGAGAACTACAAACACTTCGGTAACGAATTTCCTTTGCTGATTAAGTTTATCGATGCAAGAGACCAATTGTCAATTCAAGTACACCCTACCGACGAGATTGCTAAGAAACAAGGTAAGGAACGCGGAAAAACAGAGATGTGGTATATCATGAACAGTGATGAAAACGCAAAACTGAGAATCGGCCTAAAAAAGAAGATAACACCTGAAGAATACGAGAAGATGGTTGAAAACGACACTATCACTGATGCTCTTGCAGAATATAACGTAAAGGAAGGTGACTGTTTTTTCTTACCTGCTGGAAGAATACATAGTACAGGTGCAGGATGCTTTCTTGCAGAAATACAGCAGACAAGTGATGTCACATGGCGCATTTACGACTTCAAGCGTAAAGATAAAGATGGTAACTATCGCCAGCTCCACACAAAACAGGCCGCAGAAAGCATTAACTATAATGTGGAAAATGACTATCACACAGATTATAAACCAGAAAAGAATCAGGGCATAAGTCTTATACGCTGTCCTTATTTCTGCACAAGCATATATGACCTTAACGAACCTATGACAATAGACTATAGCAGTCTTGACAGTTTCGTTATCTTCCTTTGTCTTAAAGGAAGTGCCGATATAAGCGACAATGAAGGAAACAATATCTCTTTAGAAGCTGGCGAATCAATATTAATACCTGCTACGACAAAACAAATATATGTAAAAGGTGAGGTAAAATTCCTTGAGTCTTACATATAATATTTAGTATATATAAAGAAAAAGTACGAAGAAAGGTTATGCCTTTCTTCGTACTTTTTCTTTATAAACTACTCCACTAATTAGATTTAGCAATCATCAATGCACTATTTGACCTTACAGTCCATTCCTGCATATTTCTAACATCATATTTGCTCCATGCAGAACCGAATAGATAGGTAAACTTCTCGCCATGATAATCATCTTTTATACCAACAGCATGTCCATAGATACCATTCTCTGGTTTGATAGTCATTAACTTGGTTGTAATGCTACCATAAGGAAACAAGACACCAACATAAATCTGTGAATTATTTTTTTGTGGATCGTCAGTCGGATCCGCATATAATACGGTTTCTTTGCTTACAACAGCACCTTCTGCACTATGAAGAACAACTCCAGCAACAAGTTTGCAAGCCGACGTTATACCATCATACCATACGGTCATCTTATTGAAGTTATTGCCTTTATCAAGACTTATCAAGCGATGTTCCACAACGTTCTTATCAAGTCCTATACTGACTGCATTGAAATCAAGTCTTACTGTAAAACGCAACGGACCATTATCTAATATTTCATAATCCTTATAACAATAAGGCATTATCATCTTGCCGTCTTTCATCAATGCAGGAGTACCACATCCTAATGTTGGTCCAACACTGTAACAGTCCATTCCGTTACCATGGTCATAATGAAAAGAAGTTGCATCATCAATAGCCCTAGCTTCTTCCTTCTTGCCTATTCTATAAAGAGAATCCTCTATAATATTTGCGTCATAATCAACTTTATAACGCTTGTCCATAACAAGTTCAGGAGTGTTTTTAATCCATACATCAAATCCGTAAGCCTTTTCGCCACTCCTCTGAAGTGCAGGTCCGTATGCACGATATATACCTCGGTCGTTTTCCCAAGCTATGTCATCTTTTCTTATCTTATACAGTGCTCCATAAACAAAATTTCTCATTGTGGAATGTTGTCCTTGTTCAACATAAGACACAGCATCTCCATTAGGTCTTACAGATGCATCAACAAGCAGTTTTCCATCATAACTCTTCTGATATTCAACCTCGTTTCCATGAGCATCCCTAACAATGATGTCATCACCATTTCCGCATCCCAAACTTTTACATATACTGTCAAGACTAACTTCAGCCAATTTCTGAATCTGAAAATCAAGACTATTATGCACATTAAAAGAAACTCTTTGCAATCCATTTCCAATATACTTCACATATTCGCAAGCTGCAAGCAGAAAAGCACCTGTTCCAAAATTAGCTTCAGAGTTTTTATCCACCACCTGACCTGGTATAGCCTTTTCTCCGATAGGCTGAACATATCCTATCCTTCCATCAGACTGCAATGCTGTTTCCGAAAGATATTTCCATGCTCTGTTTATAACAGGGCGATATTTCGCTGCGTCAAGAATACCATTGTTCACTCCCCACAGCATACCGTAAGTAAAGAAAGCCGTACCACTTGTCTCTGGTCCTGGAGCCTGCAACGGGTCCATCATTGAGCGAGTCCAATATCCCTCTTTCTGCTGAAGCTTGGCAACGGCATTAGCAAGAGTAATATATTTTTTAATGAAGAAATCATAATGACGATATGTATGGGGCATATCCTGCAACACTTTGGCAAGTCCTGCTAGCACCCATCCATCACCTCTTGCCCAAAAATCCTTCTTGCCATTATTTGTCTTGTGACGTGGATAAATATATTTCCCATCACGGAAATACAGCCCAGTCTCTTTATCCAGCATTATGCTATCACTGTAACATAAGTTCTCATAAAGCTTATCTAGGTATTTTTCATCACCAGTCAAATTATACATCTTTGTCATTACAGGCATTACCATATACAAGGCATCAGCCCACCACCAATAGTCATGAGCCTTAGAGTTGGCTTCATACCCCATTACTTCAAGGGCTCTCTTCAGACGAAAGTCATTAAGTAATTCTTTCCTATCAGCCTTTGAACCATAAGAAATATTACACAGATCAATATATGTCTGGAAACAAATTTGCCAATCACCAAACAGTACATGCTGTTGGTCTTCACCATATAATTTATATTTCCATTTAGAAGCATCTTTTTCAGTAGCCCCCATCCATTTATTGTGTTCTGCCCATTTTGTGGAATATTCAATCCATTGCTTATTAGACGTAAGTCTGTAAGCCTCCATATTTCCTGTATGATAAGCGGCATTGTCCCAGAAAGCATTTGTTTCTGGTTTGTTATGAGACTGCCAGTAATCATTCACCTTTCCTATCATCTCCACAATTTTTTGTTGCTGCGCATTAAAAGCCATACCGCTTGTAAACGCAAGCATCAGAATTGTCGAAATTATTAATTTCCTCATTATCTATATAATATATATTATTCCTTATTATGTATAATCTCTACCATTTATCCTTTGGTTGTGGAGTGTCTGTCCACATGTGGTCTTTAGGAAATTTATCTCCACCCCATGCCTTAACTTGTGTCCAAGGTTCTGCTTTCGCAGTCCAGAAAGGATCATCTGCAGGCAATCCCAATGGCATAAATGTGAGCGAAGCCATGTATTCACTGCCATTATTGGTGTACCAATCTGCAGCATCAGGCTGACTTCCACAAAATCCTATTGTGAGAAAACCTGCATCATTATAATTATTGTGTTCATCCCACATACGATGCATTACTTTTGTAAGTGCTGCTCTCACCTGACCATTTGTAAGTTCTGTCGGCAGAGCTTTCATCCATGCTAAAAGAGCCAATGGCTGCATTGCTGCATTTCGATAAGGAATACTACGGCCGAATACAGGGAAAGTTCCTTCAGGAGATATAAAACGTTCCAATATTATTGAATATTTCTGTGTACGTTTCAGCTGTCTGTCATAATACTTCTTATAGTCTAGACGTGTACTTGCCTTAGCATCAATCATAGCCTGTAATGTTTCCAGATACATGGCATGAAATACATAGCTACCATAATAATTGAAAGCAAACTCAGGACCATCAGAATACCATCCATCACCAACATACCATTCCTCAACTTTACGGCAGGCTGAGTTCACACGATACTCGTCATAGTCACCACCAGCCTTAGCAATGAAACTTTCTATTGTTGACGAGAACAACAACCAGTTTGTATAAGGAGGATCTATCTTCCTCAATTTTTTGAATTCGTCAAGATATCTCTGTTTGGTAGTATTATCTAGTGGTTTCCATAATGAATCATATCCACGAAGAAAACTCTCAGCTATATATGCAGCATCTACAAGATTCTGCCCACCTATTCCCCAACAGAGATAATCAGGAGATGCTGGATCTACAGCATTAACATAGCTTTTTAATGCCCACTCTCTAAGTTGTTTGCGTTTTGCACATTCTGTAGTATTGTCATCTGGCAAAGAAAGCCAAGGTGCAATACCTGCCATAAGTCTGCCGAAACATTCCATGTAGGCGACCTTTTTATTTCGACTGTCGAAACTTGGACTGAATTCCATCTTCATGTTCTTCACGAGTTCACCTTTCGCCATATTTTCCAATACAGGACGTGACATTTTCCAAGCTTGCGAACTCCAATACTCACGATCGTTTACTTGATCTTTCTTTTTTGCAGCTACACTAAAAGGCATAAGCAAGGCAAATGCCACCACAAATAACTTAATATCTTTAATCATAACAAACTATTTATTATTACCTATTAATTATAAAACGACGGAATAACCATTATATTTGATTACTCCGTCGTAAAATATAACCTATTGATGATTAACGTTATCCATAAACCATTTAATTACCTATTTTCATCAGCGACGGCATCTTCCCAATTAGTCCACATTTGTGTAGATTCGCTATATCCGTCATATCCATAATTCTGTCTCAAAGCAGCACCTGTATTAGCAGTTATAGCTGAATTAGGAATAGGCCAGAATATATTGTGCTTGTTAACCTTATATTCCAAACTTACACCGTTTGACTGTATGGCGCCATTATTGAACAGACTGTAGTTAATAAGACGCTGATACCAATAGTTTCCGCCATTGCGGTCTGTACCCTCTTGCTTGTCCCATGTCTTAATGTCATAAGTATGTCCCCATTCATCAGGTTTTCCACTCTTTGCAAGACACCACGCAACACGTGTCATTTCAGGCTGTCTCCACTCTTCCATATAAAGTTCACGAGCTCGTTCATCTAGGATATCGCCTATAGTGACGGTTGTAAACAGATGCTTAGCATTTGCACGCTTGCGTACTACGTTTACGTCATCGGCAGCCCCTGTTACGTTACCTTGATAGAAACGTGCTTCAGCACGAATTAAATATGTCTCAGCGAGACGGAAAAGATAAAGGTTTCCATTAGAACCAGTAGACGCACCGTTAAACTGATTTGCGCCTAAATTACCTTCTGCGGTCTTATCCAATATATAGCATTGGTATAGCGGTGTAGGATACCAACTTCTGATTGTATCTCCACAAAGTAAATCTCCCTTGTGAACGATAGTCTTGCCTGTACCGTCAACATAGTCTTGAGTAGCATACAACTGGAAGTTCTTGCCATAGTAAGGAGACTTTTTATTAGTATATCTTATATCTTCCATTTCTACCCAGTTTCCAACACTACGGTTGTGACGCAAGTCCTGATAGTCTGGAGTTCCATCAACATTCCAAATAGCCTGATTGTAGTGCTTTGAAGTTCTGAAACATCCTATACCACGTCCGATAGATCTTACCCAATCGTTGTTTTCATCATAATCAGCATTATTTCGTGCGATATTTTTTCCGGCAGGAGAAATTCCTGTAGGATCTTTGATAACACCATTGCCCCAGTGAGCGAAACATGCACGCATAATACTATATCCTGTGAAATTCTGATCATTAAAGTTCAATATAGGCATAATAAGTTCCTTGTTTGCAGGGTCGCATACATTTTCGCCGCGATGAAGATCCCAAAGAACATTACGTGTTATAGGCCACGTCTTTTGGTTTCCGGCAACAAAAGTTCCGAATGGATTTTCCATCAGGTGCAGACCATAGTTACTTATAAGATCTGTAGCGGTCTGCTCTGCTTTATCATATTGACCTGTAACAAGATAGCATTTTGCCAAAAGATGCAGACAAGCCTCTTTGTTTACCATACCAATATCAGTCATTGCTGACTGCGAAGGCACGTATTTCACTGCAAATTCCAAATCGTTTACAAGCATCTTGAAGATAGCTTCCTTTGATGTGCTCTTGTAGTCCTGCTTTGGTTTAGTGATAATATTTGTTACCAAAGGTATATCACCAAACTGCAATGTTAAATAGTAGTATCTCAATGCACGGTGGAAATAAGCACGTCCCTTGTAGATGTTTTTTGTAGTTTCATCAAGTCCCTGTGCCTTATCTACGTATGAAAGCACTGTATTAGCATATTTCACACCAGTATATCCCTCATCCCAAAAACGTTGCATGGCATTAGCATCACCACCACCGTTCATACCAGATGTAGGAGTAAGTTTTGCATCAAAGTTATCTTGGAAACCACCACCCATATCTGTCTTGGCATACAAGCCAATATCAGACATTATATAGTTGGAAGCCATTGGAATAACGTTTCCGTTTCCATCCATTATGATAGTCTTCAATTCCAGATCACACATACCTAGAGCTGATTTCAATCCAGCTTCATTGCTATATGTTGTTGAAGGCTCATAGAATGACAGTGGGTCTTGAGAAAGAAATGAATCCCCACAACTTACGAGCATTGTCGCCATGACAAATGCCGCACAGCCTTTAAATATATTACTTATATAGTTCATGATGTATTTCAAATTAAAGTGTAATATTTATTCCAAGATTGAATGCACGTGTACCCAAATCGCTTGTTTCAGGATCACCATATTCCCAACTGTCTATTGTGAATACATTGTTCACACTTGCGGTTACACGAACTCTTTCAAGCAT